>NZ_VZQN01000021.1:0-136771 GCF_014397645.1 Paraburkholderia sp. 31.1
ACGACATCTGTTGCAAGGTCTTTTCCTCGGCTTCGCTCAGCTCTACAACACACTTCATCTGGACTCCGGCGCAATGGGGTCGCCGAAGTTAACAAAATTCAAACGCGTTTACCAGCAACACTTACCGTCGACGAGGTAGAGCACAGCGGCGCCCCGGATATCCTCACCATTCGGGCGCGCTCGGCCTCGATGACCAAGGACATGGGCGAACGAAAGGAGGCGAGCTGGCACGGCGAAACGCTCGGCCCGATCGTGCGCAAGATCGCCGGCCGGCACAGCCTCAAGCCGGCGATCGCCGACGCCCTCGCGAAAATCGCGATCGCGCATATTGCACACGATTGCCGATGGCGGATACACGACGCAGCTCGACCTGGAGATGCGCGACGATCCGACGAGCGACCGGCACCGCTCGAACTTTCGCAAACCAGGCAAGTAATCGTAGTTACAAAAACCTGTTGCGCGCGCCAGTTTACGTAACTACAATAACCATATGACAACAACACACGACCCAGCTAAAAGCGAAGCCAACGAAGGGAAGCACGGCGTTTCCCTGGCGCTCGCTGATGCTATCGATTGGTCGTCGGTATGGTGCGCGCCCGACGACCGCAAGGACTACGGAGAACTGCGCGAAATAGGCTATGCCGTGATCGATGCCCGTCTCTATTGCATCGTTTTCACGCAGCGCGGCGAAACCTTCCGGGTTATCAGTCTGCGCAAAGCCAACAACCGGGAGATTGACCGCTATGAAGAAGCAACCCAAATTGATCCGTAACACGCCAGAAGAAGAAGCCGCGATTGCGCGCGGCATCGCGGCCGACCCTGACACGTTCGAGCCGACCGATGAACAGTTCGCGCAGATGAAGCGACGCGGCGGCCGGCCGAAACTCGCGAATCCGAAAGTCGCGGTAACGGTGCGGTACGACGCCGATATCGTCGACCGGTTCAAGGAAAGCGGCGAAGGCTGGCAAACCCGCATGAACAACGCTTTGCGTGACTGGCTGAAAACACACCACGCATAGGCGTTCCGCAAACGATCGTTTTCAGTACAACCTGACAAGGGGGCGCACAGTGCCCTTTTTGTCGATTCGAATTTCCATAGCGTCAATGCCAGACAAACTCCCCGGAATCGGCCAGACGCTGCGATTTTCGTTATTTACCGGCGACGCGACGGCCTGCGCTGAGTTTTTCCCAGGTGGCTCCGTTTTCGCCCGTGGTAACGCATTGCTGGCGCAAGCCAGCTTGCAACACGACACTGCCGATCGAGTAGTGATGACCGCCGTACTCGCATTGCGGCGCAGCAGGCAGCTGCGCGGATGCTGCCGATCGCTCCACGACGACGTGTGCCACTGCTGCGAGCGCAGCGATCACTCCGCACGCTACAGCAACCGCGCGCCACGGCGTCTGTTTCCCGGGCGCTTGCGCGATGGTCGCCGCCGTCTGAGCAAGGATCGGCGGATCTACTACAACCGGCTTCACGGGAGCGACTGCATTGCTCGCGCCTTCAATGGCATCGTGCCGCGACGTATCGACCGCCTGAACTGGGTTTCGTGATGTTGCCCTGGCCGATGCCGGCTCTGTTGTGCCATTTCGCAACCACACTTCGAGATATGACATTGCACGCTGGTACACGTCGCGCGGCATCTCGTCCATGTTCGGAAACTTGAACACGGTCATCAAGCGCCGATAGACCATCAGCTTGTCGGTCTGCGTCTTGGCTTGGATCTGATACGCCTTGCGTGCGATCGCACTACGCTGACGATCGCTGATGCAACTCGGTTTCGGTTCGTTGTGGATATGCACGCTTACGTTGGATTGCGCGCTATTCGTCTTGACATCGCGGCCTGCAACTTGCCCGATGTTCCCGTTGAATTTCTGTTGCATTACTTTTTATTCTCCAACGCGGCTGGCACGGCACCGGTTGGCGCGACCATAGCGCCGACCAAGGCGGTTCCTGACCGGGCGCGGGATCTCCGATGCTGCGGTCGACGCGGCGATCACGGCCAGGACGCTCGGCTTTAACGACTGGACCAGCTCGAAGGCGCAGCCCGGCGAAGTCGGCCACGGCGGGCCGGCCGCCGCGTTCATCGTCCGCACACTGAATCCAGGCCACGTCGTCGCCGTCGACATGCGCTATATCGACCCGACAATCAACGGCGGCGTCAAGACGCAGACCCAAGGCGACAAGTCAGGCTACGGCTGGACAGCCGACGTGCAGCGGCTCGACAAGGCAAGGCGCGTGATCGTCGTCGAAAGCGTGTTCGTATACCACGGCAAACCGGTCTACCAGACCGTGACTGCGGCGTGGACCAAAGCGCTGAAGCGGGCCGGTATCCGTGACTGCCGCTGGCACGATCTGCGCCACACGTGGGCAAGCTGGCATGTGCAGCGCGGCACGCCGTTACAGGTGCTCAAGGAGCTGGGAGGATGGGAAACGCTGGAAATGGTGCAGCGGTACGCGCACCTGTCGGCCGATCACTTGGCGCAGTGGGTGCAGCCGATGACGATGCAAGCCGCACCGCAGTTAGCTGCAATTTAGCTGCAATTCGTGGGGAGCGGGAACGGGTGAATTCGTTGGAACCCTTGTCAGGGTTGGTGCGCCCGGCTGGGATCGAACCAGCAACCCCTGCCTTCGGAGGGCAGTACTCTATCCATTGAGCTACGGGCGCTTCACCACAAAACTGCGGGGAATCTACGCGAAAGCGCGCCAACCAGAACGGACGCGACGCCAACGCGAGAGACCGCAAGGATACCCGGTTTCGGCCGAACCGTCCACAGGACGGCCTCCGACGCCCATCCCAGCGTCTTCCCCGACCCCTGCCATCGTCCATACCGATCCGGGTAAACGCCGGCTGAACACCGTCCTGGCCCTCTCGCCGCCGCCGAAAGCTTGCGTCTATAATCGTCCGTGGCTGATAAAGAACAAGAAGTTGCCGTCGCGCTGTACCGCTCACACACCCACGGAGACGAGACAAGCATGAGCGAAGCACCACACGGAGCCCCGATCAAAACCCCAGCACAGCTTATCGCCGCGGTCATCGCCGGGTTTGCTGTGCCGATCGTCATCATCGTTCTGCTCGCCGTCTACGTCGATAATTCGACGCGCACCGGCGCCGGCACCGACTCTCTCTCCGAAGCCGAAGTCACCTCCCGCATCCATCCGATCGCCCAAGTCGAGATTCGCGACGCCAACGCACCGCGCGTCTACAAGAGCGGCGAGGAAGTCTACAAGGCGGTCTGCTCGGCGTGTCACGCGTCGGGTGCCGCAGGCGCGCCGAAATTCACCAACACCGCCGACTGGGCGCCGCGCATCGCGCAGGGCTTCGACACGCTGTGGCACACCGCGCTGTCCGGCAAGGGCGCCATGCCGCCGCGCGGCGGCACGAGCCCCGACGACTACAGTGACTTCGAGATCGCGCGCGCGGTCGTCTATATGGCGAACAATTCGGGCGCGAGCTTCCCCGAGCCGGCGCTGCCGGCGGCGGGCGCGGCCGCGGCATCCGGTGCGGCAGCGGCATCCGGTGCAGCAGGTGCATCGGATGCGGGCGCGGCCCAGGCCGCCGCGGCGATGGCCGCAATGGCCAGCGTGCCGCAGACTCCCGCCCCGGCAGCAGGTGGCGCGCAAAGCGCGGACGCCTCGCAGGCCGGCAAAGCGCTGTATCAGTCGGTATGCCAGGCCTGTCACGCGACCGGCGTGCTGAACGCGCCGAAGTTCGGCGACAAGGAAGCATGGGCGCCGCGCCTGAAGGACCCGATGAACACCGTCTATAACTACGCGCTGCACGGCAAGGGCGCGATGCCGCCGAAGGGCGGCTCGAACGCATCGGATGCGGACGTGAAGGCCGCGGTCGACTATATGGTCAGCGCGGTGAAGTAAAGCAGGCGGCATCGGTCGTCGCTGAAATGAAAAATCCCTGCATGCGCTAACGCGATGCAGGGATTTTTTATGTGCAATCGCAAGCAACCGCACCTGGTGGGCACTTGCAGTCCCGCCCGCTCACGACTTCTGCAACAACGCCTTCAGGCTCGCGAGCCGGTCCTTCGGCGACATCGGCGCTTCTTCCGGAGTCGGCGGCGGCGCATCGTCGAGCAGCATTTCGTTGATGAAGCGCGACGCCTCGCAGACGACCGTCTCCCGCGCCCGCTTGCGCTTCTTGCACCAGTTCAGATGCAGGCTGCGCTGCGCGCGCGTGATCGCGACGTACATCAGCCGCCGTTCCTCCTCGATGCGCGCGTCGTCGATCGGCTCGTCGTCCGCGCTGCCCCGATGCGGCATGATGCCTTCCTCGACGCCGACCAGGAACACGTGCGGATACTCGAGCCCCTTCGACGCATGCACGGTCGACAGCCGCACCGCATCCGGATCTTCCTCGCGGCCTTCGAGCATCGACATCAGCGCGACCGTCTGGATCAGCCCGAGCAGGTTCTTGCCGGTGTCGCCGAAGCCGTCGGCGGTGTCGTAGCCGGTCGCTTCGCTGCCGCTGCCGTGCTCCGGCTCTTCCTTCGTGCCCTTGCGCTTGAGCCACTCGATGAACTCCAGCACGTTCTGCCACTTCGCCTGCGCCTGGCGTTCGTCGAACGCGTCGTACAGATACGCTTCGTAGTGGATCGCCCCCATCAGCTCATTGAGTAGCGTGCCCGCCGCGTCCTTCTCCGCGCGGTCGGTCAGGCGCTGCATGAAGTCGCAGAACGCGCGCATCGGCTCGATCTGACGCGGCGACAGACGCGCCTCGATGCCGCCCATGTAGACCGCCTCGAACAGCGACACCTTCGCCTGACCCGCGAACGCGCCGAGCGCCTCAAGCGTCGTATTGCCGACGCCGCGACGCGGTGTCGTGATCGCGCGGATGAACGCGGGATCGTCGTTCGCGTTGGCGATCAGACGCAGGTACGCGCAGATGTCCTTGATCTCGGCCTTATCGAAGAACGACTGGCCGCCCGACAGCACGTACGGAATCCGTTCGCGGCGCAGCACCTGCTCGAAGATGCGCGCCTGGAAGTTGCCGCGATAGAGGATCGCGTAGTCGCGGAAATTCGCGCGCCGCTCGAACTTGTGCGCGGACAGCCGAAACACGACGGACTCCGCCTCGTGCTCCTCGTCGTTGCAGCCCGTCACCGTGATCGTGTCGCCCATGCCGTGCTCGGACCACAGCTTCTTCTCGAACAGCTTCGGGTTGTTCGCGATCACGTTGTTCGCGGCGCTCAGGATGCGCACCGTCGAGCGGTAATTCTGTTCGAGCTTGATCAGGTGCAGGTTCGGGAAATCCTTGCCGAGCTGGCCGAGGTTTTCGAGGGTCGCGCCGCGCCAGCCGTAGATCGCCTGATCGTCGTCGCCGACCGCCGTGAACGCCGCGCGCTTGCCGGCCAGGAGCTTCACCAGTTCGTACTGGCATGCGTTGGTGTCCTGATACTCGTCGATCAGCAGATAGCGCAGCTTGTTCTGCCAGCGGTCGCGCACCTGCTCGTTGCTCGCGAACAGTTCGGCGGGCAGGCGGATCAGATCGTCGAAATCGACCGCCTGGTACGCATGCAGCGTCGCCACGTAGTTGCGATAGACGATCGCCGCCTGATGCTCGTCCTCGGTCGAGGCAGTCGCGATCGCCTGCTCGGGCATGATCAGGCCATTCTTCCACAGCGAGATGATCGACTGGATCTTGCGGATGAGGCCCTTGTCCGTCGAGCCGACCTGCTCCTGAATCATGCCGAAGCAGTCGTCGGAATCCATGATCGAGAACTGCGGCTTCAGGCCGACATGCTCCGCCTCCTGACGCAAAATCTGCACGCCGAGCGAGTGGAACGTACACACCGTCAGCTGGTTCACGGGCACCTTGCGGCCTTCCTTGCCGGGTGCGGTCAGCGTCTTGCCTTCGAGCAGCTTGCCGACGCGCTCGCGCATCTCCGCCGCGGCCTTGTTCGTGAACGTGACGGCGGCGATGTGGCGTGGCTCGAAGCCCTTCGCTTCGATCAGGTGCGCGATTTTCTGCGTGATCACGCGCGTCTTGCCGCTGCCGGCGCCGGCGAGCACGAGACAGGGGCCGTCGAGATAACGGACCGCTTCACTTTGAGCGGGGTTCAGGCCTGCGGACATCGTTTGTGGATGGGTAATACGGTTGAGGGCCGCTGAGGTCGGACCGGCGGGTGGCGCCGGCCGAAGGCCCGGGGCATGCTGCGCGGCGCAATGCGCGCGAGAGGTGCGATGTTAACATGGCCACCGCGATGGCCACTGCGATGGACGCCCTCGTTGGATGCCTCGATGGTTCGGACGCCCCGACGGGCTGCGCGCAACGCCGGCAGTCATGCTCAGCCCCCAGTCCAGCCCACAAATGCCACAATGACCAGATTGCGCGCCGCCGCCGCGGTGGCAAGGCGGCGCGCCGCTCCTCCAGGAAGACTCGCATGTCCGCATCGCTGAAAATTGGATTGATGGGCTACGGCTTCGCCGGCGCGACGTTTCACGCACCGGTGATCGAACACTGCGGACGCGCGAGGGTCGCCGCGATTGCGACCGGGCAATCCGAGCGCGCGCACGCCGACTTTCCGCACGCGAAAATCGTCGCCGATCTCGACGCGCTGCTCGCGCTCGACGACATCGACTGCGTCGTGATCGCGACGCCCAACGACACCCACTTCGACCTCGCGCGCCGCACCCTCGAAGCCGGCAAGCACGTGGTCGTCGACAAGCCTGTCACGCTGAGCGCCGCCGACGCCCACACGCTTGCCAATATCGCGCTCGCGCGCGGCAAGCTGTTCGCGCCCTTTCACAACCGCCGCTGGGACGGCGATTTTCTGACCGTGCGCGATCTGCTCGCGCGCGTGGAACTGGGTCGCCTCACGCAGTACGAATCGCATTTCGACCGCTTCCGGCCGGGCGTGCGTCAGCGCTGGCGCGAAGACGTGACGCGCGGCGGCGGTCTGCTGTTCGATCTCGGTCCGCATCTGATCGACCAGGCGCTCGCCCTCTTCGGCGCGCCGCGGACCGTATCGGCGACGGTGCGCACCCATCGCGACGACGCAAGTGCACCCGACTACGTGCACATCCAGCTCGGCTACGACGAGTTCGAGGTCGTGCTGCACGCAAGCGCGTTGACCGCGTTGCCGGGAGCGCGCTTTGCTATCCACGGCACGCGCGGCAGCTACGTGAAGTACGGCCTCGACACCCAGGAAGATCAGCTGAAAGCGGGCCTGCGCCCCGGCGACGCAGGCTTCGGCGCCGGCGACAGCCCCGGCGTGCTGCGCGTGCTCGAAGGCGACGAGGAAGTCGAGTGCGAATTGCCGACCCGCAACGGCGAGTACGCAGGCTTCTATATTGCGTTGGCCGACGCGATCCAGAACGGCGTCGCATTTCCGATCAGCACGCGCGACGCGGTCGACGTGATGACGATCATCGACCTGGCCGCGCGCAGTTCCGAGCAGGGCGTGCGACTGCCGTTCGAGCGCATTCGCTGAACCCCGCCCCGCTGCGCGTCGACACCGCGCCACCACGATCTGTGTACCAAAAACGGGACCGCCTTTAGCGCCGCGAAGGCTGTCGGCGCGGGCTTTCCTGACGTTCTGGAAAGGAACATAACGTTACAAATTCGCCCGCTGCCAGGTCAGCGGGCGTTCTTCGTCAGCCGTTGCTAGTGAGGTAGCAACCCAACACGACAACGACTCCGGGAGAATCCATGTCTCGAATCATCCGTGCCCTTGTTGCATGCGCGCTGCTCGGCTCCGTCGCCGCCTGCGTGGTAACGCCCCCGCCGGCGCCGCATCCGGGCCCGACTCCGCAGCAGATCGCGGACCAGCGTCTGCATCAGGTCGACGGCCGCATCGACAATCTCGCGCACCGTATCGATAACCGCGTGAATCAGGGCTATTACCCGCCGCCGCAAGGCGCCGCGCTGCATCATCGTCTCGAGACGATTCGCCAGGAAGCGCATGACATGGCCGCCCAGCATGGCGGCGGTTTGTCCGCGGAAGAACAGCGCGTGCTGAATCAGGAACTGGACAATGCGGCTCATGCGATCGGCGAGTGAGCCAGCGAGCAAGTGGTCAAACCGAATCGGCAAACGAGCCACCAGGTGAGCCCCCACACCGCTCCCGGGCCTTTATTTGACAAGCCCCGGCCCGTCGCGTAAATTCGCCGCACGCGTCGGGAGAGCGTGCTGGCAGGCGAAAAATCGCAGGCCGCGCCGCCGAAGGGGCACACCCGCAAACTCTCAGGCAAAAGGACCGACCGCGTCGAAAAACCCGTCTTCCGGCGGCTTTTTCGCACTCTGGAGAGCGGCAGTAGCCATCCGCGTCGCACCTCGTGCACCGCAGGCAGGCTGCCCACCGAAGGGGCGCGCGTTTCACCGTGACGGATCGAGCTCATTGAGCCAGTCGCGGCGGCGCAATCTCTCAGGTATCGAGGACAGAGGGGTCATGCAGAACCACGCTCGCAGGCACACGGCCGCGAGGCAGTGCGCCGCATGGCCTTTTTTGTTTCGCGAGATGCCCGAGGCCCCATGACCGAACTCAAACACACCCCGCTCCACGCCGCTCACCGCGCGCTCAATGCTCGCATGGTCGACTTCGGCGGCTGGGACATGCCCGTCAACTACGGCTCGCAGATCGAGGAACATCGCGCGGTGCGCACCGACGCCGGCATGTTCGACGTGTCCCACATGTGCGTGGTCGACTTCACCGGCGAGCGCGTCCGCGCGTTCTTCGAATACGCGCTCGCGAACAACGTCGCGAAGCTGCAAACGCCGGGCCGCGCGCTCTACTCCTGCATGCTGAATCCGAACGGCGGCGTGATCGACGATCTGATCGTCTATTACTTCGCCGAAGACCACTTCCGCGTGGTCGTCAACGCCGGCACCGCCGACAAAGACATCGCCTGGTTCGGCCAGCTCAACGCGGGCGGCTTCGGTCTCACCATCACGCCGCGCCGCGATCTGGCGATCGTCGCCGTGCAAGGCCCGAACGCACGCGAAAAGGCCTGGCAAACCGTGCCGGCCGCGCGCGCCGCGACTGAAACGCTGAAGCCGTTCAACGCCGCGCGCGTCGACGGCACGCCGTTCGGCGAGTTGACCGTCGCGCGCACCGGCTATACCGGTGAAGACGGCTTCGAGATCATCGTCCCGGCTACCCACGTCGAAGCGCTGTGGAATGCGCTCGCGGCCCACGGCGTGCGCCCGGCCGGTCTCGGCGCGCGCGATACGCTGCGCCTCGAAGCCGGCATGAACCTGTACGGCCGGGACATGGACGACAATGTCTCGCCGCTCGACGCCGGCCTCGCATGGACCGTCGACCTGGCCTCGCCGCGCGAGTTCGTCGGCAAGAGCAGCCTCGAAGCCGACGGCTCGCGCGCCGCGTTCGTCGGCCTGATCCTGCTGAAGGAAAACGGCAAGGCCGCGGGCGTGCTGCGCGCGCATCAGAAAGTCGTCACGCCGCACGGCGACGGCGAAATCACCAGCGGCACGTTCTCGCCGACCATGCAGGAATCGATCGCCTTCGCGCGCGTGCCGAAGGGCGTGCAGCCGGGCGACACCGTGCACGTCCAGATTCGCGACAAAGCCTGTCCCGCAAGCGTGGTAAAACTGCCGTTCGTGCGCAACGGCAAGGTGCTGGCGGTCTAAGCGGCCGGCGCACGCCCCTACATTCAAACACTACCGAACATACCGTTCAGGAGCATCCAATGAGCATCCCGGCCGAACTGAAATACACCGAATCGCACGAATGGGTCCGCACCGAAGCGGACGGCACGCTGACGGTCGGCATCACCGACCACGCGCAGGAAGCGCTCGGCGACATCGTCTTCTTCGAAGTCCAGGAACTCGGCAAGTCCGTGACCGCGGGCGACACCGTCGCCGTGATCGAATCGGTGAAGGCCGCCTCCGATATCTACGCGCCGGTCTCGGGCGAAGTCATCGAGGCGAACACGACCGTCGCGGACTCGCCCGACACCGTCAACAGCACGCCGTACGACAGTTGGCTGTTCAAGATCAAGCCGGCCGCCGATGCGTCGCTCGACCGTCTGCTCGACGCCGAGGCGTACGCGAAGTCGATCGGCGCCTGAGTCGCCGTTTGTTTTAACCGTCAGGCGCGGCGCTCGCACAACGGCGCGCCGCGCCGCCAGGAACACCCATGAAGCTCGAACACCCGGATCGTCTGATGAACCGCACTCCTCTCTCGCTCGCCGCGCTCGAAGTGCACGACGCCTTCGCCGAACGGCATATCGGCCCGGATACGGCCGACCAGCAAGCGATGCTCGAAGCACTCGGCTTCGCGTCGCGCGCGGCATTGATCGACGCCGTCATCCCGAAGACGATCCGCCGCACCGAAACGCTGCCGCTCGGCCCCTTCGCGCAACCGAAGAGCGAAGCCGAAGCGCTCGCCGCCTTGCGCGAGCTCGCGGACAAGAACCAGGTGTTCCGCTCCTACATCGGCCAGGGCTATTACAACGCCCATACGCCGACGGTGATCCTGCGCAACGTGCTCGAAAATCCGGCGTGGTACACCGCGTACACGCCGTACCAGCCTGAAATTTCCCAAGGCCGTCTGGAAGCGCTCCTGAACTTCCAGCAGATGGTCACCGACCTGACCGGCCTCGCGATCTCGAACGCATCGCTGCTCGACGAAGCGACCGCCGCCGCCGAAGCGATGACGCTGCTGCAACGCGTCGGCAAGCCGAAGTCGAACGTGTTCTTCGTTGCCGACGACGTGTTGCCGCAGACCATCGAAGTCGTGAAGACGCGCGCGACGCCGGTCGGCATCGAAGTGAAAGTCGGCCCGGCCGCTGAAGCCGCCGACGCCAACGCATTCGGCGTGCTGCTGCAATACCCGGGCGTGAACGGCGACGTGCGCGACTACCGCGCGCTGACCGAAGCGATCCACGCGGCGGGCGGCCATGTCGTCGTCGCCGCCGACCTGCTCGCGCTGACGCTGCTTACGCCGCCGGGCGAATGGGGCGCGGACGTCGCGGTCGGCAATACGCAGCGTTTCGGCGTGCCGGTCGGCTTCGGCGGCCCGCATGCCGCGTACCTCGCGGTGCGCGACGAATTCAAGCGGCAAATGCCGGGACGTCTGGTCGGCGTAACCGTCGACGCGCAAGGCAACCCCGCGCTGCGTCTCGCGCTGCAAACGCGCGAGCAACACATCCGCCGCGAGAAGGCGACCTCGAACGTGTGCACCGCGCAGGCGCTGCTCGCGATCATGGCGAGCATGTACGCGGTCTATCACGGCCCGCGTGGCCTGAAGACGATCGCACTGCGCGTCAATCGCATCGCCACGCTGCTCGCCGAAGGCGCGAAGCAGCTTGGCTATCAGCTCGTCAACGAAACTTTCTTCGACACGCTCACGTTCGACACCGGCGCCCGCACGCAAGCGCTGCACGACGCGGCTACGGCCAGGCGCATCAACCTGCGCCACGTGAGCGCGACGCAAGTCGGCCTGTCGATCGACGAAACCACCACGCGCCACGATCTGGCCGACCTGCTCGCGGTGTTCGCTCAAGCGGCCTTCACGAGCGACCTGCCGCAAGTCGATGCGCTCGACGCCGCGCTCGACGCATCGAACTCTGCGTCGGTGCCGGCCGCGCTCGAACGCACGAGCGCGTACCTGACGCATCACGTGTTCAACCGTCATCATTCGGAAACGGAAATGCTGCGCTATCTGCGCAGTCTGTCGGACAGGGACCTCGCGCTCGATCGCTCGATGATCCCGCTCGGCTCCTGCACGATGAAGCTGAATGCGACGTCGGAAATGCTGCCGGTCACGTGGCCCGAGTTCGGCCAGATCCATCCGTTCGCACCGACCGAGCAAACCGTCGGCTACCGCGAGATGATCGATCAGCTCGAAGAGATGCTGGTCGCCGCGACCGGCTATGCGGCCGTGTCGCTGCAGCCGAACGCGGGCTCGCAGGGCGAGTACGCGGGTCTTTTGATCATCCACGCCTATCACGCGTCGCGCGGCGAAGCGCATCGCGATGTCTGTCTGATTCCCGCTTCGGCGCACGGCACGAACCCGGCGTCGGCGCAAATGGCCGGCATGCAGGTCGTGGTCGTGGCATGCGACGCGCAGGGCAACGTCGATATCGAAGACCTGAAGAAGAAGGCCGCGCAGCACGCCGATAAGCTCGCGGCGATCATGATCACGTACCCGTCGACGCACGGCGTGTTCGAGCAGAACGTCCGCGAAATCTGCGAGATCGTGCATGCGCACGGCGGCCAGGTGTACGTGGACGGCGCGAACATGAACGCGATGGTCGGCCTGTGCGCGCCGGGTCAGTTCGGCGGCGACGTCTCGCATCTGAACCTGCACAAGACCTTCTGCATTCCGCACGGCGGCGGCGGACCGGGCGTCGGTCCGGTCGCGGTCGGCGCGCATCTCGCGCAGTTCCTGCCGAACCAGACTTCGTCGGGCTACCAGCGCTCGGAGGATGGCATCGGCGCGGTGTCGGCCGCGCCGTACGGCTCGGCGTCGATCCTGCCGATCTCGTGGATGTACATCGCGATGATGGGTGCGAAGAACCTGAGCGCCGCGACCGAAACCGCGATCCTCAACGCGAACTACGTCGCCAACAAGCTCGCGCCGCACTATCCGGTGTTGTACTCGGGCCCCGGCGGCCTCGTCGCACACGAGTGCATTCTCGATCTGCGTCCGATCAAGGACACGAGCGGCATCACCGTCGACGACGTCGCGAAGCGCCTCGCCGACTATGGCTTCCACGCGCCGACGATGAGCTTCCCGGTACCGGGCACGCTGATGGTCGAACCGACCGAGTCGGAGTCGAAGGAAGAGCTCGACCGCTTCATCGAGGCGATGATCGCGATCCGCGAGGAAATCCGCGCGGTGGAGGAAGGCCGCGCGGACCGCGAGGACAATCCGCTGAAGCACGCGCCGCACACGGCGGCGGTCGTGATCTCTGACGACTGGAAGCACGCGTATGCGCGCGAGACCGCCGCCTACCCGCTGAAGACGCTGATCGCGAGCAAGTACTGGCCGCCGGTCGGTCGCGCGGACAACGTGTACGGCGATCGCAACCTGTTCTGCTCGTGCGTGCCGATCGCCGATTACGAGTAAGCAGCGCGAGTCGGCGAGAGGTCATGCCCGGCGCTGTGAAGGTCCGTCGGCGTTTGCGAGCGGTCCGCCCGCGGTCCTGTCGTTGAAAGCCGCAACCGGCTAACATCACACACCGAATCAGCCTAACGAGGAGTTTCGCATGGCGCGAAAGGTGCGATTGATGCAAAGCCGGGCCGAGGCGGCAGGCGTCCGTCCGTGGCGGCCCGCTTACGCGGTACTGTTGGCCGCAGCGGCCGCGTTGCTGCCGCTGCGCGCGGCGCAGGCCGCGATGAATTTCTGCGCGGCGCCGGCGCTGCAAACGAGCGAGCGCACCAATGCCGACCCCGGCGTCAAGGCGCTCGTCGCCAACGTGCAGGCACATCTGAACGAGCAGCCGCATGCGCTCGCCAAATTGCACACCGAGGGCACGCTGCCGCACGAGGGCATCTACGATCAGAGCGTCGAAGCGGAGAAGGATCTCGACCTGCTGCGCGACGCCGCGCTCGCGTGGCGCGCGACCAGCGACGACCGCTTCCTGAAGCTCGTCGACCGTCTGCTGTACGCGTGGGTCACGACCTATCAGCCGAGCTTCAATCCGATCGACGAAACGCGTTTCGAAGGTCTGATCCTCGCGTACGACATGACCGCGAGCGCGTTGCCCGTCAAAACGCGCAACGCGGCGATGGCGTTTCTGACGAAGCTCGCGAACGGCTACATCGCGCAGATCGACGCGCAGCCGCGGCCGCTCACGGGCACGTTCCGCAACAATTGGCAAAGCCACCGCATCAAGCTGATCGCGATGGCGGCATTCACGCTCGACAACCGCAAGATGATCAACGCCGCGCAGCGGCTGTTCGTCGAGCATATCGGCGACAACATCGCCCCGGACGGCTCGACGATCGACTTCGGCGAGCGCGATGCGCTGCACTACGTGACCTACGATCTGCAACCGCTGGTGACGGCCGCGCTCGCCGCGCGCCGCCACAACCGCAACTGGCTGCAAGAAAAGGGCGCGAACGGCGCGACGCTGCTCGCCGCGCTGAATTGGCTCGTGCCGTTTGCTACCGGCGCTCAGACGCATGAGGAATTCGTGCATTCGAACGTCGCGTTCGATGCAAAACGTCGCGAGGCCGGCTTGCCCGGCTATTCGGGTCAGTGGGATCCGAAGAACGCGACGGAACTGTTTCACCTGGCGGCCCGTCTCGACGGACGCTTTACGCCAGTCGCGCTGCAGCTCGCACCGACGCCGCCCGCGTGGCTCGCCGTGTGCTTGCCGCTGCCGGCGCGCTAAACTCTTTATCTATAGGCAGGGAGCAGTACATGGCAGTCAGCGTCTTCGATCTCTTCAAAATCGGCATTGGTCCGTCGAGCTCGCACACGGTCGGGCCGATGCGCGCGGCGCTGATGTTCGTCCAGGGACTCGAGCGCGACGGGCTGCTCGCTTCCACCGCATCGGTGAAGGCGGAGCTGTACGGCTCGCTCGGCGCGACCGGCAAGGGCCACGGCACCGATCGCGGCGTCATGCTGGGCCTGATGGGCGACGCGCCCGACACCGTCGATCCCGAGACGATCGCGCAACGGCTCGAAGCAGTGCGCACGTCGCGCCAACTCGCGCTGCTCGGCACGCACGAGGTGCCCTTCGTGCAGAAAGAGCACATCGCGTTTTATCGTCAGGCGCTGCCCGAGCATCCGAACGGCCTGAAGCTGTTCGCCTTCGATGCGCAAGGGGCAACGCTGCGCGAGTCGACCTATCTGTCGGTCGGCGGCGGCTTCGTCGTGACGGCCGGCGCGCCGAACACGAAGGTATTGAGCGCCGTCGATCAGCTTCCGCATTCGTTCCGTACCGGCAACGAATTGCTCGCGCTGTGTGCGGCGAGTGGCAAGAGCATCGCGCAGTTGATGTGGGAAAACGAGCGCGTCTGGCACAGCGAGGAAGAGACGCGCGCCGGTCTGCTGAAGATCTGGGACGTGATGCAATCATGCGTCGCGCGCGGATGCGGCATCAACAATCCCGATGCCGATGGTCACTTGCCCGGACCTTTCCAGGTGAAGCGGCGCGCGCCGCAGCTGTATCGCGCGTTGACGGGCAACCCTGAGCGCGCGTTGCAGGACCCGCTGTCCATGGTCGACTGGATCAACCTGTACGCGATCGCCGTCAACGAAGAGAACGCGGCGGGCGGGCGCGTCGTCACCGCGCCGACCAATGGCGCGGCCGGCATCATTCCGGCGGTGCTGCATTACTACACGCGCTTCATGCCGGGCGCGAACGAGCAGGGCGTGATCGACTTCCTGATGACGGCCGCCGCGATCGGCATCCTGTACAAGCTGAATGCGTCGATCTCCGGTGCGGAGGTGGGCTGTCAGGGTGAAGTCGGCGTCGCATGCTCGATGGCCGCGGGCGCGCTGGCCGCCGTGATGGGCGGCACGCCGAAGCAGGTCGAGAACGCCGCGGAAATCGGCATGGAGCACAACCTCGGGCTCACCTGCGATCCGGTCGGCGGCATGGTGCAGATTCCGTGCATCGAGCGCAATGCGATGGCATCGGTGAAGGCGGTCAATGCCGCACGCATGGCGTTGCGCGGCGACGGCAGCCACTATGTGTCGCTCGATTCGGTGATCAAGACGATGCGCGAAACCGGCGCGGACATGAAGACCAAGTACAAGGAAACGTCGCGCGGCGGCCTCGCGGTAAATATCGTCGAGTGTTGAGTCGTTGAGCGCGGCATTCAATTGCGTGCGATCGCATCGGAAAAGCGCGGGCCCTGCGGCTCGCGTTTTCATTTGCGCAATCGTGTTGCGCGCACGCCGATCGAACAGTTGCGCTGCGCCATGACAGCGCCCACGTGCTCGGCGTAAGCTGTCGAAGCGCCCATCGGCCGCTGTTGCACGTTCCGCCGATGCGGCTCCATCCCAACGCACCCACGCACTGCCAGGAGGCTTCTTCGCAATGTCGCTGCCGAATGCTCCCGCTGCCAATTCCGCTTCCAATTCCGCTATCGCTTCCCATACCGCACGCACGACCGGCGCGCGCCTCGTCGTCGAGGCGTTGCTCACACACGGCGTCGAGCGCGTGTTCTGCGTCCCCGGCGAAAGCTTTCTCGCCGTGCTCGATTCGCTGCACGACGAAACCGGGCGCATCCAGACGATCGTCTGCCGTCACGAAGCCGCGGCCGCGAACATGGCCGAAGCGCTCGGCAAGCTGACCGGCCGCCCGGGTGTCGCACTCGTCACGCGCGGGCCGGGCGCGACGCATGCGTCGATCGGCGTTCATACTGCGTTTCAGGACTCCACGCCGATGATTCTGCTGATCGGTCAGTGCGCGCGCGAACATCTCGATCGCGAGGCATTTCAGGAGATCGACTACCGGCGCATGTTCGGTCAGATGGCGAAGTGGGTCGCGCAGATCGACGACCCGAAGCGCATCCCCGAATATCTGAGCCATGCGTTTCATACGGCCACCTCGGGGAGGCCCGGGCCGGTCGTGCTGGCGCTGCCCGAAGACGTGCTGAGCGATGCCTGCGACGCGGTACCAGGCGCACCCGCTTATCACCGCGTGGCGGCGTCGCCATCGGCCGCGCAGATCGCGAAGCTGCGCGAGTTGCTCGAAGGCGCGCAACGGCCGATGGTGATCGCCGGCGGCAGCGGCTGGACAGCGGCCGCATGCGCGGACCTGCGGCGTTTCATCGAAAACTGGCAGTTGCCGATTGGCCTCGCGTTCCGCTTCCAGGACACCTTCGACAACGAGCATCCGAACTACGCGGGCGACGTCGGTCTCGGCATCAATCCGGCGCTCGCTCAGCGCATTCGCGACGCTGACTTGCTGCTCGCGCTCGGTCCGCGCCTCGGCGAAGCGACGACCAACGGCTACACGCTGCTCGACATCCCGAAGACGAAGCAGACGCTCGTGCACGTGCATCAGGGCGCGGAAGAACTGGGCCGCGTATATGCGGCCGATCTGCCGATCGTCTCGGGCATGCCTGAGCTTGCGGCGATGCTTGTGGAACTGGAACCATCGTCGTCCGGCAGGCTCGCCTGGACGGGTGCCGCTGAGGAAGCGCATCGGGCGTATCTGGATTGGCGCAAGCCGCGCCCAATTCCCGGCGACGTGCAGATGGGCGAAGTGATCCAGCAGTTACGCGCCCACTTGCCCGACGACGCGATCCTCACGAACGGCGCGGGCAATTACGCGACGTGGCTGCATCGGCATTTCTCGTATCGGCACTTCCGTTCTCAGCTCGCGCCGACGAGCGGCGCGATGGGCTACGGCGTGCCGGCGGCGCTCGCGGCAAAGTCGCTGTATCCACAGCGCGCGGTGGTCGCGCTCGCCGGCGACGGCTGCTTCATGATGGCCGCGCAGGAGCTCGCGACAGCGATGCAGTACGACCTGCGCGTGCTGTTCATCGTCGTCAACAACAGCCAATTCGGGACGATCCGCATGCATCAGGAGCGACACTATCCGCATCGCGTGCATGGCACCGGCCTCACGAATCCGGACTTCGCGGCATTCGCGCGATCGTTCGGCGCGCATGGCGAGACCGTTGAACGTACCGGGGATTTTCTGCCGGCGTTGCAACGCGCGATCGAATCGCAACTGCCGGCCGTGATCGAAATTCGCATGCCGCAGGAAGCGAGCACGCCCGCGGCGACGCTCGAGATGATTCGTGAGCAGGGGAGGAAGATGCGCGGGCAGTGAAAATCGCCACGTGGCCTGACAGCGTGTCGAACGCGCCGCCCATAAAAAAACCCCGCCAGAGCGGGGTTTTCTATCAACCGTAGTCAGCAAAAAACTTACTTGCCGCCCACGCTTTGCAGCGTCGTCCACTTGCCATCGACGACCTTGTACAGCGTGATACCGCCGTTCTTAAGATCGCCGCGCGCGTCGTACGCGAGGTTGGCCGACGTCACGGCCGGCTTCGACGTCTTGGCGAGCACCGGCAGGTACCTGGCAGGATCGGTCGAGTTCGCGTTCTTCATCGCGGTGAACATCGCCATCGCGCCATCGAACGCGTACGGCGAGTACGTTTGCACGTCTTCGTTGAAGCGCGCCTTGTACTTCTCGACGTATGCCTTGCCGCCCGGCATTTCTTCGAGCGGCAGACCGGCGAGCGAAGCCACCGTGCCGTTCGCCGCATCGCCGGCGAGCTTGATGAAGGTCGGCGTGTGGACCATTTCGCCGCCCATCAGCGGCGCCTTCACGCCGAGTTGCTTCATCTGCTTGACCATCGGTGCGGCTTGCGAATCCGCGCCGCCGTAATAGATCAGATCCGGGTTCGACGACTTCAGCTTGGTCAGGATCGACTTGAAGTCGACGGCCTTGTCGTTCGTGTATTCGCGATCGACGATCGTCGCGCCTGCCGCCTTCGCAGCCTTCTCGAACTGATCCGCAAGACCCTGGCCGTAAGCGGTGCGATCGTCGACGATCGCGATCTTCTTCATGCCGAGGTTCTTCACCGCGAACGCGCCAGCGACCGAGCCTTGCTGCGTGTCGGACGTCATCATGCGGAAGGTGGTCTTGAAGCCCTGCTGCGTGTATTCCGGCGCCGTCGCCATCGCGATCTGCGGAATGCCCGCGTTCGCGTAGATGCGCGAGGCCGGAATCGTCGTGCCCGAGTTGAAGTGGCCCAGCATGCCCTTGATGCCGTCATCCACGAGCTTTTGCGCGACCGTCGTGCCGGTGCGCGGGTCGGCCTGGTCGTCGGCCGAGTCGAGCACGATGCGAACCTGCTTGCCGCCGATCACCGGCTTCGTCGCATTGAACTCTTCGACCGCGAGCGTGATGCCGTTCTGGAAGTCCTTGCCATAGTGCGCCTGTGCGCCCGTCATCGGACCGGCGAAACCGATCTTCACGTCTTCCGTCGATTGAGCGTTGGCCGTCCCCGCCAGCGACATGGCGGCAACCAGAGCTGCGCCTGCCAGCTGTTTCATTTTGTGTTGCATAGCTTCTCCTTGATACCAGGTGTGGATGAAGCGGTGTCGGGGTCGCCGTGCCGCTTCCTTTCTATTGAATAAATCGCCGAGGTTCGCTCAACCGATCGTCATCAAATTCGCATTGCCGCCTGCCGCCGCGGTATTCACGCTGACCGAGCGCTCGGTGAGCAGACGCTCGAGCGCATAGTCCTCGTCGCCGCTCGCGAGCGCACGGGCCGCGACGCCCTGCACCGACACGATCGGCCCCGCGCGCTTCGCGACCTCCTTCACGAGCGCGAGCAGCTCATCGCTGTCGCCCTCGAACAGCACGGCGTCGAACGGCACGTCGGCGCTCTTCTTCACGCTCGCGTGGGCCTTCAGCGACGCCGGCAATTGCGAAACCAATTGTTCACCGGCCGCGCCCTCGAACAACGCACGATTTCCCGTAGCCAGCGCCGCCGCGAACTGCACGCGCGCGCCGCTCGCCGTCGACGCGATACACAGCACCGTGCCGCGCGGGCCCAGCGTGTACGTATTGCGCTCGCCGGTCGGCCCCGACAGTACCGCGGTCGCGCCCGCCGGCACATGCGACAGATAGCCGTCGCAACGCGCGGCAAGCTGCGGCTCGCGCTCGGCGATCAGCCAGTCGCGCAACGCGCTCAGCGCGGCCGCCGGATTGTCGCCCTGTTCTGCAGCCTGCGCCGCCTGCGGTACTTCGACCACCAGCGCCTGCGCGAGCGACTTCGGCAAACCAGCCGGACGCGTTGCGAGCAGACGCTGCAGATATAACGCACCGCCGGCCTTCGGCCCCGTACCCGACAGTCCTTCGCCACCGAACGGCTGCACCCCGACCACCGCGCCGATCACGTTGCGGTTCACGTAGATGTTGCCTACGTGTGCGCGGCTGATCACGTGCGCGATCGTTTCGTCGATGCGCGTGTGGATGCCGAGCGTCAAACCATAACCCGTCGCGCGAATCTGTTCGAGCAGCTTGTCGAGCTGGCTGCGGCGATAGCGCACCACGTGCAGCACCGGACCGAACACTTCGCGCTTCAGCTCGTCGATGCTGTCGAGCTCGATCAGCGTCGGCGGCACGAAAGTACCCTGCGTCGCGCCCTCCGGCAGCGGCAGTTGCTCGACCTTGCGGCCCTTGTCGCGCATCGCCGCGATGTGGGCGTCGATGCCGCGCTTCGCGTCCAGGTCGATCACCGGGCCGACGTCGGTCGACAGCCGATCCGGGTTGCCGAGCGCGAGCTCGCGCATCGCGCCCGTCAGCATTTCGAGCGTGCGGTCCGCGACATCGTCCTGCAGACAAAGAACGCGCAACGCCGAACACCGTTGACCGGCGGAGTCGAAAGACGACTGCAGCACGTCGGCGACGACCTGCTCGGCGAGCGCCGACGAGTCGACGATCATCGCGTTCTGGCCGCCGGTTTCGGCGATCAGCGGAATCGGCTTGCCATCCGGATCGAGTCGGCCGGACAGCGTCTTGTTGATCAGACGCGCGACTTCGGTCGAGCCGGTAAACATCACCGCACGCGTGCGCGGATCGGCGACCAGCGCGGCTCCGACCGTCTCGCCATTGCCCGGCAGCAGTTGCACCGCGCCCGCCGGCACGCCCGCTTCGCGTAGAATTCGCACCGCTTGAGCTGCGATCAGCGGCGTCTGCTCGGCCGGTTTCGCGAGCACCGTGTTGCCGGCCGCGAGCGCGGCGGCCACCTGGCCCATGAAAATCGCCAGCGGGAAATTCCACGGGCTGATACAGACCACCGGACCGAGCGGCCGATGCGTGTCGTTCGAAAACTCGTCGCGGATCTGCGTCGAGTAGTAGCGCAGGAAGTCGATCGCTTCGCGGATTTCCGCGACCGCGTTGGCGAGCGATTTGCCCGCTTCGCGCACCACGAGGCCCATTAGCGTATGCATCTGCGCTTCGAGCAGATCCGCGGCACGCGCGAGGCAATCCGCGCGCGCCTCGACCGGCGTCGCCTGCCAGATCGGCGCGGCGGCCACCGCATGGCCGAGCGCGGCGCTCACGTGCTCCGCCGTCGCTTCGACGACCGTGCCGACGAGATCACGATGGTCGGCCGGGTTGCGCACGTCGCGCCCGGCGCCGACCGCGATCTGGTTGTCTTCGAGCATCGGCGCGGCGCGCCACGGATGATGCGCGCTCGCGAGCAGCGCCGACGACAGCGACGCGAGCCGATGCTCGTTCGACAGATCGAAGCCCATCGAATTGAGCCGTTGCGCGCCATACAGGTTGCGCGGCAGCGGAATGCGCGCGTGCGGCGCGCCGAGCGGCACGATCCTCGACGCTTCCTCGACCGGATCGGCGACCAGCTCCTTGATCGCGACGGATTCGTCGGCGATGCGGTTCACGAACGACGTGTTCGCGCCGTTCTCGAGCAGCCGGCGCACGAGGTACGCGAGCAGCGTCTCATGCGTACCGACCGGTGCGTACACGCGGCACGGGCGGTTCAGCTTGTCGCGGCCGGTGACTTCTTCGTAGAGCTGCTCGCCCATGCCGTGCAGGCACTGGAACTCGTACTGGCCGGGGTAGTAGTTGTTGCCTGCGAGCTGATAGATCGCCGACAGCGTGTGCGCGTTGTGCGTCGCGAACTGCGGATAGACGGCATCGGGCGCGCCGAGCAGTTTCTTCGCGCAGGCGAGGTACGACACGTCGGTGTAGACCTTGCGCGTGTAGACCGGATAGCCTTCGAGGCCGTCGACCTGCGCGCGCTTGATTTCCGTATCCCAGTACGCGCCCTTCACGAGCCGCACCATGACACGGTGGCGGCTGCGGCGCGCCAGATCGATCAGGTAGTCGATCACGAACGGGCAGCGCTTCTGATACGCCTGCACGACGAAGCCGATGCCGTTCCAGCCTTGCAGCTCCGGATCGAAGCACAGCGCTTCGAGCAGGTCGAGCGAGAGTTCGAGGCGGTCGGCTTCTTCGGCGTCGATATTGAGGCCGATGTCGTAGCGGCGCGCGAGGATCGCGAGCGAACGCACGCGCGGCAGCAGCTCGCTCATCGTGCGTTCCTGCTGCGCGCGCGAGTAGCGCGGATGCAGCGCCGACAGCTTGATCGAGATGCCGGGGCCCTCGTAGATGCCGCGGCCGCCCGCGGCCTTGCCGATCGCGTGGATCGCCTGCTCGTACGACGCGTAGTAGCGCTGCGCGTCGGCCTCGGTGGTGGCCGCTTCGCCGAGCATGTCGTATGAATAGCGGAAACCGCGCGCCTCGTACTTGCGGCTGTTCGCGAGCGCTTCGGAAATGTTCTCGCCGGTCACGAACTGCTCGCCCATCAGGCGCATCGCCATGTCGACGCCCTTGCGGATCAGCGGCTCGCCGCCCTTGCCGATCAGGCGCGTGAGCGCCGACGACAGGCTCGTCTCGCTATTGGTCGTCACCAGCTTGCCGGTGATCATCAGGCCCCAGGTCGCCGCGTTGACGAATAGCGACGGCGCCTGGCCGACGTGCGATTTCCAGTCGCCCTTGCTGATCTTGTCGCGGATCAGCGCGTCGCGGGTCGCGCGATCGGGAATGCGCAGCAGCGCCTCGGCGAGGCACATCAGTGCGACGCCTTCCTGGCTCGACAGCGAAAATTCGTGGATCAGCCCTTCGACGCCGCCGCCCTTGCTCTTTGAGCGCAGCGTTTCGACGAGCTTGCCGGCCATCACCTGCACGTCGCCGGCGAGGTTGGCCGGCAGACGCGCCTGGCCGAGCAGGAACGGCACGCACTCGGGTTCAGGGCGGCGATACGCGGCGGTGATCGCCGCGCGCAGCACCGACTGCGGTTGCACGTTCTGCGCGAAATCGAGGAACGGATGGGATGCGCCGTCTTCCTCGTTCTCGACCGCCGCGCCGTCGGCGAGATCGGCCGTGCCGGTCGCGCCTGACAGTTCGGGCGGCAACTGGCCGTGCTCGATCTTTTCGAGGTAGGCGAAAATCGCCTGCTTGATCAACCAGTGCGGGGTGCGCTCGAGGCGGGTGGCGGCATCTTTGAGCCGGGAACGCAGGAGGTCGTCGACCTTGACGCCAAGGGTGGTGCTAGCCATGTTTCCTTCTCTGATATCGGGCGCGAGCCTGGCGAAAGACTAAAAGTTGGGCGAATCGTACGCCTCCAAATAAAAAGGTGCAACCAAATCGGCAGGTTGGTTGCACCCCGTCGGAAGCCTTATGGAACATGGGTTTCCGGGCGGTGACCGACAGTCGAACCGGGGTGTTTTCGATCGGTACTTTCCCTGGCGTGATTCTTTTTGAAATAAGCCTTATCAAACGACTTCGCGCGCCGATATACAGAAGCACGAAGACGGACGGCCCGAAACGTCGGTTTCAGGGCACGCAGAAAAGATAAACGGGGTTCTCGAGGGTTGGTGTAATGGAAAAGTGGCTGGTAATACTGGGCATCTGGGCGCTGTGCGCGGCCTGTGCGGTGTTTTTCATTCGAGGCGCGACAAGGGGCTCGACTCGGCGCGAAGAGGAGCGCAAGCGTGCGAGCGCGGCCTCGCGTGGATCGGCGGGCGATACGCGAAACGCGCTGAACGACTGAGATCAGGAGAGGCGCGCAACGGCTCATGAAGCCGGATGCGCGCGAATGTGGGGATTCGCGACTGGATTGGCACGGGGATTTGCGCCTGAAGATCGCTGTTGGATCAGCGCGGCCCGAGCGACGGCGCAGCCGGCTCGAACCGCGCACAGACATCGCCGGGCGATACCAACTGGTCATGCAGACCACACAGTCGGCTATCGGCGACGCTCGCGCCGAACCCTGAACTGAACACGGCAAGCCCTGGGATACGCTGCTCGAGCGCATCCCGTTCGCTCACGCGATGCCGGCATGCGGCGCAGCAGGGCGCGTCCGCCGCGCAGCTGCGCTCTACGGCGCCTACGTATGGCGCAGCGCCGGCGCCACGATCCATCGAAATCTTCATGGCGTTATCCGAGGCTGTTCCAGTACGACGCGAACACGTGTGCGGACAGCGCGTAACCGATCGCGATATTGACCACCACGCCCGCCGTGAACGCGAGGAACGGCTTCAGACCGGTCGCGGCAAGCGAGCGCAAGCGCGTCGTCAGACCGATGCTCAGGAAGCAGAAGGTGAACGCCCACGTGCGCAGCACCGTGATCGGCGCGACGAACTCCGGCGTGACGACCTTACGGTAATCGGCGAGTGAATAATGGCTCGCGATCCACGTGACCAACGCCGACGCGATCACGAAGCCGATCACGAACTTCGGGAAACGCGCCCAGATCTCACCGGCATTCGCGCGCGCGGCGACGCCGCTGTCCTGCGCTTCCCAGCGCGTCGTCGCGACGATTGCGAGCACGAACGCCCAGATGCCGATCCAGATGTCGCGGCCGACCACCTTCATCAGCGTGAAGGCCTGCAACGACGCTTCCGGCGCGCCGGCGATCGCGCCGCCCGCGTGGCGCGCGAAATCGCCGTAGGCCTGGGCGGCGGCGATGCCCGCGGCGTCGGCGAATTCGGAGGTGCCGATCCAGGCGCCGGCGACGGCCGTCGGCAGTCCGAGCGAGCGCGACGCGAACGGCAGCACGAAGATCATCACGATCGCCCACAGCACGACCAGCGTGATCGCGACCGACGCCTGCTCGCGTTTCGCCCGTACCGCGCCGGCAATCGCGATCGCCGCCGACACGCCGCACACCGCGCCGCCGACACCGAGCACGGCGGCAAAGCGTCGATCGAGTCCGAATGCTCGCGCAACGAGAAAGATCACGAAGAACGTCACCAATGAGACGATGCTCGCCTGGACGACCGCGACCGGACCGGCCCACACGAGCAGCGTGAACGGCAGCGTCGCGCCGAGCAGCACGATACCGACCTTGATGTAAAACTCGACGCGCAGCCCAGCCGCGAGCCACTCCGGCAGCGTGAACAGGTTCGACACGAGCAGCCCGAGCGCGAGCGCGACGAGCGGCGGCTCGAGGTTGTACCTGGACGCGTCGACCCATGCGCCGAGCGTCAGAATCAGCGCGGAAGCGACGAACACCACGACGAACGCGGCGAGAAACGCGCCGACGCGCTGCCGGAGCAGCGCGACGCTCGCGCCGAACAGCACCGCGAATGTCGCGAATAGCGCGAAGTAGTTGGGTAGATGCTTGCCGATGTCCTGCGCGGCCTGCGCGACGCTCGACCATTTGGCCGGCGCGACCGCGAGCCACTTGATGCTGCTGCCCGACGTGAACAGCGCCCACGCGATCACGATCACGAGCAGGCCGACGCCCGCGGCGAGCCAGTCTTCGGTCAGCGAAAAGCCGCTGCCTCGTGCGGTTTGCGCGTCTTGTGTACCTTGCCGCTGAGCCGGCGCGGCGCCCTCCGGCACGGTGTGACGGGTGTCGCTCATTGCAGATGCCCCGCGAAAGTTGGATGGCATCGGCGCGAAGTTATTGTCGTTTAGCCCAAAAATGCGCCGATTTGGCGACTATAGGCGAGCGGGATCGCAAAGCGAAACGATCATTCGCTCTATGGATATGACTCAAAGAAGTATGGCGGGCGTCATCTGGCCCGTGGCGTCAGATGTCGAGCGGATCGACTTCGAGGTTCCAGCGCAGCACGCCCTTGAGCGCGCGCAACAGTGGCTGCCACGTGCGCAGCGTAGCCTGCAGCGCCGCGCGCGATGCGCTTTCGATCAGCAGTTGCGCGCGATGCACGTGCATCACCTTGACGATCGTGAGCGGCACTGCGTCGTAGACGGTGACGCGCTCGGCGGCAGGAATCCGCGCAAGTTCGGCGGCGGCCTGCTGCAGAAACGCGAGCGCCGCTTCGAGCGTGCGGCCTTCGGCGCGCAACAGCGCCTGGTAGACGAACGGCGGCAGGTGCGCGTCGCGTCGCTCGGCGAGCGTCGCATTGGCGAAGCCGACGTAGTCATGACGGCACAGCGCGTGATACAGCGCGTGACGCGGATAGCGCGTCTGCACCAGCACTTCGCCCGGCAGACCGGCGCGGCCCGCGCGGCCGCTCACCTGCATCAGCTGCGCGAACAGGCGCTCGCTCGCGCGGAAATCATGCGAAAACAGCGCGGTATCGGCGTTCAGCACGCCAACCAGTGACACGCGCTGGAAATCGTGTCCCTTCGCGATCATCTGCGTGCCGACCAGAATATCGACCTCACCCGCGTGCACGTCCGAGAACAACGCCTGCGCGCTGCCCTTGCGGCGCGTGCTGTCGGCGTCGATACGCAGCACACGGGCGCCCGGCACCGCGCTCGCAAGCGTTTCCTCGACGCGCTGCGTGCCGCGCCCGAGCGGTGCGATATCGACGTTGCCGCACTCCGGGCACGAACGCGGGATACGAGACTCCCAGCCGCAGTGATGGCAGCGCAGCGCGCGCTCGGGCTTGTGCAGCACGACGTAGGCGCTGCAGCGCGGACAACCGGCCACCCAGCCGCACGCGTCGCAGGCGAGTTGCGGCGCGTAGCCACGGCGGTTGAGGAACACGAGGCTCTGCTCGCCGCGTTCGAGCCGCGCCTTTATCGCGGCGATCAACGGGCCCGACAAACCTTCGATCGATGCCCGCCCGCGCCGGCGCTCGTCTTCGAGATCGATGAGACGCACGCTCGGCAGTGCGGCCTCGGCGACGGCGCGGCGCGACAGCGTGAGCCGCTCGTAGCGGCCCTGATCTGCCTGCCACCAGCTCTCGAGCGACGGCGTCGCCGAGCCAAGCACGACCGGCACGCCGAGTTGCTTCGCCCGATAGATCGCGAGATCGCGCGCCGAATAGCGCAAGCCTTCCTGCTGCTTGTAGGCCGGATCGTGCTCCTCGTCGACGACGATGATCGCCAGCCGCGGCAGCGACGCGAGCACCGCGAGCCGCGTGCCGAGCACGATGCGCGCGCGGCCGGTGTGCGCGGCGAACCAGTTGCGGGCGCGCTCGCCTTCGGCGAGGCCGCTATGCAGCGTGACGATCGCGCTGGCGTCGAGCGCGGCGAAGCGGGCGCGGAACGCCGCCTCGAACTGCGGCGTCAGGTTGATTTCCGGTACCAGCACGAGCGCTTGCGCATCGGGCTTGCCGGCCAGAATCGCGGCGAGCGCGCGCAGATACACCTCGGTCTTGCCGCTGCCCGTCACCCCGTGCAGCAGGAACGGCGCGAAGCCGTGGGCGTCGCGGATCGCTTCGACGGCACTCGCCTGTTCGTCGGTGAGGGTTGGCAGGGCAGGCGCGGGCATGTTCGGCAGCGACGCGGCGGCGGGCACCGTGCTGGCGTCGATCACATCGAGCGTGACCCAGCCTGCCGTCTGCCATGTGTCGAGTGTCGCCAGCGCCTTCGGATGCAGCGCGCGGGCGTCGGCAGCGAGGAGGAAGTCGGCTCGAGCGAGCGCTTGAGCGAGCGCTCGGAGCGCGGTCGCGCGGGCCGGCAAGGCGTCAGGCAATACCGTGCGGCCCTCGGCCGTCAACCGATAGCGCTCTTCCGGCGCGAACAGCCGCGACCAGCGCGACGCGTCGCGCAGCGCCTGCGGCAACCCCGGCAGCGCCACCTCGCCGAGACCGCGCTGATAGTAGTCAGCGGCGAATGCGGCGAGCGCGAGCCAATGTGTCGACACCGGCGGACACGCCGTGCAGACCTGATCCACATCACGCAGGCGCTCGGCCGGCACGTCGCTGTGAGCGGTCACTTCGCAAACGAGCCCCACCACGTGCCGCTTGCCAAACGGAACGCTGACGAGCGTGCCTACGACAGCCGCCGTGGAGATGTCGCAGCGGTAGTCGAACAGGGTCGGCAGCGGATGGTCGAGCGCGACGCGGACGAACATTTCGTTCACTCGGCGTGGCGCTGAGGATGAGCCGGCAGGAGGCCAACTCGCGGCGCGGGGTGGGTCGCATGGGACGCGAAGCCGTAGAAGTTAAAGTAAAACCTTAATTTCACCGCTAAGTTTTGGATTCGACTGAACAATTGCGCTCGGCTCGCGGCCCTGTGGATAACTTTGTTGAGAACTTCGCTTCGACGGGCCGCAAACGGCGCCGCGACGGCCTTGTGTGGGATTCCGCACATTTCATCACGCGCCCCGCAAACCCTTGCCCGGCAAGGCTCAGATCAAATGCGCCGAGTATGTGCAAGGGTCGGGGCACGATTAAAGTCTCTGCCGCGCCGCAGCGTGCGAAGTGTGCATAAGTCAGCTCTTGACTTTCGTAAGACCACCATCTGGCGGCGTATTCGCGGAGCTGCGGTCCTTAGGGCGAGAGCCCAATTCGCTGCGATGCAACAAGAAACGGTAATGATTACACACTCACGCGGGCGTATGTGCGCCACTACGAATAGCGCGGCTGTGACGATGCACTTCGTCGACCAGTTCAGCAACATGCTCTGGCGGCGTGAACTGTGAAATGCCGTGACCCAGATTGAAAACGTGGCCGGGATGATTGCCGAAACTGTCGAGCACCGCGCGCGCTTCCATGCGGATCGCGGCAGGCGGCGCAAACAGCACCGACGGATCGATGTTGCCCTGAAGCGCCACCTTGCCACCGACACGTTCGCGCGCCTTGCCGAGGTTCACGGTCCAGTCGAGGCCCACCGCGTCGACGCCGCTCGCGGCGATGTCGTCGAGCCACAAGCCGCCCCCCTTCGTGAACGCGATTACGGGCACTTTTTCGCCGTCGTGTTCGCGCTTCAGCTGGCTGACCACCTGCTCGATGTAGCGCAGCGAAAAGCGCTGATAGATGCCATCGGCGAGCGCTCCGCCCCATGTGTCGAAAATCATCACCGCTTGCGCGCCGGCTTCGATCTGCGCGTTCAGATATGCCGCGACCGAGCGCGCGTTGACCTCGAGAATCCGCTGCAGCAGATCGGGACGCGCGTACAGCATCGATTTGACGGTGCGAAAGTCCGCCGAGCCGCTTCCTTCCACCATGTAGCACGCGAGCGTCCACGGGCTGCCTGAGAAGCCGATCAGAGGCACGCGCTGGCGGCCTTGCGCGTCCTTCAGCGCCGAGCGGATTTCACGCACGGCGTCGGTCACGTAGCGCAGTGTCGCGTCGATGTCGGGTACCGCCAGGCGCGCGACGTCGTCTTCGGTGCGCACCGGACGGGCAAATCTCGGCCCTTCGCCGTTGACGAACTCGAGACCGAGGCCCATCGCGTCGGGCACGGTCAGGATGTCGGAGAACAGGATCGCGGCGTCGAGCGGATAGCGATCGAGGGGCTGCAAGGTGACTTCCGTCGCGAAAGCCGGGTTCTTCGCGAGACCGAGGAAACTGCCCGCGCGGCCGCGCGTGGCGTTGTATTCCGGCAGATAGCGGCCAGCCTGCCGCATCAGCCAGATCGGCGTGTAGTCGGTGGGCTGGCGCAGCAGCGCGCGCAGAAAGGTGTCGTTCAGGAGTTGATGGGCCACGTTGCGTGCGACTGAAGAGCTGAGGGCAAAGGAGCATTTTACCGGAGGCGGCTCCGGACATCGCGCGTCGCGGGGTAATGAATGTGGCGACGGCGCGTCGTGGGAAGCGGGCGGGAAGCAGCTCGGACGCACCTCGATCAGCTACCGCCCGCCACTGCCCGCACGGGTCAGGGTCGATGTCTTCCGCTGCCCGGGTCGCCCTGGCTGAACGGCCGATGTTCAAGCCCGCGCTGCCAAGCTACTATCCAACAGCTTTACCGATGAATTGCACACTACACACCACCAGGAGACTCGATGAAGAAGGCAGCACTCGCAATGCTCGGCGCGCTCGCCGGCGTCCTGATGAACGTCGGCGTAGCCAGCGCGCAAAACGCCGCGCCCGCGCCCTCCAGGCTCGACGACATCATCAGCCGCGGCACGCTGCGCGCTTGCACGACCGGCGACTACAAGCCGTATTCGTTCTACAGGGGCGATGGCCAGTTCGAGGGCATCGATATCGACATGGCTGAATCGCTCGCGAAGTCGCTCGGCGTGAAGCTCGAGTTCGTCAAGACGTCGTGGTCGAACCTGATGAACGACTTCGTCGCAAAGTGCGACATCGGCATTGGCGGTGTGTCGCCGACGCTCGAGCGCCAGAAGCATGCGTTCTTCACACAGGCTTACATGATCGACGGCAAAACGCCGATCGTCCGTTGCGACGACGTCAACAAATATCAGACGGTCGCGCAGATCGATCAACCGTCCACACGAGTGATCGTCAATCCGGGGGGCACCAACGAGAAGTTCGCGAAGCAATACTTCACACACGCAAACGTGACCGTTTATCCGGACAACGTGACGATCTTCAAGCAGATCCTCGCGGGCAAGGCGGACGTGATGGTGACGGATGCGTCGGAAACGCTGCTGCAGCAGAAACTCAATCCCGGCCTCTGCTCGGTGCATCCGGACAAGCCGTTCCAGTACGGCGAGAAGGCCTGGTTGCTACCGCGCGGGGATGTCGCGTTCCAGCAATACGTCGATCAGTGGCTGCATCTCGCTCGAGCGACCGGCGAGTATCAGGCTATCTCGGACAAGTGGTTGAAGTAAGCCGACCGTGTCCGTTGGAGGGCGTCAGCTGCTGACTGATTGCGAAGACGGCCTTCGTGCGCCTGGAGATTTGGGTGCCGGCGATGATGTAACGAAGGGCGACGTCGTCGGGTCGTATAACTGTCCGGATCAGGTCCAAGGTGCAGCGATGCGCCCCTTTCCAATACGCGGCACAAGCGGATTCGCTTTGCTGCATTGCATCACAGGTTTTTCCTCGAATTGCGATGTATTTCGGGGCAGGGTCACAGCGCTGGTTCCGCAGGAAATTCGTCGCTCGAACGCTGCAGACGCAACCATTTCACGCTGATTAGTGACCCAATTTCTGCTGCACCAGGCGTCATGAATGGCATCAATCATGCGTATTAAATTGCGGCGTAGTCATCGGTAATAACTACGTTTTAAAGGTTTCATTTTGGCAATAAATCCCGCAGCGCCTTATCTGGCGGGCGTTACAACCTGAAACACTTTGTTACCGCGTTCATAGGGTAATTCGCCCACAATGCCCTCAACGGTTTCAACACGGATGTGGCTGTGTGCGTGGTGTGAGCAGATACGATGCACTTGCCGGTCGGCGCTTGCCGAAGCCCTGTAAAGGGGCATCCCTGCTGGGGCCGTCATCGACGCAGGGGCGTCGTGATAACCGTCCCATCTTTGGTCTCCTCGCGCTAACCCCGTAGCGTGTGGTTTTTAGCGGGCTCCAGGCCCGCTTTTTTTTCGCCTGCTCAAACGTTTGCGCGCGACGAATCCTCGCCGCGCAACTCCTGTTCTACCGTACCTATTTGGCATATTTGGCTGCGCAGCGTGCTGCGGCGGCGTCATGCCGTCTTATCCTCTCTGAGTTTCAACTCGCCGATCATCCGTTCGCGCATCACGAATTTTTGCACCTTGCCGGTCACGGTCATCGGCAGTTCATCGACGAAGCGGATATATCGCGGCACCTTGTAGTGCGCAATCTGTCCCTGGCAGAACTGCTGGATTTCTTCTGCCGTCGCCTGTTCGCCGGTCCGCAGCACGATCCACGCGCATACTTCTTCGCCATACCTGGTATCGGGCACGCCGAACACCTGCACGCTCTGGATCTTCGGGTGACGGAACAGAAACTCCTCGATCTCGCGCGGATAGATGTTTTCGCCGCCGCGAATCAGCATGTCCTTCAGCCGGCCAACGATGTTGCAATAGCCTTCGGCGTCGAGCGTCGCCAGGTCGCCCGTGTGCATCCAGCCGTCGACGATACTCTCGTGCATCTTCGCGTCGTCCCCCCAGTAACCGAGCATCACCGAGTAGCCGCGCGTGCATAGCTCGCCCGTTTCGCCGACCGGCACGATATTGCCGAGCGGATCAACGATTTTCACTTCGAGATGCGGCTGGATGCGACCGACTGTCGTCGTACGCTTGTCGAGCGGATCGGTCGTCGAGCTCTGGAACGAGACTGGGCTGGTTTCCGTCATGCCGTAGGCGATCGTAATCTCGCTCAGGTGCATCTTCGAGACGACCTTCTTCATCGTCTCGATCGGACACGGCGAGCCCGCCATGATGCCGGTGCGCAGCCGCGAGAAGTCGTACGAGGCGAAGGTCGGATGGTCGAGTTCTGCGATGAACATCGTCGGGACGCCGTGCAGCGCGGTGCATTTTTCCTCCGCGGTCGCGGTGAGTGTCGCGGCCGGATCGAAGCCCTCGCCCGGAAACACCATGTTCGCCCCGACCGACACGCACGCGAGCACCGCCAGCACCATCCCGAAGCAGTGGTACAGCGGCACTGGAATGCACAGGCCGTCCTGCTCGCTGAGCCGCATCGCCATCGCGATATAGCGCGCGTTGTTCACGACGTTGCGATGCGTCAGCGTCGCGCCCTTCGGATTGCCCGTCGTGCCGCTCGTGAACTGGATGTTGATCGGCTCCCGGCACGACAGCGTCGCGCCGATCGCATCGAGCCGAGTGGCGTCGAACGACGCACGGCCACGCTCGATCACGTCGGAAAAGCTCAGCATGCCTGGGGTCTCCGTGTCGCACATGCGGATCACGTAGCGCAGTTCCGGCAGCCGCGCGGCATGCAGTTCACCCGGCGGCTGCGTCGCCAATTCGGGCGCGAGTTCCTGCAGCATCTCGAGGTACATCGACGTCTTGAAGCGCTCGGCGGTGACGATCGCCTTGCAACCGGCCTTGTTCAGCGCGTATTCGAGCTCCGCGAGCCGGTAGGCAGGATTGATGTTGACGAGGATCGCGCCGATACGCGCGGTCGCGAACTGCGTCAGCAGCCACTCGACGCGGTTCGGCGACCAGATGCCGACGCGATCGCCCTTCGCGATGCCGAGTGCAAGCAGCCCGGACGCAAGCACATCCACTTCCTGCGCGAATTCGCTCCACGTCCAGCGGATGCGCTGCTCCCGAAACACCACGGCCGGCCGGTCGGGAAAGCGCGCCGCGGTGTCGCGCAGAAGCTCGCCGACGGTCGCTTCGCTCAACGGATTTTCAGTCGACCCGCGCACATACGACAGTCCATCCGCGGGTTCGATGAGCGCACCTTCTCCCGAGCTATGCGTTGCCATGGTGTTGTCTCCGTGAGCGCAAGCGCGCTCGATTGAAATGAATTTGAAATCGATTGTGCACCGGCGCGTATCCGGCCGGCATCAAGTCTTACCCGCACCGCGTCGCATCGACCGCGGCGAGCGGTGACCGTCCGTTTCTCCAACCTCGTGGATTTTGCCGACCTTTACGTAAACGTCAACTAGCTATCAAAAAAAAGCAGCCGCGCAGGCTGCTTTCTTCCACTACGTGCTGCTTTAGTGCTGGCCGCGCAGCTTGCGCAGACGCTGGATTGCCGCGAGCTGCGCCGTCGCGTACGCGAGTTCCGCCTGTGCGGTCGCGTACTCGAGGTTCGAGCCCGTGTTCTGCAGCGCCTCTTCCGCACGCTTGCGTGCGTCTTCGGCCTTGGCTTCGTCGAGATCCTTGCCGCGGATCGCGGTGTCGGCGAGAACCGTCACTGCACCCGGTTGGACCTCGAGGATGCCGCCGGCGACGAACACAAACTCTTCTTCGCCGTTTTCAACTTCGATGCGCACCGCACCCGGACGGATCCGCGTGATGAGCGGCGTGTGGCCCGGCAGAATGCCGAGTTCACCCGCTTCGCCTGGCAGCGCGACGAACTTCGCCTGGCCCGAAAAGATTTGCTCTTCCGCGCTGACGACGTCTACTTTAATGGTTGCCATATGTGTCGACTCCTGTCGACGAGAGTTAGCGCTTGAGTGCTGACTCCCGTCCCATACAAGGCGGGTTGAGCGTAATCAGAGACGCTGGCTTTGCGCAACACTACCGTTTTGGCAGCCGTGATGCGCGAGGTCGGCGCCCGCTTCGTTACACCCGACCTTTACTGGATCTTCTTGGCTTTTTCGAAGGCTTCGTCGATCGTGCCGACCATGTAGAACGCTTGCTCCGGCAGGTGGTCGCACTCGCCTTCGACGATCATCTTGAAGCCACGGATCGTTTCCTTCAGCGGCACGTACTTGCCCGGCGAACCCGTGAACACTTCAGCGACGTGGAACGGCTGCGACAGGAAACGCTGAATCTTACGAGCGCGCGCGACGGCGAGCTTGTCTTCCGGCGCGAGTTCGTCCATGCCCAGAATCGCGATAATGTCGCGCAGTTCCTTATAGCGCTGCAGCGTTTGCTGCACGCCGCGCGTGATCGAATAGTGCTCTTCGCCGATCACGTGCGGGTCGATCTGACGCGAGGTCGAATCGAGCGGGTCCACCGCGGGGTAGATACCGAGCGAAGCGATGTCACGCGACAGCACGACGGTTGCGTCGAGGTGGCCGAAGGTCGTAGCTGGCGACGGGTCGGTCAAGTCGTCTGCAGGGACGTACACGGCCTGCACCGACGTGATCGAGCCAGTCTTGGTCGACGTAATACGCTCTTGCAACTTACCCATTTCTTCAGCCAGCGTCGGCTGATAGCCCACTGCCGACGGCATACGGCCGAGCAGTGCCGACACTTCGGTACCGGCCAGCGTGAAACGGTAGATGTTGTCGACGAAGAACAGCACGTCGAGGCCTTCGTCACGGAAGTGCTCGGCCATCGTCAGGCCGGTCAGCGCGACGCGCAGACGGTTGCCCGGCGGCTCGTTCATCTGGCCGTACACCAGCGCGACCTTGTCGAGAACGTTCGAGTCCTTCATTTCATGATAGAAGTCGTTCCCTTCGCGGGTACGCTCGCCCACACCGGCGAACACGGAGTAACCGCCGTGTTCCTTCGCGATGTTGTTGATCAGTTCCATCATGTTCACGGTCTTGCCCACGCCGGCGCCACCGAACAGACCCACCTTACCGCCCTTCGCGAACGGGCAGATCAGGTCGATAACCTTGATGCCGGTTTCGAGCAGCTCGGTCGACGGCGACAGTTGGTCGAACGCCGGAGCCTTCTGGTGGATCGCACGCGTGGTTTCGCTCGAGATCGGGCCGGCTTCGTCGATCGGACGGCCAAGCACGTCCATGATACGGCCGAGGGTCGGCTTGCCGACCGGCACGCTGATCGGGTTGCCCGTGTTCTTGACGATCGTGCCGCGGCGCAGACCATCCGAAGCACCCAGACAGATGGTACGGACCACGCCGTCGCCCAGCTGCTGCTGGACTTCGAGCGTCAGTTCCGAACCTTCCAGAATGAGCGCGTCGTAGATCTTCGGCATGGTTTCACGCGGAAATTCCACGTCGATCACCGCGCCGATGCACTGTACGATCTTGCCTTCTACCAAAGCAGTAGTACTCATCGCTTTTCCTTTAGATACTCAATTCTTCACTCGCGCAAAGGCGCAGTTTCTCCGATGGGTGCGCCGCTCGGGCGCACACGCAACGACCTGCCTGACCGGGGTCAGACGGCCGCCGCTCCACCGACGATTTCCGACAGTTCTTTCGTGATCGCGGCCTGACGGCTCTTGTTGTAGACGAGCTGCAGATCGTTGATGACCGTCTTCGCGTTGTCCGAAGCGGCTTTCATCGCGACCATGCGGGCCGACTGCTCCGATGCCATGTTTTCCGCGACGGCCTGATAGACCAGCGCTTCGACATAACGCACCAGCAGTTCGTCCACCACTGCCTGCGCATCCGGCTCGTAGATGTAGTCCCACTGCGTGCTCGGCGTCGTACCGTCTTCTTCCGTGCGCTCGAACTGGTCCGCCGACAATGGCAGCAGTTGCTCGATCACCGGCTCCTGCTTCATCGTGTTGACGAAGCGTGTGTACGCGAGGTACACCGCCGAAATCTTCCCTTCCGAGTACAGGTCGAGCTGCACCTTCACAGCGCCGATCAGTTTTTCCAGATGCGGCGTATCGCCCAGTTGCACGACGTTCGACACGACTTTCGCCTGCAGTCGGTTCAGGAAGCCCAGACCCCTGCTGCCGATCGCGGTTGCCTCGATCGTCTTGCCCTGGCCTTCCAGTTCCTTGAACTTCTGCAGCGACGCACGCAGCACGTTGGTGTTCATCCCGCCGCACAGACCTTTATCAGTCGTGACGAGGATGATGCCGGCCGCCTTCGCGCCTTCGTTCGACACCATGAACGGGTGACGATACTCCGGGTTCGCACGGCTCATGTGCGCGGCGATATCGCGGACCTTGTCGGCATACGGGCGAGCAGCGCGCATGCGCTCCTGAGCGCGGCGCATCTTCGATGCGGCCACCATCTCCATCGCTTTCGTGATCTTGCGCGTGTTTTGCACGCTCTTGATCTTGCCGCGAATTTCCTTCATTCCAGCCATTGCTTGCTCCTTTGTCGGCCCGAGTTAGCGCTTTAGCGCTAACTCGGGTCCCATGCAATGCGGCCGAAGTAGCGCGGGAGCATTCGCATGCGGCCCGCGCCGCTTCAAGGTCCGTTTATGCCTTGCGGATCACTCGCGGATCAATAAGCGCCGGACTTCTTGAAGTCTTTGACGGCCGTGTGCAGCAGGCCTTCGTCGTCCTTCGAGAGTTCCTTGGTGTCTTCGATACGCTTGACCAGCTCAGCATGGCTCGACTTCAGTTGGTCGCGCAAGCCCTTTTCGAACGGCAGGACTTGAGCAACTTCGAGGTCGTCGAGATAGCCGTTGTTCGCCGCGAACAGCGACACAGCCAGTTCCCACACTTGCAGCGGCTGATACTGCGGCTGCTTCAGCAGTTCCGTCACGCGGCGGCCGCGCTCGAGCTGCTTGCGGGTCGCTTCGTCGAGGTCCGATGCGAACTGCGCGAACGCAGCGAGTTCACGGTACTGCGCGAGGTCGGTACGGATACCGCCCGACAGCTTCTTCACGACCTTCGTCTGAGCCGCGCCACCCACACGCGACACCGACACGCCAGCGTTAATCGCCGGGCGGATACCTGCGTTGAAAAGGTCGGTTTCAAGAAAGATCTGGCCGTCGGTAATCGAGATCACGTTCGTCGGAACGAATGCGGTCACGTCGCCTGCCTGCGTTTCGATGACCGGCAGCGCCGTCAGCGAACCGCTCTTGCCCTTCACTTCGCCGTTGGTGAACTTCTCGACGTACTCTTCCGACACGCGAGCAGCACGCTCGAGCAGACGCGAGTGCAGATAGAACACGTCACCCGGATAAGCTTCACGGCCCGGCGGGCGGCGCAGCAGCAGCGAGATCTGACGGTATGCCCAAGCCTGCTTGGTCAAGTCGTCATAAACGATCAGCGCGTCCTGACCGCGGTCGCGGAAGTATTCGCCCATCGTGCAGCCGGCGTACGGTGCGAGGTACTGCATCGCAGCCGATTCCGAAGCCGAAGCGGACACGACGATCGTGTATTCCAGCGCGCCGGTTTCTTCCAGCTTGCGCACCACGTTCATGATCGACGAAGCCTTCTGGCCGATCGCAACGTAGATACAGAAGAGGTTTTTGCCCTTCTGGTTGATGATCGCGTCGACTGCGACTGCGGTCTTGCCGCACTGGCGGTCGCCGATGATCAGCTCACGCTGGCCACGGCCGATCGGCACCATCGCGTCGATCGACTTCAGACCGGTCTGGACCGGTTCCGAAACCGACTTACGCCAGATCACGCCCGGAGCAATCTTTTCGATTGCGTCGGTCTTCTTCGCGTTGATCGGGCCTTTGCCGTCGATCGGGTTGCCGAGTGTGTCGACCACGCGGCCGAGCAGTTCCGGACCCACCGGCACTTCCAGAATGCGGCCCGTCGTCTTGACGATGTCGCCTTCTGAAATGTGTTCGTATTCACCCAGAATCACGGCGCCGACCGAGTCGCGCTCGAGGTTCAGCGCGAGACCGAAGGTGTTGCCCGGGAATTCGAGCATTTCGCCCTGCATCACTTCCGACAGGCCGTGGATACGCACGATACCGTCGGTCACGGAGATCACGGTGCCCTGGTTGCGAACGTCTGCGCTCGCGTCAAGGCCCTGGATCCGGCTCTTGATCAGCTCGCTGATCTCAGAGGGATTGAGTTGCATTATTCGCTCCTGATAGTCAATTCTGTTGCGTGCCAGCCGCTAAAACGCGAAGCGCTTCAGGCCGTCAGGGCCGTTTGCATGCTGGCGAGCCGCGCGCGGACCGAGGTATCGAGCACTTCGTCGCCGACCGTCACGCGTACGCCGCCGATCAGCGAGTGATCGACTTCGACCGTCGGCTTCAGCTTGCGCTTGAACTTGCGTTCGAGGCTTGCGACGAGTTCGTTCAACTGCGCACCTTCGAGCGGGAATGCGCTGACGATCAGCACATCTGCTGCCCCTTCGCGGGCGTTCTTCAACTCTTCGAACTGCGAGGCGATTTCCGGCAGCAGCTGCAGGCGATGGTTGTCCACCAGCATCTGCACCAGATTCTTCGCTTGCGCGTTGTCCTTGAGCGGCGACTTGACCGCGGCCAGCAGCAGATCGCTTACCTGGGCACGGCTCACTTTCGGGCTCGAGGCGATCGACAGCACTTCGGGCAGACGCGCAACCTGTGCCAGCTCCTGCACGAGCGTGGACCAGGCGGCGATGTCACCAGCTTCGGCCACGCCAAACAGCGCTTCCGCGTACGGACGGGCGATGGTTGCAAGTTCGGCCATGATCAGAGCTCGGCTTTCAGTTGATTCAGCAGGTCAGCATGAGCCGCCTGGTCGACTTCGCGCTGCAGGATCTGTTCAGCGCCCTTCACAGCGAGTGCAGCAACTTCGCCACGCAGCGCTTCGCGCGCCTTCACGACTTGCTGATCCGCGTCGGCCTTCGCCTGCGCGATGATGCGGGCGGCTTCCGCCTGCGCCTGAGCCTTGATTTCGTCGGCGACTGCGACAGCGCGCTTTTCAGCGTCGGCAATGCGTTGCTGGCCGTCGTTGCGAGCCTGAGCCAGTTCCTGGTCGACGCGCTTGTGAGCGGCTTCGAGTTCCTGCTTGCCCTTTTCCGCGGCGGACAGACCGTCGGCGATCTTCCTCGCGCGCTCGTCGATGGCGTTGATCAGCGGCGGCCACACGAATTTCATCGTGAACCACGCGAGGATCAGGAACACGACCATTTGCGCAAACAGGGTTGCGTTGAGATTCACGGTGTTTCCTTAAACGTTGCTAGTTCGGAAAGTGAAACGGCAAGGCGCTCATCGATTCTGCTCGATCAGCGCCCCAGTACCCGTTCCGCCCTGCGCCTTTACCTGTTATAGCTCAGGCGCAAACCTCCGAGGAACCTCAGCCTGCCAGCTTCGAGAGCAGCGGGTTCGCGAACGCAAACAGCATTGCCACACCAACGCCAATCAGGAACGCCGCATCGATCAGACCAGCCAGCAGGAACATCTTGGTTTGCAGCGGGTTCATCAGTTCCGGTTGACGGGCGCATGCTTCGATGTACTTGCCGCCCATCAGACCGATACCGATACAGGCGCCGATAGCACCCAGGCCGATGATGATGCCGATACCGATGGCGGTCAGACCCTGGATGTTGGCGATGAAAGCTTGCATGATCACTCCTTTGTGAAAAGTCTTTTAGAACTGGTTGGAACTGGGATTTGAAAAACTACGATTCTTTTACCGACGGCGCAGGTTAGTGCGTGTCGTGTGCCTGACCGATGTACACCAGCGTCAGCATCATGAAAATGAACGCCTGCAGCAGAACGATCAGGATGTGGAAGATTGACCACACTGTGCCGGCGACCACGTGGCCGATGAAGCCAAGCACCGTCGTGTCCGCGCCGAAGCTCCAGAGGCTGCCGAGCAGGGCAATCAGCAGGAACAACAGTTCGCCCGCGTACATGTTGCCGAACAACCGCATGCCGAGCGAGACCGTCTTCGCGACGAACTCGATGATGTTCAGTGCGAGGTTCGGGATCCACAGCAGCGGATGCGCACCGAACGGAGCGGACAGCAGTTCATGCAAGAAGCCGCCAGCGCCCTTGATCTTGAAGTTGTAGTAAATCATCAGCACGAACACGCCGAGCGCGATACCGATCGTGCCGTTCAGGTCGGCGGTCGGCACGATGCGGTGGTGCGGGATGGCTTCGGACAGACCCAGCCAGCCGATCACACGGCCCGGCAGGTCGACGGGAATGAAGTCGAGTGAGTTCATTAGCGCGACCCAGACGAACACGGTCAGCGCGAGCGGCGCGATGAAGGTGCGCGAGCCGTGGATCATGGCCTTCGATTGATCCTCGACCATTTCGACAAGCATTTCGATCGCGCATTGGAAGCGACCCGGCACGCCGGCCGTTGCCTTGCGGGCTGCCAGATGCAGCACGAAGATCGTGACGAGGCCGCACACGATCGACCAGAAAAGGGTGTCGAGATTCCACACATGGATGTCGAAAATCGACGTCTGGTGTGCGGTGGAAAAGTTCTGCAAGTGGTGCGCGATGTACTCGGACGGATCCATTGCGCGCGTGCCTTCGCTAGCTGCCATATCGTTAAAGCCACCCAAATTGTCGAAAATCGTTCGAGGCCGCTCCCGCCGGAACACTGTGTTGCGGGAACGCGCCGGGTGCGGGCCCTGTCTCACCCGCACACCCGTGCCGGCGCTGCGCGCCGGCCTTAAATTCTTTTTGCTGCTGTTTTTTGTGCTGCTACCTTAGCGCCACGCCAAGGCGATCCAGTAAGTCTTCAGCGCGATGAGGTAGGTCACGAGCAGCGGAATCCAGCGTACGTCGTGATACCAGAAGGCGATTGCGACAAACATCGCAATCGTTGTCCCCATCTTGAGTGCTTCGCCGATCATCCAGCTCATCACGGTCTCGGCGCCGCCCTGCTTTTTCAGTCGTGCCGCGAACAACGCGCCCGGCACCCAGCAGATCGCCCCCCCGAGGAACGCGGACAGCGCAGCAGCGCCCGGCGGCTTGTAGAACAGCCACCACAACAGCGTTGCGACCAGGGACAAAACCATTTGCGCTGCGACGACCCTGAACGGCGTTACGCGCGATGGACGACCCACGCCGGGACCAAACAGCTTTTCCGCCTCGGCCCGCGTGAGCGGAACGATATTGTTATCTTCCTGCGCGTCATCCCACGCTTCGGCCGGATCGAACTGCCGACTGGAGGACATCTCGGGTGCGGAGCGTTCAGCGCGGTGTCTGTCGTCACCATTCTCCGGCGACAGATTCGACGTTTTGACCGCCATCGCAATGTTCCGAAAGTCTCGTTCAGCCCGCGAGTTTACGCAGCGCTTACGGGGTTGCCGTGCAATTAAATCCGGGCGATTGTAAGCGATAGTTGCAGGCAATTCAAGACTTTAGGCCAGCCTATAACCGCGTGAAACTTCCCTTCACGATGCGGTAAAACGTACGCTAACGACGCGAAACACGTCAAATGTAAGGCGGGCGGGGGACGGCAAAACCCGTGCGGGTGGTCGCGTGGATCGAAGCTCGTTGGCAGTGCGTTCCGACGCAGCGGCAGACGTCTCGAAAATGCAACAAATGCCTCTTTTTTAAGGGCTGAACGGGATAGCTCTTCTATTGAGCTGAATCAGCCTCACCGCAAATTTCGATGATGATCGGGTCGCTTTTGATAGCGGCTCGTCAGGATGATTATCGCGTGAATGTGGAGCGTCCGAAGCTAGGATTCCTGATTATTCGTGCATCCGTTGTTTTGGAATCCGCAATAGTCGCTCGCACCGAGGTAGACCAACTCGCGGCAGTGCTCATGCACAGGCCGCCAGCCGTTCACCACTCTTGCCTGCTGAGCGCCAATCTGTGCTCAGACGTTCGCGTTCCCTCGCAAACGAACCAGAATGCCTTCCAGCGCGTCGAGATCGCCGAAGTCCACCAGCACCTGGCCGCGACCGCGTCGGCCGAGCTTGATTTTCACCGTAGCGGACAGCAGGTCCGACAGTTCCTCTTCCAGGCGTCGCGTGTCACGGCCGCCGTCCGGATTCGCGCGGGCCTTGGCCGCCGGCGTCACCTTCGTGGTCATCGCCACCAGCTTTTCCGTCTCGCGCACAGACAGGCGCTTGTTGACGACCTGGTTGGCCAGCGTGATCTGCGTCGCGGCATCGACGGCGAGCAGCGCGCGAGCGTGGCCCATGTCGAGATCGCCGGCGAGCAACATCGTCTGTACCGGTGTCGCAAGGTTCAGCAGACGCAGCAGGTTCGACACCGCGCTTCGCGAGCGGCCCACCGACTCTGCCGCCTGCTCATGCGTGAAATTGAATTCGTCGAGCAGGCGCTGGATACCCTGGGCCTCTTCGAGGGGATTCAGATCCTCGCGCTGGATGTTTTCGATCAGCGCCATCGCCGCGGCGGCCTGGTCGGGCACGTCCTTCACAAGCACCGGCACCTCGTCGAGGCCCGCAAGCCGCGCCGCGCGAAAACGCCGCTCCCCCGCGATGATCTCATAGCGGTCCGCCGCGATCGGACGCACGAGAATCGGCTGCATCAGCCCTTGCGCGCGGATGCTCGCCGCAAGCTCCTGCAGCGCGCCTTCGTCCATGCGCGTGCGCGGCTGGTATTTGCCCGCCTGCATCTTGCCGAGCGGCAATACGTTCGGTGCGCCGTCGATCACCGCTGCCTCGGTGATATCGGCGGTGCCGCCGAGCAATGCCTCCAAACCGCGGCCCAGTCCCTTCTTTCTTGCTACTGCATTCATCGTGCTTCCTCGATCCGCTTAGGATGCCTGGGGCGCGTCATTCAGCGCGCGCACCCGCTCAATCATTTCGACGCCGAACTGCACGTACGCCTGCGCGCCTCGCGACGCCCTGTCGAACACCACACCGGGCAGCCCATAGCTGGGCGCCTCGGCCAATCGCACGTTGCGTGGAATCACCGCGTCGAAGACCTTGTCGCCGAAGTGCTCTTTCAATTGATCCGAGACTTGCTGTTGCAACGTAATGCGCGGATCGAACATGACGCGCAGCAGACCGATCACCTTGAGGTCGCGATTCAGATTCGCATGGACCTGCTTGATCGTGTTGACGAGGTCGGACAGCCCTTCGAGCGCGAAATATTCGCACTGCATCGGAATGACGACGCCGTGCGCGGCGCATAGTCCGTTGAGCGTCAGCAGTGACAAAGCCGGCGGGCAATCGATCAGCACGAAATCGTACTCGCCCTCGACCGCGGCGAGCGCCGCCTTCAGTTGACGCTCGCGATTCTGCATGCTGACGAGTTCGACCTCGGCGCCCGCGAGCTCACGGTTCGCGGGAAGCACGTCGTATCCGACCGCCTCGGGCCGTACGCGCGCATCGGCCACCGACACGTTGTCCACGAGCACCTCGTAGACCGTGTTCGTACATTCGGCCTTGTCGATACCGCTGCCCATCGTGGCGTTGCCTTGCGGGTCCAGATCGATGAGAAGGACTCGCTGTCCCTGCGCTGCCAGGCTCGCGGCCAGATTGACTGTGGTGGTCGTCTTGCCGACGCCGCCCTTCTGGTTCGCAACGCAGAAGATTTTTGCCATCGTTGGTGTGTCCCTTTTGCTGCTTGGATGAAGTGAAAATCGTTGAGGGTGTTGACAGGCCGAAGCGGCCGTCAGCTTTCGGGGTCCACTCGCACCTCGATCAGATGCCGCTCGGCGTCGAGCGACGGCACGTTCAGCCGGATGATCTGTTCCACGTGAGCGCCCGCCGGCAGACGCGCGATTTCGGCATCCGGCCGCATACCCTTCATCGCCCAAATTGCGCCCTGCTCCGCAACCAGATGACGGGCCAGTGTAACGAAATCCGAGAGTTCTGCGAACGCGCGCGAGACAATTACGTCGAACTTTGCCGGTACTTCGGCGCCAGGCCGCAGCGTCTCCACCCGACCGGTCACAATCGACAGGTTCGCGAGGCCCAGTTCCGCCTTCGCCTGCGACTGAAAGGCAGTCTTCTTATGGACGATGTCGTTCGTCGTGATGGTCCAATCGGGCAGCACGATCGCGAGCACGATGCCCGGCAGCCCCCCGCCCGAACCGACGTCGAGCACCGACGACGGCCTGCGCGGCGCCAGGTGCGGCACGATCGATAGCGAATCGAGAATGTGCTGGATTAGCATCTGCCTCGGATCGCGGATCGCTGTCAGGTTGTAGACGTTGTTCCACTTCGCGAGCAGCGCGACGTAATCGAGCAGCTTGCGCTGCTGCGCGTCGCTGAGTTCGAGACCAAGTTCACGGACACCGTCCGCCAGCAATGACGCCAAGGCCTGCTGGTCGATTCCCCTCTGCGCTGCCGTCATTGAACCACCGGCGTGCTGTCGGCGCCGGGCTCGGCGGACTTCGACGGACGACGCCCGAGGCCACGCTTCAGATGGACCATCAGCAGCGAGATGGCGGCAGGCGTGATACCGGAAATACGCGACGCCTGTCCGATCGTTTCCGGCCGGAACTGCATCAACTTCTGGCGAGCTTCGAACGACAGCCCACGGACCTCGGTGTAGTCCAGTCCTTCAGGCAGACGCGTGTTCTCTTGCGCCTCGTTGCGTTCGATCTCACCGGCCTGTCGGTCGATGTAGCCCTGATATTTGACGCCGATTTCGATCTGTTCCTTGATTTGCGCGAGCAGCACGGGGTCTTCCGCAAGTGCTTCGGGCGCGCCACAGGTGCCGTCACGCAGCCCGCAGACGCCGTCGTAGCTGACGCCCGGACGACGCAGCAGGTCCGCGAGACTGTATTCGTGGTCGATTGGCTTGCCAAGCAAGGCGGTCGCCTCTTCTGCCGGTAAGGTCTTAGGATTGACCCAGGTTGAACGCAAGCGCTGTGTTTCACGTGAAACAGCGTCACGCTTGCGACTGAAGGCGTCCCAGCGGGCGTCATCGACCACGCCGAGTTCGCGCCCGATCTCCGTCAGCCGCGCATCGGCGTTGTCTTCGCGCAAGCTCAGACGGTACTCCGCGCGGCTCGTGAACATCCGGTACGGCTCGGACACCCCGCGCGTGACTAGATCGTCCACGAGCACGCCGAGATAAGCCTGGTCGCGACGCGGACACCATGCTTCCTTGCCTTGCACGAACAGACCGGCGTTGATGCCGGCCAGAGTGCCCTGTGCAGCTGCCTCCTCGTAGCCGGTCGTACCGTTGATCTGTCCGGCGAAGAACAGGCCACTGATCACCTTCGTTTCTAGCGATGCCTTCAGGCCACGCGGATCGAAATAGTCGTACTCGATCGCGTAGCCCGGGCGCAGGATATGCGCATGCTCGAGCCCGCGCATGGAACGCACCAGCTCGAGCTGCACGTCGAAGGGCAGGCTCGTCGAGATCCCGTTCGGATAGAACTCGTTGGTCGTCAGACCTTCCGGCTCGAGGTAGATCTGATGCGATTCCTTCGACGCAAACCGGTGAATCTTGTCCTCGATCGACGGGCAATAGCGTGGCCCCACCCCCTCGATCACGCCCGTGTACATTGGCGAACGATCGAGACCGCCGCGAATGATGTCGTGTGTCCGTTGATTCGTATGCGTGACCCAGCACGGCACCTGGCGCGGGTGCTGCTCGACACGCCCGAGGAACGAAAACACCGGCACCGGGTCCAGATCGCCGGGCTGCTCTTCGAGCTGCGAATAGTCGATCGTGCGACCGTCGATTCGCGGTGGCGTACCGGTCTTGAGCCGGCCCTGCGGTAGCTTCAGCTCTTTCAACCGCGCCGACAGCGAAACCGCAGCCGGGTCGCCCGCGCGTCCGCCTGTGTAGTTGTTCAACCCCACGTGAATCTTGCCGTCGAGGAACGTGCCCGCCGTCAGCACCACCGCGCGCGACCGGAAACGAATACCCACTTGCGTGATGGCGCCGACCACGCGGTCGCCCTCGACCATCAGATCGTCGACGGCCTGCTGAAATAGCCAGAGGTTCGGCTGATTCTCTAGACGATGGCGGATCGCCGCTTTGTACAGCATGCGGTCAGCCTGAGCGCGCGTCGCGCGGACCGCCGGTCCTTTCGACGAATTCAGGATCCGAAACTGGATGCCGCTTTCGTCGGTAGCGGCCGCCATGGCGCCGCCCAGCGCGTCGACCTCCTTGACCAGGTGGCCTTTGCCTATGCCGCCAATCGACGGATTGCAGCTCATCTGACCAAGGGTCTCGATGTTATGGGTCAAAAGCAGCGTTTTGTTGCCCATGCGCGCCGACGCCAAAGCAGCTTCGGTGCCGGCATGACCGCCACCGACGACGATTACGTCAAATTCTGAGGGAAAAAGCATCGCGGGATCTCACGCCAGATCGTCGCGTGAGCCTTCAAAAGAAATGTATGGGCGAATTATAACGGGTTCGGTTTCGGCCCGAATTTCGTCCGAATGGTGAAGCAATAAAAAAGCGGTGTGTTTCACGTGAAACACACCGCTTCCAGAGACAGCGATCAGCGAAATAAGTGCGGGCTTATGCGACCTTTTTGGCAAGACCGAGATAGGTTTCGATCACCCGGGGATTTTGCGCGAGGTCGGTCGCCGGTCCTTCCAGTGCCAACTCGCCGGTTTCCAGCACGTAGCCGTAGTCCGAGATCTGCAATGCAGCGCGCGCGTTCTGCTCGATCAGCAGCGTCGCGACGCCCGTCTGCCGCAAGGCGCTGATGATGTGAAAGATTTCCTTCACGATCAGCGGCGCGAGACCGAGGCTCGGCTCGTCCAGCATCAGCAGATCGGGCTTGCCCATCAGGGCGCGGCCGACCGCGAGCATCTGCCGCTCGCCGCCGGAAAGCGTGCCGGCCGCCTGCTTGCGCCGCTCCTTCAGCCGCGGAAACAGTTCGAACACCGGTTCCAGCTGATCGAGAAAGTTGCGCTCCCCTGCTCGCTTGCGCCGGTAGGCGCCAAGCAGCAGATTGTCCTCGACGGTCATCGAAGCGAAAAGCTCGCGCTTTTCCGGCACCAGGCACATCCCAAGCGCAACGCGTTTTTCGACCGGCATCGCGCTGACGTCGTCGCCCTGATAGGAAACCGCGCCTTTCGCATGACCGGACGTCGGCAACGCGCCCATGATCGCATTCAGCAGCGTCGACTTTCCCGCGCCGTTCGGGCCGATCACGGAGACGATCTGCCCCGCCCGCACCTTGATCGCCGCATTGTGCAGCGCTTCAACCTTGCCGTAGCGGACGGACAAATGGCTCACTTCGAGAATCGGTCCCGCTGCCGCCACGCCGGTCGTTGTCATGTCGTCCATCATTCCACCCCACCCAGATACGCTTCGAGCACCGCCGGATCCTGCTGGACTTCCTGCGGCAGGCCCTCAGCGATCCGCGTGCCGAACTCCATCACCACGAGCCGGTCCGTCAAATTCATCACGAAATCCATGTCGTGCTCGACGAGCAGCACGCTCATCCCTTCTGTCTTCAGTCTGCGCAGCAGGTCGGCGAGCTGAAGCTTTTCCTGATACCGGAGACCAGCGGCCGGTTCATCGAGCAATAGCAGAGTCGGGTCGCAGCACAGGGCGCGCGCAATTTCGAGAATCCGCTGTTGACCAAGCGCCAGGCTGCCCGCTTCGTCATACATGTGCTGTTCGAGGCCGACGCGGCGAATCTGCCGAGCGGCTTCGGCCATCAACCGCTGCTCTTCGGAGCGGTTCAGCCGCACGACACTGCGCCACACGCCCGCATGGCCACGTAGATGCGCACCGATCGCGACGTTCTCGAGCACGGTCATACCCGGCAGCAGCTTCACGTGCTGGAACGTCCGGCCGATGCCGCGCTTGACGATTTCACGCGAACTCAGCGCATCGATGCGCTCGCCGCGGAACGTGATCTCGCCGCTTGTCGCCTGCAGCACACCGGTCACGAGATTGAAGGTCGTCGACTTGCCTGCGCCGTTCGGTCCGATCAGCCCGATGATCTGCCCTGCTTTGACCTCGAAGCTGACGTCGTTCACCGCGACGAGACCGCCGAACTGCTTGCGCGCCTTATTCACCGTCAGCAGGTCTTCGCCGGTCTGTGGCTTGTTGCGCTGCGGCAGAGGATCCGCGTGATCGGCGAGATGCGCCCGCGGGCCACGCGGGAAAAAGCGCGCGACGAACGGCCAGACGCCCTGCCGCGCGTACTGCAGAAGCAGCACCATGATGATGCCGAACACGATCACTTCGAAGTTGCCGTTCTCGCCGAGCAGTTTTGGCAGCAGCGTCTGCAAATAATCCTGCAGCACGGTCAGGATCGCCGCGCCCAGCACCGCGCCCCAGACGTGCGAGACGCCGCCCACCACCGCCATGAACAGGAACTCGATGCCGTGATTCAGTCCAAACGGCGTCGGATTCACGGCGCGCTGCAAGTGCGCGTACAGAAAACCCGAGACCGACGCAAGCACCGCCGCATAGACGAAAATCACGACGCGCATCCAGCCGGTGTTGACGCCCATTGCCTCGGCCATCAGACCACCGCCGCGCAACGCGCGGATTGCGCGACCCGGCCGGCTATTAAGCAGATTCTGAACAGAGACGACCGCACCGAGCACGACCACCCAGATCAGGTAATAGATACGGCGGCCGGACTCGAGATTGATCCCGAAAACATTCAACACCGGGATGCCGTTGATGCCGTCGTACTTGCCGAGCATGTCGAGATTGCCGAACAGGTAGAACAGCGCGAGCCCCCACGCAATCGTGCCGAGCGGCAGAAAGTGGCCGGATAGGCGCATCGTCACGAGACCGAGCATCAGCGCAACCAGGGCAGTGACGATCACGCCCGCGATCAGTGCGAGCCACGGCGACACGCCGAAGTTCGTCGTCAGATACGCGGTTGCATACGCGCCGATGCCAACGAACGCGGCCTGCCCGAAGCTCGTCATCCCGCCGATGCCGGTCAACAGCACGAGGCCGATCGCGACGATCGAATAGAGACCGATGTAGTTCAGCAGCGTGACCCAGTACTCGGGTACATGGATCGGATGCGGCAGAACCGGCAAAGCGAACAGCACCACGAGGAACAACCAGAAGAACTTCTTTTGCATGATTCGTTTCATCGTGTCACTCCGCTTCCTCTTCGGCGTGCGGGCTCGCAAGACTGCGCCACAGCAGCACCGGGATGATTAACGTGAACACGATCACTTCCTTATAAGCACTAGCCCAGAACGACGAATACGACTCCAGCAGACCAACGAGAATCGAGCCGGCCGCCGCCAGCGGATAGCTGACCAGACCGCCGATGATCGCGCCCACGAAGCCCTTCAAACCGATCAGGAAGCCCGAGTCGTAGTAGATCGTCGTGAGCGGCGCGACGAGGATGCCGCACAGTGCGCCGAGCCCCGCCGCAAGCGTGAATGCGAGGCGTCCCGCCTGCGTGGTGCCGATGCCGACGAGCCGCGCGCCGAGCCGGTTCACCGACGTCGCGCGCAACGCCTTGCCCGAAATCGAGCGATCGAAGTACAAATACAGCGCGCCGATCAGCACGGCCGCGGTGCCGATCACCCACAGGCTCTGTCCGGAGATCGACAACGTGCCGATGTTGAACGTCGCATCGGAAAACGCGTTGGTGCGCGAGCCTTCGGCGCCGAACATCACGAGGCCGAGACCGACCATCACGAAATGCACGGCCACCGCGACGATCAACAGCAGCAGCGTGGTCGCCTCCGCGATCGGCTCGTAGGCAAGGCGATACACGAACGGACCCATCGGAATCACGATCAGCAGCGTCAGCGCGATCTGCACGATCATCGGCAGCGGCTGCAGGAAGATGCCGCGCGTGAGCGCGTAGACCGCGATCGGAAACAGCAGGTACTTTCCCGCCAGCACGGGCAGCGTGCGCGCCGCATGACGACGCCGCTCAGCATGCCGCAACACGGCCGCCGTCTCGACGACGAAGCATGCCGCGCCCATCGCCATCAACAGCCAGCAGGTGGCCGGAAACTTCTGCGTTTGCAGTGCGGCGAGCGTCAACGCGCCGTACGAAACGAACTCCCCTTGCGGGATGAAGATCACCCGCGTGACGGAGAACACCAGCACCAGCGCAAGCGCGAGCAGCGCGTAGATCGCGCCGGTCGTGATGCCGTCCTGCGCGAGGATCGCCGCAATTGATAGATCCATACTTCCTCGTCCTGAAGCGTCGAAATCGAAAAGCCGGGAAACAGTCGCGACGGCGCGGTGCGAAGCCGGCCATCGATCTGCATGTCAGAAAAGACAACCGCCGCGCCGGGACGCGGCGCGGCGGTCGATGCCATTGTCGTCGAACACAATGGCAATGCGGCGTCATGCACCGCAGATTGCGCGAGAGGCGCGTACCGCTACTTGTTTTTGTAAATAGTCTTAGTTGTTCTGCAACTTCCACTTGCCGTCGACGATCTGCACGATCACGCGTGCGCGCTGGTCGAGGCCGTTGTGGTCGTTCGCGGTGGTGTTCATGATGCCGTGCGACACTGGCAGCTCCTTGATGTTTTCGAGCGCGTTGCGCAGCGCCACGCGGAACTCCGGCGTGCCCGGCTGGGCGGTCTTCAGCGCGACCGGAATCGCAGCCTGCAACATCTGGCCGGCATCCCATGCGTGGCCGCCGAAGGTCGCGACCGAACCCGCGCCATAAGCCTTCTCATAGGCGTTCTTATAGGCTTCCGCCGACTTCTTCACCGGGTTCGAATCCGGCAATTGATCGACGACGAGAATCGGACCGGCCGGCAGCAGTTCGCCGTCGCAATCCTTGCCGCACACACGCAGGAAGTCGTTGTTCGCGACCCCGTGAGTCTGATAGACCTTGCCCTTGTAGCCACGCTCCTTCAGCGTCCTGGCCGGCAGCGCCGACGGCGTGCCCGAGCCCGCGATCAGCACCGCGTCGGGATTCGCGCCCATCGTCTTCAGCACTTGGCCCGTCACCGATGCATCGGTGCGGTTGAAGCGCTCGTTCGACACGATCTTCAGGTTGTGCGCTTTCGCGGCGGCGTCGAACGTCGTGTTCCAGCTGTCGCCGTATGCGTCCGAGAATCCGATGAAGCCGACCGTCTTCACGCCGTGATGCTGCATGTAATCGGCGATCGCTTCGGCCATCAGGCTGTCGTTCTGAGGCGGTTTGAATGCCCATGCGCGCTTCGCATCCATCGGCTGAATGATCGCGGCCGATGCCGCGAGCGAGATCACCGGCGTCTTGCCCTCAGCGGCCGGATCGAGCATCGCGAGCGAATTCGGCGTGACGGTCGAGCCGATGATCGCGTCGACGTGGTCTTCGTCGATCAGCTTGCGCGTGTTCTGCACGGCCTTGCTGGTGTCCGACCCGTCGTCGAGGATGATGTACTGCACGCTCTTGCCGCCGATCTCCTTCGGCAGCAACGCGATCGTGTTCTTTTCAGGAATCCCGAGCGACGCGGCCGGCCCCGTCGTCGACAACGTGACGCCGATCTTCACCTGCGCGAATGCAGCCCCCGCGCCGCACATCAGCGCCATCGCGATGCCGGTGCGTACCCAATGCCTTGTCTTTTTCATTGCGAGTCTCCAAACGCTTTGAAAAGCGCCTATCTGTAAACCGGCTTGCTGGGCCGGGTGTTTGAATCTAGTGAGCGGGTTCAGGTGTGCCAAGCATGGTTTTCCCTGCTCGGCGCGCATACCTTCCCCCGCTGCGTCGGGTACCGCTCCTCTCGCGTCGCGCGAGCGCGCATTCGCGTCATACGCCGCGTTTCTGTGCCGCGGCTTTATTCCAACCAGGCATTTCATAAACCACTAATATGTTAGTAGCTTGCGTTCTGCATTATCGACGGTCAAGAGAGCGTGCGCCAAATGCGGGTTTGTCCTGAAGCAGCGAAACCACACTTTTGCGCGATGCGACACCTGGCCCGGGTAATAAAAAAGACGCGTCAACTGCACGCGTCTTTTTCGATGAGGTCCCGTGGCGCAGAGCCTTCGCTCAGTCGCCGGCGAGCTTCCACTTGCCGTCGACGATCTGCACCGTCACGCGCGCCCGCTGATCGAGGCCGGCATGGTCGTTCCCGCTCATGTTGAAGATGCCGTGCGACGCGGGCAGATCTTTCGTTCCTTCGAGCGCGGCACGCAGCGCCTCGCGGAATGCCGGCGTGCCTGGCGGCCCCTTCTTCAACGCGAGCGGGATCGCATGCTGCAGAAGCAGACCCGCGTCCCATGCGTGACCGCCGAACGTCGACACCGACCCCGCGCCATATGCCGTTTCATACGCATGCTTGTACGCGAGCGCGCTTTTCTTCACCGGATTCGCCTCGGGCAGTTGCTCGGCGACCAGCAGCGGGCCAGCGGGCAGCCATGTGCCTTCGCAATCCTTGCCGCACACGCGCAGGAAGTCGTTGTTCGCGACGCCGTGCGTCTGATAGTACTTGCCCTTGTAGCCGCGCTCCTTCAGCGTTTTCTGCGGCAGCGCGGCCGGCGTGCCCGCACCGGCGATCAGCACCGCGTCCGGGTTCTGCGACATCATCTTCAGCACCTGGCCCGTGACCGATGCATCGTTGCGCGCGAAGCGCTCGTTCGCGACGACCTTGATCTTCGCGAGGTCAGCGGCTTTGCTGAATTCCTTGAACCAGCTCTCGCCGTACGCGTCGGAAAAGCCGATGAACGCGACCGTCTTCACGCCGTGATTGGCCATGTGCTGCGCAATCGCCGTGGCCATCAGAATGTCGTTTTGCGGCGTTTTGAAGACCCATCCACGCTTCGCGTCCATCGGCTCGACGATGCCCGCGGCCGCGGCCAGAGAGATCATCGGCGTCGAGGTTTCGGCAGCGATGTCGATCATGGCGAGCGAGTTCGGCACGACGGTCGAGCCGATCAGTGCATCGACGTGGTCTTCGCTAGTGAGCTTGAGGGCGTTCTTGACCGCCTGGGTGGAATCGGTTGCGTCGTCGAGGACGATGTAGTCGATCTTCTGGCCCGCCACTTCTTTCGGCAGCAGCGCGATCGTGTTCTTTTCCGGAATGCCAAGCGATGCGGCCGGTCCTGTTGCCGACACGGTGACGCCGATTTTCACGTCCGCGAATGCATGGCCGCTCCAGGCAGCCGAGACCCCTGTGGCGACCAATGCCGCGCTGATCCAACGCAATGCCGACTTCATCCTGCTCCTCTATTAACCCCGTTATTCAATTGCAATTAAATCCGCGGATTTAATTGCCAACCCAGTGGTCGGTGAATAAGCGAGTGTAGCGGACGCAAGCGCCGTGCTGCAAGCGTTTCGCAGGCTTGTGATGTTTACCCGCAGCGGCTGGTGGAGAGTAAAAAATGGCGCGTGAAATAGCCGGGAGATCGCGTCAAAAATTCGATAAACACAAATAAAAAAGCGCTGTTGGATATCAATCCAACAGCGCTTTCTTCTGGGCACTGAGTGCCTCACTTGTCTCCTCGTTCTCCACCTGCAAATTCGTGGTGCATCAGAACTGCATGAAGATTAAACGACCACCCCCAACAGTCACAACTAGCAATTACCCTAGTGGTGCACTGCGGCACCGGATTGGGGCGCGTAGGGCGCATTTCGTCACACGGTTTGCCACAGGTTCGCCCGAGCCCTTGATCCAGCGGACCTTCAGCACGAGCCGCAATTAGATCGGAGGTCGAAGCAATTTCGTATCGCACTGCATCAAGCGAGCAACCACGCGGGCGGGATCAAACAGCCACTCTCAAGCCCGCAACGGTCGCACTCGCGCGACGATCTCACCGACGATGCCGCGCCGGAACGCCAGCACACACGCGATGAAAATCAGCCCGGTGACGATCGTCACCGATTCGCCGAGCGAGCGGAACCAGTCGATGCCGGTCATCGACGCGAGTGCCGCGCCGATATCGCCGAGCCTGTCTTCGAGCGACACGATCAACGCGGCGCCGAGCAACGGCCCGAACAGCGTGCCCATGCCGCCCACCAGCGTCATCAGGATCACGAGGCCGGACATCGTCCAATAGGCATCGCTCAGCGTTTCGAAACCCTGCACCAGCACCTTCAGCGAACCCGCGAGACCCGCAATGCCGGCCGACAGGATGAATGCGAGCAGCTTGAAACGGTCGGTGTCGTAGCCGAGCGACACCGCGCGCGGCTCGTTTTCCTTGATCGCGACGAGCACCTGCCCGAACGGCGAATGCACGATCCGCACGATCAGCAGGAAAGCCGCGACGATCACCGCGAGCACGACGAAATATAGCGCGAGGTCCGAAGAGAGATCGAGCACGCCGAACAGCTTGCCGCGCGGCACGCCTTGCAGACCGTCTTCCCCGTGCGTGAACGGCGCCTGCAGGAACACGAAGTAGACCATCTGCGCGAGCGCGAGCGTCACCATCGCGAAGTAGATACCCTGACGGCGAATCGCGAAGAAGCCGACGACGAGCCCAAGCAGCGTCGCCGCCGCGGTGCCGCTCAGCACGCCGAGCTCCGGCGAAAAGCCGAGCGTCTGCATCGCATAGCCGGTGACGTAACCGGCCGACGCGAGAAACATCGCATGACCAAAGGACAGCAGGCCCGTATAGCCGATCAGCAGATTGAAGGCGGCCGCGAACAGCGCGAAGCACAGCACCTTCATCACGAAGAGCGGATAGATGCCGAGCACCGGCACCGCGAGCAGCACGATCAGCAGCAGACCGTAGAGCACGTTTCTCTGCATCATTTTTCCCTGCCGAAAAGACCCGCCGGACGCACGAGCAACACGAGCGCCATGATCACGAAGACGACGGTCGCCGACGCCTCGGGGTAGAACACACGCGTGAGTCCTTCGACTACGCCGAGCATCAGGCCGGTCAGGATCGAGCCCATGATCGAGCCCATGCCGCCGATCACGACCACCGCGAACACGGTGATGATCATCGACTGGCCCATCAGGGGCGAGACCTGAATCACCGGCGCGGCGAGCACGCCGGCAAACGCCGCGAGCGCGACGCCGAAGCCGTAGGTCAGCGTGATCATCAGCGGCACGTTGACGCCGAACGCCTCGACGAGCTTCGGGTTTTCGGTGCCCGCGCGCAGATACGCGCCAAGCCGCGTCTTCTCGATCACGAACCAGGTCGCAAAGCACACGACCAGCGACGCGACCACCACCCATGCGCGATAGTTCGGCAGATACATGAAGCCGAGATTGGTCGCGCCCGACAGCGCCGACGGCACATCGTACGGCTGGCCCGACGAGCCGTAGATCGAATGGAATACGCCCTCGATCACGAGTGTGAGGCCAAACGTCAGCAACAGGCCATACAGATGATCGAGCTTGTAAAGCCAGCGCAGCATCGAGCGCTCGATCGCGACGCCGACCAGTCCGACGATCAGCGGCGCGAGCACGAGCATCACCCAGTACGGCAGATTGAAATACGACAGCCCCATCCACGCGAGCATCGCCCCGAGCATGAACAGCGCGCCATGCGCGAAGTTGATCACGTTGAGCAGGCCGAAAATAATCGCCAGCCCGAGGCTCAGAATCGCGTAGAACGAGCCGTTCACGAGCCCGAGCAGAAGCTGGCTCAGCATCGCCGGTAGCGGAACGCCAAAGATGTCCATTGAAGCCCTTAGCCCTTCAAGCCATCGTCAAGGTGAGATCGGTGACGCACGATCCGGCCGGCACGCGACGAGCGGCGACGCCGCCCATCGGCGTACGGCATCTGAAACGGTCATCCGCCAGCGCGTGCCCCTGCAGCGCCGGCGGTTCTCTCAGGTCTGCGCGGTCCTCGACCGCTTACTGCGCCCGCGCTTACTTCCACAGCGCGCAGCGGGTCTGCGCCTTGGTCGTGAAGACCTGATCGCCCGGAATCGTCGCAGTGATCTTGTAGTAATCCCACGGCTCCTTCGATTCGGCCGGCGTCTTCACCTGCATCAGGTACATGTCGTGGATCATGCTGCCGTCCTGACGGATGTAGCCCTTCGCGTAGAAGTCGTCGATCTTCGTCTTGTGCAACTGCGCCATCACCTTGTCCGGATCGGTCGAGCCCACCGCCTGCACCGCCTTCAGATAGTTCATCGCCGCCGAGTAGTCGGCAGCCTGCAGGCTCGACGGCATCTTCTTCATCTTGTCGAAGTACCGCTGCGACCACTTGCGCGTGTCGGCGTCCTTGTTCCAGTACCAGCTGTCGGTCAGCACCAGACCTTGCGTCGTTTCGAGACCGAGGCTGTGCACGTCGTTGATGAACATCAGCAGCGCGGCGAGCTTCATCGTCTTGGTGATGCCGAATTCCTTCGCGGCCTTGATCGCGTTGATCGTGTCGCCGCCCGCGTTCGCGAGGCCGAGGACCTGTGCCTTCGACGCCTGCGCCTGCAACAGGAACGATGAGAAGTCCGACGCCGACAGCGGATGACGCACCTCGCCGAGCACCTGGCCGCCGTTCGCCTTCACGACCTCCGCGGTCGCTTTTTCGAGCGCCTTGCCGAATGCGTAGTCTGCCGTCAGGAAGTACCAGGTCTTGCCGCCCTGCTTCGTCACGGCCGAGCCCGTGCCGTTCGCGAGCGCGGTCGTGTCGTATGCGTAGTGGATCGTGTACGGCGTGCATTGCTCGTTGGTCAACGTATCGGCGCCGGCGCCAACGCTGATATAGACCTTGTGCTTCTCGCCCGCGACGGTGTTAGTCGACAGCGCGGTCGCCGAGTTCGTGCCGCCGATCACCATGTCCACGCCGTCGCGGTCGAACCACTCGCGAGCGCGCGATGCCGCGATGTCCGCCTTGTTCTGGTGATCCGCGTACAGCACCGTGATCGGCTTGCCGTTGACCTTGCCGCCGAAGTCGGCGACCGCCATCCGGATCGCTTCAAGACCGCCCTGCCCGTCGATATCCGCGTACAGCCCCGACATGTCCGTGATGAAGCCGATCTTCACAGCATCGTCGGCCGCTTGCGCGCTGCCCAGCGTCAGCGCGGTGCCGGCGGCGACTGCGAAACAGAGTGAGGCAATTCGCGCGAGTGGGTTCTTTTTCATGCATGTCTCCTGGTTCTTCGCTTGTGGTTATCAGAGGCAGTCGGGCGCGCGTGTGTCCGTGTCTATACGCCCAGTAAATCGTGCAGCACCGGCATCTTGCCTTCGAGCTCGCTAGCCCCGAAATGCTCGACGATCACGCCGTGCTCCATCACATAGAAACGATCCGCGAGCGGCGCGGCGAAGCGGAAGTTCTGCTCGACCATCACGATCGTGTAGCCGCGCGCCTTCAGCGTAACGATCATGCGCGCGAGCGCCTGCACGATCACGGGCGCGAGCCCTTCCGAGATTTCGTCGAGCAGCAGCAGATTCGCGCCGGTGCGCAGAATCCGCGCGACCGCGAGCATCTGTTGTTCGCCGCCCGAGAGCCGCGTGCCCTGACTCATGCGCCGCTCGTGCAGATTCGGGAACATCGCGTAGATTTCCTCGAGCGACATCATGCGCGCCTTGTCGCCGACGGGCGGCGGCAGCAGCAGATTTTCCTCACACGACAGGCTCGAAAAAATGCCGCGCTCTTCCGGGCAATAGCCGATGCCGCAATGCGCGATGCGATGCGTGGGCAAGCCGACCGTTTCGCGTCCGTCGATACGGATCGAGCCGGTACGGCGACCCGTGAGGCCCATGATCGCGCGTAGCGTCGTGGTGCGGCCCGCGCCATTGCGTCCGAGCAGCGTCACGACCTCGCCGCGGCCGACCAACAGATCGACGCCGTGCAGAATGTGGGATTCCCCGTACCAGGCTTGCAGTCCCGCGATTTCCAGCGCGGGTGCGCCGCTTTTCGTTTCGTTCGCTTCGAGGCCTTCGCGCTCGACCGTCGTATTCATGCGTGGGCTCCGGCGAGCGCCGCGTCGGCGCTGCCCATGTAGGCTTGCATCACGAGCGGATTCTTCGACACTTCCGCGTAGCTGCCCTCGGCGAGCACTTCACCCCGTTGCAGCACGGTGATCGTGTCGGAGATTCCGGCGATCACGTTCATATTGTGTTCGACCATCAGGATCGTGCGTCCGGCCGACACTTTCTTGATCAGCGCGGTCACGCGATCGACGTCCTCATGACCCATGCCTTGCGTGGGCTCGTCGAGAAGCATCAGTTCCGGCTCCATCGCGAGCGTGGTCGCGATTTCGAGCGCGCGCTTGCGGCCGTAGGCGAGCTCGACCGTCAACACATCGGCGAAATCGGTCAGGCCGACCTGGGTCAGCAGATCCATCGCGCGATCGTTCAGACGGCGCAACGTACGCTCGCTCTTCCAGAAGTGAAACGCGGTGCCGAGCGAGCGCTGCAACCCGATGCGCACGTTCTGCAATGCCGTCAGATGCGGAAATACCGCGGAAATCTGGAACGAACGGATGATGCCGCGCCGCGCGATCTGAGCTGGCCGTTCGCCGGTGATATCGACACCGTTGAAAACGATCTGGCCCGCGGTGGGTTCGAGAAATTTGGTGAGCAGATTGAAGCAGGTGGTCTTGCCCGCTCCATTGGGGCCGATCAGCGCATGGATCGAGCCACGGCGCACGCGCAGGTTCACGCCGTTCACGGCGACAAAGCCTTTGAACTCGCGGGTGAGGCCGCGCGTTTCGAGAATCGTATCGCCGAGAATCATGTTCCCTTCCATACGGAGTAAGGCGAAGCACTACGATCTTTCCGCGCGAAGCTCCGCGCGACTTGTTATTTTTGCGGCACCCCTTGCCGCTCGTTGGCGTGCTGCACCAATCCGGACGGTGAGCCATGGCGCGGCACGCAGCATGGCTGCCATTGTCGCGCCAATGATGCAGCGCAATCATTGGGATTTGCACTTAGGGAACGAGGCCCGCGCCGTGCGTATGTGACGCGCGATTCACACGCTTCACGTACGCGGCGGAAAACCTGACTGGTGCGCTCACCGAGTCATGTCACACAGCTGACATCGACGCGGCAACACCGGTATGCGCGGCCATGCTGCCGCTCACGCGCGCGCGACGATCCTCGCGGATCATGTCGCTGGCGCGCTCGGCGATCATCAGCGTCGGCGAATTGGTGTTACCTGACGTGATGTTGGGCATCACCGACGCATCGACGACACGCAAGCCCTCGACTCCGATAACTCGTAGCCGGGTGTCGACGACCGCGGCGGGATCGTCGGTCGTGCCCATGCGGCAGGTGCCGACCGGATGGAAGATCGTCGTGCCGACCGCGCCCGCGGCCTGCTGCAATTCTTCTTCACTTTGATACTGGAGGCCCGGCAGGATCTCCCGCGGCTGATAGCGCGCGAGCGCGGGCGCCGCGACGATGCGACGCGTCAGACGTAGCGCGTTCGCGGCGACGCGGCGGTCGTAGTCGGTCGACAGATAGTTCGGCGCGATCAACGGTGGCGCGCAAGCATCGGCCGACGCAATATGAATGCTGCCGCGCGACGTGGGGCGCAGCTGACACACCGAAGCCGTGAACGCATTGAAGCGATGCAGCGGTTCCCCGAAGCGATCAAGCGACAAAGGCTGCACGTGATACTCGAGATCGGGTCGCGACAGCGAGCGATCGTCGGCGTCGGACTTCGCGAACGCGCCGAGTTGCGACGGCGACATCGACATGGGTCCACTCTGAAACAACGCGTACTGCATGCCGATCATCAGCTTGCCCCACCAGTGCGCGGACATCGTATTCAGCGTGCGCACGCCCTGCACCTGATACGCCATGCGCAGTTGCAGATGGTCCTGCAGATTTTCACCGACACCGCGCAGATCCTGAACGACCTCGATGCCGAGATTCTGCAGACGCGCGCCATTGCCGACACCGGACAATTCGAGCAGTTGCGGCGAGTTGACCGCGCCGGCGGAAAGGATCACTTCGCAACGCGCTTTGGCGAGATAGTCGACCTCGCCGCCACGATATTCGACTCCGGTGCAGCGGCGGCCATCGAACACGACACGCTGCGTGTGGGCACCGGTGATGACAGTAAGGTTCTCCCGCTTCAACGCGGGCCGCAAAAATGCCTTCGACGCATTCCAGCGAATGCCACGCTTCTGGTTGACGTCGAAGTAGCCGACACCGGTGTTATCGCCGCGATTGAAATCGTCGGTGGCGGGGATGCCGGTTTGCTGCGCGGCTTGCGCGAACTCTTCGAGAATCTTCCATTTGAGGCGCTGCTTCTCGACGCGCCACGGTCCGCCCGCGCCGTGCGCTTCGTTGGCGCCGCCGTGGTGATCCTCGCTGCGCCTGAAGACCGGCAGCACCGCGTTCCAGGACCACGTCCTGTCGTTCGTCACACGCGCCCACTCGTCGTAGTCTTCCCGCTGACCGCGCATGTAGATCATGCCGTTGATCGACGAACTGCCGCCGAGCACACGCCCGCGCGGATACGACAGCGTGCGGCCGTTCAGACCCGGCTCGGTTTGGGTCTTGTACAGCCAGTCCGTGCGCGGATTGCCGATGCAATACAGGTAGCCGACCGGCACGTGAATCCAGTGATAGTCGTCCTTCCCCCCGGCTTCGAGCAGCAGCACGTGGATGTCGGGATCTTCGGTGAGCCGGTTCGCCAGCACGCAGCCGGCGGTACCCGCGCCGACGATGACGTAGTCGAACTCGCCTTCGAGTCGCCGTGCGGCGCGAGGCGTACTGTCGGTATGACTCATCGTTCAGCCTCCCAAGCATTTTTGCGGCGCACGCGTGGCTGCTCGATCGCTTCCACGCGTGCGCCGCGAAGCGCTTTTATTGCGCTTTTATTGCGCATTTATTGTTTTCCTGGCGCGCTTGCCGACTTGATGCCGCGCAAAGCCGCCAGCTTATTTGGCGACCGGCATCGTGAATTCGGCGCCCTTCGCGATGCTGTCAGGCCAGCGCTGCATGATGCTCTTGTAGCGCGTGTAAAACCGCACGCCTTCCTCGCCGTACGCATGATGATCGCCGAACAGCGACTTCTTCCAGCCGCCGAACGAATGCCAGGCCATCGGCACGGGAATCGGCACGTTGATGCCGACCATGCCGATCTCGATCTGCCGGGAAAACGCGCGTGCAATGCCGCCGTCGGACGTGAACAGCGACACGCCGTTCGCAAACTGATTCGCGTTGATCAGTTCGACCGCGGAGGCGAAGTCGGGCACGCGCACGACGCATAGCACCGGTCCGAAAATCTCCTCGCGGTAGATCTTCATGTCGGGTAACACGTCGTCGAACAGCGTGCCGCCGAGGAAGAAACCCTTCTCGTGCCCCGCGACCTGATGACCGCGCCCATCGACGACGAGCTTCGCGCCCGCGGCGACGCCAGCGTCGATATAGCCGAGCACCTTGTCGCGATGCGCGCCGGTGACGAGCGGCCCCATCTCGGCCGCCGCTTCCATGCCGTTGAGGATCTTCAGGTTCTTCACGCGCGGCGTCAGACGCTCGATCAGCTCATCGGCGATATGCCCCACCGCGACCGCCACCGAAATCGCCATGCAGCGCTCGCCGGCCGAGCCGTAGGCGGCGCCGATCAGGGCGTCGACGGCCTGGTCGAGATCGGCGTCGGGCATTACGACGAGGTGATTCTTGGCACCGCCCAACGCCTGCACGCGCTTGCCGCGCTTCGTGCCTTCGGTGTAGATGTATTCGGCGATCGGCGTGGAGCCGACGAACGACAGCGCGCTGACTTCCGGATGCACGAGCAGCGCGTCGACCGCGACCTTGTCGCCGTGCACGACGTTGAACACGCCGTCCGGCAGGCCGGCTTCCTTCAGCAGTTCGGCGAGCCGGTTCGACGCGGACGGATCGCGTTCGGACGGTTTCAGCACGAAGGTGTTGCCGCACGCGAGCGCGACGGGGAACATCCAGCACGGCACCATCATCGGGAAATTGAACGGCGTGATGCCCGCGACCACGCCGAGCGGCTGCCGCAGATTCCAGTTGTCGATGCCGCCCCCAATCTGATCGGTGAAATCGGTCTTCAGCAGATTCGGGATGCCGCACGCGAATTCGACGATCTCGATGCCGCGCATCACCTCGCCCTTGGCGTCGGAAAACACCTTGCCGTGCTCGCGCGTGATCAGCTCCGCGAGCTCATCGTGATGACGGTCGAGCAGTTCCTTGAACTTGAACAGCACCCGCGCGCGTTTGATCGGCGCGGTTTCGCTCCAGGCGGGAAACGCGGCTTTGGCGGCAGCGACCGCGGCGTCCACCTCGGCGACGCTCGCGAGCGGCACGCGCGCGCTGACGCTGCCGAGCGCCGGATTGAAGACGTCGCCGAAGCGCCCGCTCGTGCCTTCGACGGTCTTGCCGTTGATGAAATGGCTCAGCGCGCGTGCACTCGCCGCGCTGCGTGCGGCTTCGTCCTGCGCGGTTGCGTTGGAATATGTCTCGCTCATCTCGTTCCTCTTTCCTGTGAAATCTTCCGCTTCGCGCTCGATGCCGCGCGCACAAGCGTGCTGAACACCAAGCGTACGGCCCTTACGAGCGACAAATCCAATGAGTAATGCTCAACTGCGCTATAAGCCGCGCTAATATCAGCATATGGATCTGACTCTCCTTAGGGCCTTCGTCACCGTCGCACGCGAGGGCAACCTTACGCGTGCCGCGGTGCAACTGCATCTGACCCAACCTGCCGTCAGCCTGCAAATCAAGCACTTGCAGGAGACGCTCGGCGTGACGCTGTTCACGCGGACTTCGCACGGGCTCGCGCTGACACGCGACGGCCAGGCGCTGCTGCCGCATGCCGAACGCGCGCTCGGCGCGGCAGCCGACGTGCAGCGGGCGGCGCAGACGCTGCGCCAGGAAGTACGCGGGCGCCTGCGCATCGGCACCATTCTCGACCCGGAGTTTTTGCGCCTCGGCGGTTTCCTGAAGCAGCTCGTCGAGACCTGGCCGCAGATCGAAACCGCGCTGCGCCACGGCATGTCGGGCTGGGTGCGCGAACAGATTTGCGCGGGCGAGCTCGACGTCGGCTATTACATTGGCCTGCCCGCCGACGACGACACGTGTGACGGCGTCACGTTTCACGCGGTCACGCTCACGCATTTCCAGTATCGCGTGCTCGCGCCGGCGGGCTGGAAAGATCGCGTGAAGGGTGCGCGAGACTGGCGCTCGCTCGCGGCGCTGCCGTGGATCTGGACGCCGCCGGCGTCCGCGCACAACCGGCTGCTGTCGCGCTGTTTCGGCGAAGCGGGTGTGAAGCCGGTCAAGGTGGCCGAGGTGGACCAGGAGCCGTCGATGCTCGATCTGGTCAAATCGGGCGTCGGTCTCACGCTTGCGCGCGATGCAACCGCGATCGCGGAGGCGCATGCGCACGCGCTGACGATCGTCGATGGCATAACGGTGCCGACGCAGCTGAGCTTCATCACGCTCGACGAGCGCAAGGACGAGCCAGCGATCGCGGCGGCGTTGAAGCTGATCGAACAGCAGTGGGCGATTTGAGCGGGGACGGTCTGACGCGTTGCGATATGAGCCTCGCTAATGCCCGCCCTCTCTACTTGTCCGCCGAGCTGAAACCGCTCCGTCACGAAGTTTTTGCTAGATTAGCGGTTTGCGCTCGCGCAGCGCCCTCGCACCTTTCCGTTCCGCCTGGCTTCGTCCTTCCCGGCGGCCTCCGCCCGGCAACACCAGCAACTCCGGAGCCGCCGGTCACTTCCCCCATCCACAGGAGCCTGACATGGCACGCAACATCGAAATCAAAGCCCGCGCCCAGCATTTCGACCAACTGCGCGAGCGCGCCGCACAGCTCGCGACGGACGCGCCGCTGATCTTCCGCCAGCAGGACTTTTTCTACGACGTGCCGCGCGGCCGCCTGAAGCTGCGCCAGTTCGACGACGGCACGCCGGCCGAGCTGATCTTCTATCAGCGCGACGACCGCGACGGCCCGAAGGCGTCGTACTACACGCGCAGTCCGGTGACGAATCCCGAAGCGATGCATGCGCTGCTCGCGACCGCGCTGACCACGCGCGGCATCGTCTCGAAAGAGCGGCACGTATATCTGAGCGGGCGCACGCGGATTCATCTGGATCGCGTCGACGGTCTCGGCGATTTCGTCGAACTCGAAGTGGTGCTCGCGCAGGACGACGACGAAGAAGGCGGCCACGCGGAAGCACAAGCGATGTTCAAGAGCCTTGGCGTATCGGAAGCGGATCTGGTGCCGGTCGCGTATGTCGATCTGCTGAATGCCGACGACGAGCCGCAGCGGGCGGCATAGAGATCCCGCCACCGCAGGGGCCGCGGCAAGGCATGCGCGGCTCCCTCTTCCTGTCAGTCGGCACTGCCGGCAACGGCTTCGAACCCTCAAACCGCCGCCGCCCCCGGCGCCAGATGCCCGAGCGGCAACGGCCCGTTGCGCTTGAACGTGGTCAGCACGATATTCGAGCGCACGCTATCGACACCCGGCACGCGCATCAGCTTCTTCATCACGAAGGTCGACAGGTAATTCAGATCCGGCACGACGATGCGCAGCAGATAGTCGGCATCGCCGACGACCGCGTGACATTCGAGCACTTCGGGCAGCAAGTCGATCTGCTGCTGAAACTGCTCGATGATCGAATCGCCGTGATGCTTCAGCTTCAGGCTCGTGAAAGCGGTGACGCCAAGCCCAAGCTTTTCGGGCCGCAGCACGACGCGATAGCCATCCACCACACCGACCTGTTCCAGCCGTTGCAGGCGTCGCCCGATCTGCGACGGCGACAGCGGCACCTGCTCCGCCAACTGCTGATGCGTGGCGCGGCCGAAGCGCTGCAGCACGTCGAGCAGCGCGAGATCGAAGTGGTCGAGTTCAAGCATGGTGATATCCCGCATTAATCTGCCATTTAGCGCACGATTATCGCATAACCATCCGCTTATACGCGAAACTTGCGCCCTTTCCGCACGTGCTCCGCTCTACACTCGCATACGCCAATTTCAGGCAATTCGTCTTGCAGCAGCCTCGCCATGTCCACCGCCAGCACCGCCAAACTCAAGGAACAGTTCGACGCCGTCTCGAGACCCGCGCCGACTTCACGATCGATCAGCCCGCTTGAGCGCTACGGCCCGCTGCCGCTGCTCGCGCGGGTCTATTGGTACACAGTGGAGTTCGGGCTGATCCGCGATGACCCGAGTCCGAACGGCGTGAAGATCTACGGCGCGGGCATCGTTTCGAGCAAGGCGGAGACGCTGGATAGCCAGCGAAGCGCAGCGCCGAACCGACTCGGCTTCGCGCTGGAACGCGTGATGCGCACGCGTTATCGCATCGATACGTTCCAACAATATTTCGTCATCGATGACTTCGCGCAACTTTTCCACGTCGCGCAAACCGACTTCGCGCCGCTGCTGACGAAGCTCGCCAACGCACCTGCCTACGCGGCGGGCGACCTGTTCGACGGCGACTGCGTGATTACGCGCGGAATCCGCGAGGGTTGGAACACCGGCGGCGACGTTTGAACGAAAAGCCATCGCAAACCGATCCGGCCCAGCGTGCGGCGAGCGTTGCGCAACCATGAAAAAATGACGGATTCGTCCGCCTGCCGGCGAGCGAGTTCGACGAGCGAGGTAACACCATGATTCAGAAACTGACTTCCGACGAGCGAACCCAGCAACTGGCGAAACTGAATGGCTGGCAAAGCGTGGCTGAGCGCGATGCGATTCGCCGCGCGTTCGAGTTCGCCGACTTCAACGAGGCCTTCGGCTTCATGACGCGCGTCGCGATCAAGGCGCAGGAGATGGACCACCATCCCGAGTGGTTCAACGTGTACAACAAGGTCGACATCACGCTGTCCACCCATGAAGCGAACGGCGTGACCGAACGCGACATCGCGCTTGCCGCATTCATCGACGGGATTACTATGTAATACCAATAATTACGGGCCTTTATGCGTGTTTATGCATAACTCGCCGCCTAATCAGGTGACCATGAAAGGACAATGCAGGCAATTCCTTAGGCAAACCTTCAGTTCTACAGGCTATTGTTAAGTTGAACGTAAGCTTCCCAGGCCTGCCGTGCAATCGGGTCGAAACGATCGAGTGATAGCGACTGCTGACGCTGTACAATCAGCAGCGCATACGGCTTGGAGAGCGCGCTTGCCTCCTTGCACAGAACGTGTTCGTCGCCGCTTGAAGGTGAGCGGGTGCGCCAGAAGTTGATCGCGGCTTCCAGTTCGTGAATGCTGATCTCGGACATGACTTCGTGATGGCTGGCACGGTGCTTCGATTCGGCTCGACAGCTGCTTCGTGGCGCGTCTGCCGCCGCTTCGCACGCTGGCTGTGTAGCAGGCGCCCCGGCGAACCGCTTGCCCAAACGCCTAAACCCATTGTACTTGAGCGAAATCCATGCGACTCCTTCTGATCGAAGATGACCGCCCCATCGCGCGCGGCATCCAAAGCAGTCTCGAACAAGCCGGCTTCACCGTCGACATGGTCCATGACGGCATCTTTGCCGAGCAGGCCCTCACGCAAAATCGCCACGAACTCGTGATCCTCGATCTGGGTCTGCCAGGCATCGACGGCATGACGCTGCTGTCGCGTTTCCGCCAGAGCAACCGTCACACGCCGGTGATCATCCTGACCGCGCGCGACGAACTGAACGACCGCGTGCAAGGCCTGAACTCGGGCGCGGACGACTACATGCTGAAGCCGTTCGAGCCGGCCGAGCTCGAAGCGCGTATTCGCGCGGTGATGCGCCGCAGCGGTCCTCACGGTGACATGCCGCGTCCGGAAGTGTCGCTGGGCGGCGTGCGGCTGTCGGGCGTCGACCGCCGCATCTTCAACGACGACAAACCGCTCGAACTGTCGCCGCGCGAATTCGCGGTGCTCGAAATGCTGCTGCTGCGTCATGGCCGCGTCGTCAGCAAGGCGCAACTACAGGATCATCTGACACACTTCGGCGGCGACCTCGGCGATACCGCGATCGAAGTCTACGTGCACCGCGTGCGCAAGAAGCTCGAGAACTGCCGTGTCGAAATCGTCACCGTGCGTGGCTTTGGCTACCTGTTGCAGGAAATTCGCCAGGCCGCATAATCGTCGTGAAGGCCGCGCATTGCGTCGCGGCCTGACGGCCCCGGAGCGGCGCCGCGCATCGGCTGTGCCCGAGGCGCCTTGTGCCGGGCCCCGGGCCGTCTCAAGGCGCCTCGCGCCATTACTACCGCAGTTGCCACCGCAGTCACAACTTTCCCGCGCGTTCGATCATGCACCAGCCGGCCGCCAATAGTCTGCGCCGCACGCTGCTGCGGCGCCTCGCTGCTCCCCTGTCGCTGCTCGCGCTGATGAGCGGCCTGATCGCTTACTGGCTCGCATGGCAGTACACGCAGCACGTGGTCGACCGTTCGCTCGCGGACCTCGCGACCGCGATCTCCAAACAGATCCAGATTGCCGGACCGGAAGCGCCGATCACGGTGCCGCCGCTCGCGCAGGCGATGTTCTCCGACCCGGTCGAACATCTGGTCTACCGGATCAGCACCGGCGACACCGAAATCGCCGGCGATCACAATCTGCCGCTGCAAGGCACCAACGTGCGCCGCATGCATTACGCGTACGTGTTCGAGACGCAGCACGAAGGCGTGACCGTGCGGGTCGCTCAGGTGCGCGTCGATCAGCCGAGCGGTAATCCGATCGTCGTCGAAGTCGGCCAGCCCGTGCATCACCGCTTCCGCATCGCCGCCGAGTTCCTCGTCGCGATCATGATGCCGTTATTGCTGCTGCTGCTAGCCGGCTGGGTGATCGTGTGGCGCGTCGTCAATCAGCAGCTCAATCCGCTGACGGCGCTCGCCGATTCACTGAACCGGCAAACGCACACGTCGCTCGAGCCGGTCGACGAAACCTATGTGCCGGTCGAGATCCGTCCGCTGACGGGCGCGCTGAACGCGTTGCTCGATCGTCTGAAAGCCGCCCTCGATGCGCAACGTAAATTCATCGCCGATGCCGCGCATCAGCTGCGCACGCCGCTCACCGCCGTGAAGCTGCATGCGGAGCAGGCGGTCGTCGCACGCGATCCGCAGCAGACGCTCGCTGCCGTGCGCGAACTGCGCGCCGCGGCCGATCGCGCCGTGCGGCTGTCGAATCAATTGCTGTCGCTCGCGCGCGCCGAGCCGGGCGAACAGGCGGCCCGCTTCGTCAATGTCGACATGGCCGCGCTCGCGTTCGACACCGGCGCCGAATGGGTGCCGCGCGCGCTACCGGTACACGTGGACCTCGGCTTCCAGCGTCTCGACGATCCGTCCAACGATGACCCGCTGATGGCGCGCGGCAACCCTGTGCTGCTCCATGAAGTGATCGCGAATCTGCTCGATAACGCGCTGAAGTATGTGCCGCCTTCGCGGGCCGACGGCGGGCGTATCACGGTCACAGTTTCGCAGACGCTGATCGACGATCTGCGCATGGCCGAGATCGTCGTCGAAGACAACGGGCCGGGCGTGCCGCGTTCGCAGCAGTCGGATCTGTTCAAGCGATTCTTCCGCGGCGACGGGCAGACCGAGGCGGGCGTCGACAGCGGCGCGGGTCTGGGCCTCGCGATCGTCCACGACATCATGGTGCTGCATCATGGCAGCGTGCATTACGAGGACGCACCGGAGGGCGGCGCACGCTTTATCGTGAGGATTCCGTTGCTGCCGCCCGGTGCGTCCGCAGGCGCTGCCACCGCCAACGATGCCAACGCACGGCGCGCCACGAAAAAACCGGCGCACTCGGCGCCGGTCGATTTGTAGAAGGTTTGCCCGGCTGCCGCGGCGGCGTTCGCCTCAGCGCTTCGATCAGCGCAGACAGCTACCGCCGCGCAGCGACCCGCGGCTCATTTCTTCTTCGATTTCTTCGCCGATTTGCTCGACTTTTCCCCCTTGTCGGCGCCTTTACCCGACTTGCCGCCGCCCTTGCCCTTCTGCGGCGGCGCCAGCATCGTGCCGCGGCACTTGCGCGCGCCGCAGCGGCATTCGTATTCCTTTTTCAGCTTTTTCGTCTGACGCGCGTCGATCACGAGGCCGTAGTCGTAAAAGACTTCCTCGCCCTCCGCGATATCGCGCACCGCATGCACGTACACGTGTCCGTCGATTTCCTCGGCTTCGCAGTTCGGCGCGCATGAATGATTGATCCAGCGCGCGCTATTGCCGTTCACCTTGCCGTCGATGACCTTGCCGTTATCCAGCGCGAAATAAAACGTGTGATTCGGTTCAGCCGGATTATGCGGATGGCGGCGCAACGCTTCTTTCCAGGTAATCCGCTCGCCCTTGTATTCGATCAGTCGCTCGCCGGCCGCGATCGGTTCGAGAGCAAACACGCCTTTGCCGTGCACACCCGAACGGCGCACGGCGATCCTGCGTGAATTCATTGAATGAATCCTTGTGAAGAACTGGGGAATCAAATCTGGCAATCGTCAGGCACGTCGTGCGCGCGGCTTTTTTCTGACGCGAATAGCAAACGCGGCGCCCTGAAAGCGCCGCGTCGACTTGCGACGCGCACCGCGCCACAACCGGCATCCTACACGTTGTCCACGGCTTCCTTCAACCGTCAGCCGATGCGTTCGTTCAACGTGCGACGGGCGTCACCGTTGACCAAACGAAATGTCGCCGAACAGCGCTTTCTGCTCACGCGGTTGTGAACGCCAGTACTGCGGCGGCGCTTCGACGGTCGCACCGAGGTTAGCGGCGGCGTGCCACGGCCAGCGGGGGTTATAGAGCAGCGCGCGAGCCAGCGCGATCAGATCGGCATCGCCCGCTTCGATCAGCTGCTCGGCGTGCAGCGGATCAGTGATGAGTCCGACGCCGATCGTCGTCAGACCGGTTGCGTGCTTGACCGCCTTCGCGAACGGAATCTGATAGCCCGGCTCGAGCGGAATTTGCTGCAGCGGCGAGACACCGCCCGACGACACGTCGATCCAGTCGCAGCCGCGCTTTTCCAGCTCGTGTGCAAACGCGATCGTGTCTTCGAGCGTCCAGCCGCCTTCGACCCAGTCCGTCGCCGACACGCGCACGCCGACCGGTTTGTCGGCAGGAAATGCGGCACGCACGATGTCGAAGATTTCGAGCGGAAAACGCATGCGGTTTTCGACCGAGCCGCCGTAGTCGTCGGTGCGCTGATTGGCGATCGGCGACAGGAACTGATGCAGCAGATAGCCATGGGCGGCATGCACTTCGAGCGCATCGATGCCAAGACGCGCGGCACGCCGCGCGGACGCGGCGAACGCCTCGCGAATCCGGTTCAGGCCGACGACATCGAGCGCGAGCGGCGGCTCCTCGCCCGGCTTGTGCGGCAGCGCCGACGGCGCATGCGGCAGCCACCCGCCTTGCGACACCGAAATCAGCTGGCCGCCTTCCCACGGCACGTGGCTCGATGCCTTGCGGCCCGCGTGCGCCAGTTGCATCGTCACGTTGACGTGCGAATGCTTGCGGATCGCGGCCAGCACCGGCACGAGCGCCTCTTCGGTCGCGTCGTCCCACAAGCCGAGATCGCCGGGGGTGATGCGCCCGTCCGGCTCGACGGCGGTTGCTTCGATGCACAGCATGCCCGCGCCGGACAGCGCGAGACCGCCGAGGTGAATCATGTGCCAGGCGGTCGCTTCGCCGCGTTCGGCGGAGTACTGGCACATCGGGGAGACGACGATCCGATTGGGAAGCGTCACGCTACGCAGCGTGAGCGGAGAGAAAAGCGCGCTCATGGATTACGCCCAGTGAAAGCCCGAGAGCGATCGAGGATAGCACCGCACGCGGTTTACTGCATGAACGTGGCACCTGGCTGGACGCTTACGTCGCCATTCGGCTAGCCATTCAGGCTTGCGTCTCGACGTGATCGAGCCATTCGCCGAACATGCGGCACGCGGCGGCTTCGAGCACGGGACCGTATCGGCCGGTGTCGGCGCGCAACTGACGCGCGTCGATGCCGTGGCCCGAGAGTTCGTTCGCATTCCCTATCAGCCAAGGTTCGAACCGATCGGTGCGGATCTCGGGATGACACTGTAAGCCCAGTACGTGATCGCCCCATGCGAAGGCCTGATTCTCGCAAGCCGGAGTCGATGCCAGACGGGTCGCGTTGGCCGGCAGATCGAAGGTGTCGCCGTGCCAATGCAGCATCGAGGTATGAGCGCCATCGAGATGACGCAGCGGCGAGGCGCGGCCGGCATCGGTCAGCCTGAGCGGCGTCCAGCCGAGTTCGGCCTGAGCCGCGGGGTAGACGCGCGCACCGAGCGCCCGCGCGATCAGTTGTGCGCCAAGGCAGATACCGAGTGTCGGCAGGCCGGCCGCGATGCGTTTTTCGATCAACGACAGCAGCGGCGCGAGCGTGGGGTACAGCGCGTCGTCGGTAGCGCTGATGGGGCCGCCCAGCACGACCATCAGCGACGCGGCAACCGGATTGGGCGCCTCGATACGGGCAACGCCCACATCGAGATAACGGACCGGACGCCCGCGCTCGCCGAGCACGAGCTCGAGACTGCCCAGATCCTCGAAGTGCACATGGCGGATGGCGAGTACTTCCCGATTCATCGGCCTGCCCTATCTTCAGGTTGACTAACGACCTGCCGCCAACGACTTTATCCTTGCACGGCACCAGCCGGCAAGCAGGCGGCGCATACCGCCCGCCGTCGCCGGCCAGGCCATGTTAGCGGATTGCCCAGGAAGACGCCTGTTATTGGGCGAAGATCTTCCAGGTCTTCTTCTGGGTGGCGACGTCCGCCGTTTCATGCACGGAGCAGTCGAGACGCACATCGGTGTCCAACATGTTCAGGTCGAGCAGCGCGCAGTGATGCGGCGTCTTCTTCGGATTCTTGCTCGGCTGGAAATGCGTGCAGCTCAGGCACATACGATGCGACGGAATCGTGTTTTGCGCTTCGAGCTGATAGATGGTCTTGAGCAGCGTGCGATAGAACACGGACTGCTCGTCGTCGCGCAGCGTGCCGACCGCCTTCGAGAGGAAGTCCGGCCATTGCGCGGCGCGTTTGGCAGCGGTGCGGCCACGCGAGGTCAGACGTACCGCGAGCGCGCGACCGTCGTCGAGTGCGCGACGCTTTTCGACGAGGCCCTTGGTCTCGAGCGTGCTGACCGCATCGCTGGTGGTCGCGGCAGTCAGCGCCGTTTCACGCGCGATTTCGCCGAGACGCATCGGCCCCTTACGTTGCATCAACAGCACGAGGATCTCGCCCTGGGTCGGCGTAAGGCCCGCGCCTTCCGCCCATTCCCAAGCCTGGCTTCGCATCGCCGTGCTCAATCGCAAGAGGCTGTGGGTCACTCGCCCGGCTGCCTGTTCTCCGTATACGCCTTCGCTCATAATCTTCGATCGTTTATTTACCGCTTTGGTGCAATGCCGGCGGCTGCCTGCCGGAGTACACCCGTTGCGTGTGTGGGGTAGCTTCGTCCAACCGCGGATGAAACCGTTTGTACTATCTCAAAAATACACCGTCTTGGAAGCCGAAGGCGGCGAAAAACGACATTCTATGCGACAGCGGCTAATCGTACAGCTAACTTATCCAACGCAAGCTGTGGATAAGCAGGGGAAAACGTTTGGACAGCCTGTGTACCGTTTTGCAACAAGCACTTGCAGCGTGTTGAGCGTTTCCTCGGTTGCGCTTGCCAGGCGTGGCCGGAGCCCGTTTTACGAGCCCAGTTATCATTTCCCCAGCGCATTGACTTTGCAGGAAATTATTCAGTTGTCCACAGCCTTTGGCAATGCCTGCTTACGACTACTACGCTGGTATACGTAAACTTTCGAAAAACCTGAAGGGTTGCGCGCGCGAAAAACCATAAAAATTTTCTTACGAAAAAAAACCCGCACGCGGCGGGTTTCGTCGGAACGTCGCGTAGCTGGCGCACGCAAACGGTTTCAGGAAGTCTTCGCGACTAGGCGCGCCATTGCAGACACTGCTGGCGTACTGCTTCGTGCAAGGACTTTTCCTGCGCAAACACACTGCGCAGCCACGTCGCGTCGTTGACCTGACCGCGCGCGATCGCGCCGACTTCGGCCAGCGCATTCACCGAGCCGAGCGCTTCCGCATGCGGTCCGATCTGTTCGAGCGTTTCCAGAATATCTTCGGAAATCGTCTTGCGTTCACCGGTTTGCGGATTGATGCAGGTGCCACCGAGTCCGAACCGGCAGGCTTCGAAACGGTTGAACGTGTAGACCAGATAGTCGTCTTCCTGCGGCGTGATCGGCTTATCGAGCAACAAATGACGCGCGAGCGTCTGGATGTAGCAGGCGATCGCCGCGGCGCGATCCACCGAAAACGGTGTATCCATCACGCGGACCTCAATCGTGCCGAAGCCCGGCTTCGGACGGATATCCCAGTAGAAATCCTTCATGCTGTTGACCACGCCCGTGTGGACCATCTTCGAGAAATACTCCTCGAAGCTGTCCCACGTCAGCACGAACGGCGCGCGGCCCGACAGCGGAAACGCGAACACGGAATTCAGACGTGCCGAATGAAATCCGGTATCGACGCCCTGTACGAAAGGCGACGACGCGGACAACGCAATGAAATGCGGGATGAAGCGCGACATCGAATGCAGCAGATACAGCGCGCTGTTCGGATTCGGGCAACCGATGTGCACGTGCTGGCCGAACACGGTGAACTGCTTCGCGAGATAGCCGTATAGCTCGGAAATATACTGAAAGCGCGGCGTATCGACGATCTGCCGCTCGCTCCATTGCTGGAAAGCATGGGTGCCGCCACCGCACAGACCGACGTTCAGATGATCGGCCGCGGACACCAGCGTGTCGCGAATCTTGCGCAGATCGGTGACCGCCTGTTCGTGCGACGTGCAGATCCCGGTCGACAGCTCGATCATGCTTTCGGTGATTTCCGGCGTGATATTGCCGGGGATTTTTTCGTCCTTGATGAGGCGCAGCAGATCCGTGCCGGCTTTGGTCAGATCATAGTCATGCGTATTGACGATCTGCATTTCGAGCTCGATACCGAACGTGAACGGTTTCGAGTCGATGAAGGGTTCGAGTGACATGGCGTCCCCTGAGTCAGGTCGTTTGAGGCGAAGGAATTGAAAGACGGGTTCGTGAAACGCGCATGGCAGCCCATGCGTGTTTCACGCTTACCCCTCGCGCCGCTCGGCGACGAGCGCGAGGCTGCGATAGACGAGCCACGGCCCGAGAATCTGCAGCACGAAAATCGAACACATAGCGATTGCGCGCAGCTGCGGATCGAAGTTCGGATACAGGTTGTACGTGTCGTCGACGAGCAGATACGCGAGCGCCGACATCGGTGACAAGGACAGGCCGAGCGCGATGCCCTGCTTCAAGTTCAGGCCGCTCGGCTTCGCGAACGCCAGCACGCCGACCAGCTTCGCGACGAGGCGAGCAACGATCAGACCCAGCGCGGCGACTCCGCCCAACGCGATGTGCTTCCATTCGAACGACGTCAGCGTCAGCACGAACAGGATCACCGTCAGCAGCCAGCCCGCGGTGCCGAAATGCTCCGGCCACAACTGCGGACGCACTTCGTGATTCTTCACGATGATGCCCGCGGCGAGCAGCGCGAGAATCGTCGACAGCTTGAACAGATGCGCGATCGCGATCGCGAGCAGCACGAGACCGAACAGCGCCACGAACGAATGCTCGTCCTGCATGTTCAGGCGCCGATAGAAGAACGTGCAGGTGCGCGCGAGCAGATACGCGAGCACGAGCGAGCCGACCAGCAGGTACAACGGCTGCAGGATGGTCGCGAACACGTTGCCGTAAACCTCCTGATGCAGCCAGCTCGACACGAGCTTTTCGATCACGACCGCGTACATGCTGTTCAGCGCGGTCAAGGTCAGAAGACGCTGCGTGACCTGGCCTTCCGCGCGTAGTTCGGTTTTGAGCTGGATCACCATCGCGGGCGATGTCGCCATCGCGATCGCGGCGAGTACGGTCGCGACCATCAGCGGCACGTGCAGAAACAGCAACACGGGCAGCACCAGCACGAAAGTCAGCGTGGCTTCGGCGACGCTCGACAGAATCAGCCACGGATTACGGCGGATCCAGCGCAGATCGAGCCGGCTGCCGAGTTCGAACAGCAACAGGCCGAGCGCGACGTCGAGCAGCGGCCGCGCGGCGCTCGCGGAATCCGCATCGATCACGCCAAAGCCTGCCGCGCCGGCCACGAGTCCGATCACCGCATAGCCGGAAATGCGCGGTAAACGCCACGCGCGATAGCAAAGCTCGCCGCACAGACCGGCGGCAAGCAATGCAAGACCCGCCCAGAAAATGGCGTCGGGCGAAAGCGGCCACGCTGGCAAAAACGAAAACGCCGAATTCATCGTAATGGGTTCTCCTTGGCAGCAACGGCAGACGACACGAACCGGCGCACACGCACGCCGTCACGAGCGCACGGGGAGCGCACGTTGTCGCAAGCGCTTCGCGAAATCAGCGTTGCGAGGTTTCAATGATCGGATGATCGGAATGCGCCACGGCCGCGAAGAACCGCACGGAGTCGGGCACATACACGGGATGCGGCAGTAGCAACAGGCATGCTGAAGGAACGCCGTCGACCTTGAATCAGATTCTGTTTGACCGGCACCGTTCCATTGCTGCGCGTGCCGTCAGTTGCTGTGGCACGACGCGGAAAAACGGGGATTGTGCCATAGCTTTTTCCGGGTTAACCGAAAAGACGTTAACTCGCAGGCAAAACGGTAAAAAAGAACGTTATTTTCCCAGTGAACGGAAAAAGCGACCTTTTTTCGAGGTATCGCATCAGTTTCGACCACGTCGCAAACGGCGAATCCGCTCCCGGGGGTTGCCGCTGCTACGGTGATTTCGATGCGCGGTTTTGTCGTTAACGCAAGCCCGATAGGCGGGGCGTTAGCCCCCGTCTTTGCTGTTTACTGGTTTACCGTATGTATACGTAGTAACAGTTAACAAGCTGCCTCCGTTTCTGTGGATAACCTATGTTTACCGAAACAAATCATCGAGTTCCCGGCCGCATAACCGGATGCACAGCATGTGCGGCTGCTGCCGGTATACGCGAGCAACTTTTCGCACTTTTTCGCGATGTCCCAGTTACCCCGTTTACGTCCACAACGGTTCCACACGACTTGCGCCGGTTAACCGCGCGGTTATCCACAGGTCGCAGTGGATAAGCCGGAATCCTGGTTCACCTGGTTTACAGGGCGGGCGGAGTTAACGTGCCGGGCGCAGAGATAACTTCGCAATGGTCGAAGCCGGTTAACCGATCGTTCCCTGTCGCAAGGCGCGCAGCAGAAAACGCCCAGGGTCGATGTCTTCCGCGAGATCGCGTTCGAGCGGCCACGGCTCGCCTTCGATCTGCGAGGCGATCAGTTCAGCGCCGAGCGCGGCCCACACCAGCCCGCGAGAACCATAAGCGAATGCGCCGTACAGACCGTCGAGGCGCGGCAGATCGAGCGGCCATGCGCCGCGCAGGCGGGCAGCATCGCGGGCGGCAGCGGCTTCGTCGGCGAACTGGCCGATCATCGGCATGCGATCCGAGCTCACGCAGCGAAACGCAACGCGTCCGCCGAGCGAGGTCAGCGGCGCGGCATCGAGTGCGCTTGCGAACGACGGCAACATCTGCGCGACGCGCTCGATATTCTCGCGATGACCGTCCGCGCGCAGCGACGTGTCGGGGTCGTCGAGTTCATAGGTCGCGCCTGTCAGCGTGACATCGTTCGCGAGCGGCACGGCGTAGCCCTCGCCGATCACCGGCAGCGCGAGCGGCGCGACGGTACCCGCCGGCAGCAAGCTCAACTGACCACGAATGCTGCGGGTCGGCGCATGACGCAAGCCAGCGATGCGCGCAGCTTCATGCGCACCAGCGACGATCACGACCGGCGCTCGCGCGACTACCTTTCCCGCGATATCGAAGACGGTCCACTGATCGCCGGCACGTTCGAGCCGCGCGACCTCGACACCGAAGCGTCGTTCGAGCAAGCCGCCTGCCGATGCGAATTGCGCCGCGCACAGCGAAGCCGGATCGATCCAGCCGCCGCGCGGAAAGAACCAGCCGCCACGCGCGAGCGGCACGCCGGCGAGTCGCTCGGCATCGGACGCGCACACCGGCGTCACGTAGTCGGACGGATAGCGGAACGCGCCAATGGCCTCGCCGATTGCGCGCGCCTCGTCGTCGTCCGCGGCGATCTGCAGCAGACCGCGATCGCCGCGCGCGAGCCGATGCCCTGCACTTTCGAGCGCGGCCCAACGATTGAGCGCGTACAGAAAGCCCGCCCGCGTGACGCGCGACGCGACGCTGTCGTCGCGCGAAATCATTGGGTGGAATACGCCGGCTGGATTGCCAGACGCATCTTGTGCAACCGACGCATGCCGCTCGAGCGAAGTCACGCGCCAGCCGCGCGCCGCAAGCCGCTCGATCACCGCGCAGCCGGCCAGTCCCGCACCGATCACGACCGCGTGTCGTTCGTCGTGCCCGAACGGCGCGGGCGGCTCATAACGGCGCACACGCCAGCGCGGCGCGAAGCGACCGACCAGCATCGCGCGTTTCCAGCCGAAGCCGTCGACCTTGCGATACTCGAAGCCGCATTGCGTCAATGCGCGTTTGACGTCGCCCGCGCTGCTATAGGTGGAGAAGGTCGCGTCATCGCCCGCGACGCGCGCGAGCGCCTTGAAGATCGCCGGGCTCCACAGCTCTGGATTTTTCGCGGGCGCAAAGCCATCCAGATAGAACGCATCGGCACGCAGCCGCAGTGTGGGCAGGCTGTCGAGCGCATCGGCGAAGATCAACGTCAGCACGACGCGGCCGCCTTCGAATTCGACCCGGTGCGTGCCGGGCACGAGCATCGGCCAAGCGTTCGCGAGCGTGTCCGCGAGCCCGGCGATCAGCGGATCGGAGATCGTCGTTGCGTGAACGCGGCGCAGATCGGCGGCGCTAAACGGATGCTTTTCGGTCGACACGAAATGCAGCCGCTCGCAGCGAGCCGGATCGGCGCGCCATGCGGCCCACGTGACGAGAAAGTTGATGCCGATGCCAAAGCCGGTTTCGAGCACGGTGAACGTACGGCGGCTCTGCCATCTTTCGGGCAATTCGTTGCCGCGCAGAAAGACGTAGTGAGCCTGCTCGAGCGCGCCGACGGCGCTGTGATAGATGTCGTCGTAGTGTGGTGAAAAGGGGTTGCCGTTGTCGCGGAAAGCGAGGACGGCGGGGATCAGCGGATCGGTCATGCGCGACGGGAAAACTCGCTCAAAAGGTCGCTCGAAAGAGCGGGTTCGATGGTTCGAGCCGGCGCGCGCTGCGCGCGAGTCGCCGTAAAAGACCCATCAGGACGCATTTAGACGCTTTGCTGCGTTGGCAAAAACCAACGCTAACCCCCGCCAGGACTGGGTTTCAGCCCTCGTTTAGGGGGTGCTGAGGGGCAAAATTTCGATTTCCTTGCAAGAACGGCCCGAAAACCGTGCAATTCCTCGAAACCCTTATCCTGATTGGGTTTGCGCTGCGCTATCATAGCAAGCGCCGCGAAGGGAGCGGCAGCACGGCCGCCGAACAGGGTTTTGTCCGTCGCGGGAGATCGTCAGGATCAGGGCCGCAGCTGCTCGACGGCGCGGTGCGCGCACGTATAATCGGCGCGGTCGCGCTGTTCGTATCAACCTAAACTCAGAAAGGAACCTTAATGAACAAACAGGAACTGATCGACGCTGTCGCAGGACAGACGGGCGCCAGCAAGGCTCAAACCGGTGAAACGCTGGACACGTTGCTTGAAGTGATCAAGAAGTCTGTGTCGAAGGGTGAGGCGGTCCAGTTGATTGGCTTCGGTAGCTTTGGTTCGGGCAAGCGCGCAGCGCGTACGGGTCGTAATCCGAAGACCGGCGAAACTATCAAGATCCCGGCTGCCAAGACCGTCAAATTCACGGCAGGCAAGGCGTTCAAGGACTCGGTCAACAAGCGCTAGGCAGATTCCTGCCGGGCAGTTGACACCCGCGAGAAAAACCCGCCAGTGGCGGGTTTTTTTTCGTCCATGCATATGGTTCAAGCGCGGGACGTGCTTCGTTCAGTCATGACGATGCGCGTTCCCGCCGTGGTCATGTCCGCCATGTTCTCAGTCGTCGCCGTGCCCGTGATGATGATGGCCGCGATCATCATCATGATCGTGGTCGTCGAACTCCCACGCCGGGAACGGATCAGGGAACTGCTGCCAGGCTTGCTGCCCGAGCGCGTATTCGTCGTCGGTGAGCAGACAGGCGTCGAACTTCGCGCGCCAGATGGCGGGGTCGATATCCACGCCGATCAGCACGAACTCCTGACGACGATCGCCGATGCTGGTATCGTCCGGCGCGCCGTACCAGTCGGCGGCGATTTCGGCGGCCAGCTCGTCGTCGCCTGCCGGCCATTCGCTGCGATCCTGCGCGGCCCACCACATGCCCGCCGGACCGTGCCGGCAAGCGCCACCGGCCTGCGATAGCGAACCGCCGATATCGTTGCGCGTCGCGAGCCAGAAGAATCCCTTGCTACGCAGTACGCCCTTCCACTGCCGATGCAGCAGCTCCCACAGCCGCTGCGGATGAAACGGCCGGCGTGCGCGATAGACGAAATGGCCGACGCCGTATTCGTCGGCTTCGCTGCGATGCATGTGGCCGTGTTGACCGCCGTGCTCGTGCTCGAGTGCCGCGAGCCAGCCCGGCGCATTCGACGCTTCGTCGAAATCGAAGCGTCCGGTGTTCACGATCTGCTCGAGCGGCACGTCGGCGAAGCGGCTCAGGAGCTGCACCGCGCGCGGGTTCAGGCGTGCGAGGATGCGCTGCAATCGCGCGAGTTCGTCGGCGCTGACGAGATCGATCTTGTTCACGACGAGCACGTTACAAAACTCGATCTGCTCGATCAGCAATTCGACGATCGTACGGTCGTCGTCTTCGTCGACCGTAATGCCGCGTTCGGCGAGCGCATCGGCCGACGCATAATCGCGCAGGAAGTTGAACGCATCGACGACCGTGACCATCGTATCGAGCCGCGCGACGTCGCCGAGCGACGCGCCTTCGTGGCCCTCGAATGTAATGGTTTCGGCACTCGACATTGGCTCGGCGATGCCGCTCGATTCGATCACGAGCGCGTCGAAGCGATTTTCGCCGGCGAGGCGACGGATTTCGTTTTGCAGCTCGTCGCGCAGCGTGCAGCAGATACAGCCGTTCTTGAGTTCAACGACCTGCTCGTCGACGCTCGACAGGTCGGCCGCCTGGCGCACGAGCGTCGGGTCGATATTGACCGCGGCGAGATCGTCGACGATCGCGGCGACGCGCAAACCGGCGCGATTCGCAAGGATGTGATTCAGGAGCGTGGTCTTGCCGGCGCCCAGAAAACCGGAGAGCACGGTGATGGGCAATAGCGGCTGGTTCATCGCGGTACGGAATACGGGAGGATTGAAAGGCGTGCCGGGGGCGGGGCCAAATGGTCGGCGTCGCTGCGACGGCGCGACAGCAGCATGAAGCCGCATTGTGCATTAAAACGGGCGCAGCCTGCGCAAGCGACGGCGCTGGACAAGCCTACTGCGCGGGCATCAACTTCCACCTGCGCAGAATCGCGGCGATCTGTTGCGAGTATTTGTCCCGCAACGCCGGCGTCTCAGAGTGGTATGCTCCGACCGCCTGCCAGGTATTGCCGTACTTGTTCATCTGGCGGCGCAGATGCCACGCCGCGATATAAACGTTCTTGCACGGCTCCATCAGCGTGCCCTGCGAGATCCCGTACTGGGCGAGCACCGGCAGATGCACCGAATTGATCTGCATCACACCGTAATCGGTCGAGCCGTTCGCGTTCTTGTGCTGCGCATCCGGCCGGTTGTGCGACTCCTGCCACGCGATAGCCCGTAAAATCAATGGGTTGACCTTCTGATACTTCGCCGCTTCGTCGAAGCAGTCGGCGCGCGCGGAGCCGGCTGCGACGAGCAGCGCGAGCGTGGCGGCAACGGTGACGAGCGGACGTTTCATCGGTCAACAGGACTGGATAAACCCGAGGTAAGAATCGGTAAGGCAGTTTGCCGGCCGCATTTCGGCCGCAACGGCAAGCTGGCCGGGCATTTGTCGAGCATCGGGGAAAACCCGCGTCAGCAAACACATAGCAGTGAGTCGAACGGCTCGTATCATACCGGCAGTCCGACCTTCGTCAAGTTGGCTAACCGACATAAGACCGTACAAAGCCGGGTAATGGCGTCCAGGTACGGTGCCGGTTAGCTTTCAATTGAATAACCAGCCTGCGATTCCGTAAGGATTCGCATGAGGCCCCTTGTTTTGTTTCAAATCCGACATGAAAAGCTGTTACTGTTCGTTTTTTTCGGGCGTCGGGACGCTGGAGCTCCAAGCGAAACTCGCTTTTGGGGCCGGCTCACAGACCGACCGGGCGGTAGCTTGCTGCCAGGCCCGCATCGCATGACCGTCGGTGGCAGAGGCTGCCGGCATCGATATCACATTCCATGAGAAGAAATTGTATGGCTTTGCGTCGCGTGGCAACGGCGCTGCTGGTGGCTGGACTGATCACCGCGCAGACAGCACAGGCAGAGGTGACACTCAACTTCGTCAACGCCGACATCGACCAGGTCGCCAAGGCGATCGGCGCGGCGACCGGCAAGACGATCATCGTCGATCCGCGGGTGAAGGGGCAACTGAACCTCGTGTCCGAAAACGCGGTACCCGAGGATCAGGCGCTCAAAACCCTGGAGTCCGCGCTGCGCATGCAGGGCTTCGCGCTCGTGCAGGATCACGGCGTGTTGAAAGTGGTGCCCGAGGCCGACGCCAAGCTGCAAGGCGTGCCGACCTACGTCGGCAACGCGCCGACGGCGCGCGGCGACCAGGTCGTCACGCAGGTCTTCACGCTGAGGAACGAATCGGCCAACAACCTGCTGCCGGTACTGCGTCCGCTGATTTCGCCGAACAACACCGTCGCGGCCTACCCCGCCAACAATACGATCGTCGTCACCGACTACGCCGACAACGTGCGGCGCATCGCGCAGATCATCGCGGGCATCGATAACGCGGCAGGCCAGTCGGTGGCGGTCGTGCCGCTGAAGAATGCGAATGCGATCGACATCGCGCAGCAGATGAACAAGATGCTCGATCCGGGCTCGATAGGCAGTACGGACGCGACGCTGAAGGTGTCGATCGCGTCGGATCCGCGCACCAACTCGCTACTAATGCGCGCGTCGAACCCCGCACGTCTCGCGGCGGCAAAGGAGCTCGCGAAACAGCTCGACGTGCCGACCACGATGCCGGGCAACATGCACGTCGTGCCGCTGCGCAACGCGGACGCGACGAAGCTCGCGCGCACGCTGCGCAACATGCTCGGCAAGGGCGGCGGCGAAGGCTCGTCGGGCGCCTCGAACGAGGCGAACTCGTTCAACCAGAACAGCAGTGGGGGCGGCGGCGGTCTGTCGAACGCCAGCAATTCGACGGGCACGTCGGGCACGCCACCGTTGCCGTCAGGCGGACTCGGCGGCAGCTCGATGAACTCGCCGATGGGCGGCGGCGCCTCGGGCTCGAATAGTAATAGTGGCGGCTTTCTCGGCGGAGAAAAGGAGAAGAGCGAAGACCAGGGCGGCGGCATGATCACGGCCGATCCCGCAACCAACTCGCTGATCATCACGGCGCCCGAAGCAACGTACCGCAACTTGCGCGCGGTGATCGACCAGCTCGATGCACGTCGCGCGCAGGTGTATATCGAGGCGCTGATCGTCGAGCTCAACTCGAATACGAGCGGCAACCTCGGGATTCAGTGGCAGGTCGCGAACGGTAACTTGTACGCCGGTACCAACCTGTCGACTGGCTCGGGCAACAGCATCGTCAACCTGACGGCGGCCGCGGCCGCTGCCGGCTCGACCGGCGGTCTCGCTACGGCACTGGGCGCCCAGAACTTGCAACAGGGCCTGAACGTCGGCTGGATCCACAACATTTTCGGCGTGCAGGGTCTCGGCGCGCTGCTGCAGGCGCTGTCGCAGACCGCCGACGCGAACGTGCTGTCCACGCCGAACCTGATCACGCTCGATAACGAAGAAGCGAAGATTATCGTCGGTACCAACGTGCCGATCCAGACCGGTTCGTACTCGAACCTGACGAGCGGCACGACGAGCGCGGCATTCAACACGTTCGACCGTGTCGACGTCGGTCTGACGCTGCACGTGAAGCCGCAGATTACCGACGGCGGCATCCTGAAGCTGCAGCTCTACACGGAAGATTCGGCGATCGTGAACGGTACGAACAACGCGGCGACGAACCCGGCGGGCCCGGAATTCACGAAGCGTTCGATCCAGTCGACCGTGCTGTGCGATAACGGCGAGATCATCGTGCTCGGCGGCCTGATGCAGGATAACTACCAGGTCAGCAACAGCAAGGTGCCGCTCCTCGGCGACATTCCGTGGCTGGGCCAGCTGTTCCGCTCCGAGCAGAAGAACCGCAACAAGACTAACCTGATGGTATTCCTGCGCCCGGTCATTCTCGCCGATCGCGACACCACCCAGGCCGTCACGGCGAACCGCTACGACTACGTCCAGGGTGTGCAGGGTGCGTACCGTTCGGACAACAACATCATGAAGGATCGCGACGATCCGGTCGTGCCGCCGATGCCGCTCGGCCCGAGCCAGGGCGGTGTGCCGGCGCTGAACCTGTTCGATCTGAACCAGATGCGCCGCCAGCAGATGATGCCGCAGCAGGCACCGCAACAGGTGCCTCAACAGGTACCGCCGCAGGCCGTGCCGCAAGCCAACGCGCAGCCCACCACGCAACCTGTGCCGCAATCGATGCCGCAAACCGTGCCGCAACCGGCGGTCGTCGATCCGGCCAGCGCAGTGGTGCCGAGTACGGTATCGCCGGGAGCGCGTCCGTGACGCAGACGTCCGCGCAAACCGCGCCATCGCAAGGTCGGTTGAACGGCGACGCCGCCGGCGAGCGCGCGGCGCCCTCGCCGCTCGCCGCCCGGCTCGTGCCGTACGGTTTCGCGCGCAGCGGCCAGGTCCTGGTCGCGCATCAGTATGCCGATAGCCTCGAAGTCTGGATCAGCGAGCGCACGAGCGAAGCCGCGCTTGCCGAAATCGCGCGCAACTACGGCACGGTATCGGTGGTGCGCGTGCCCGCCGACGATCTCGCGCAGGCGATCAACCAGGCCTATGCGCGCCAGGACGGCAGCGCCGCGCAGGTGGTCGGTGAAGTGGAAGGCGAAGTCGATCTGTCGCGTCTGATGCAGGACATTCCCGAGGTCGAGGATCTGCTCGAATCGGAAGACGACGCGCCGATCATCCGCATGATCAACGCGCTGCTCACGCAAGCGGCGCGCGAACAGGCATCGGATATTCATATCGAGCCGTTCGAGAATGCGTCCGTGGTGCGCTTTCGCGTCGACGGCACGCTGCGCGACGTGGTGCGGCCGAAAAAAGCGCTGCACGGCGCGCTGATCTCGCGGATCAAGATCATGGCGCAGCTCGACATCGCGGAGAAACGTCTGCCGCAGGACGGCCGCATTACGCTGCGCGTCGGCGGTCGTCCGGTCGACGTGCGCGTATCGACGCTGCCCACCGGCCACGGCGAGCGCGCGGTGCTGCGGCTGCTCGAAAAAGACGCGGCGCGACTGAATCTCGAAGCGCTGGGCATGGCATCCGACACGCTCGGCAAGTTCGACAAGCTGATCGGCAAGCCGCACGGCATCGTGCTCGTGACGGGCCCGACCGGCTCCGGCAAGACCACGACGCTGTATGCGTCGATGTCGCGACTGGAGACGGCGACCACCAACATCATGACGGTGGAAGACCCGATCGAATACGACCTGTCCGGCATCGGCCAGACCCAGGTCAACGAGCGGATCGGCATGAGCTTTGCGCGCGCGTTGCGCTCGATTCTGCGTCAGGATCCGGACATCATCATGATCGGTGAAATCCGCGACCTCGAAACCGCGCAGATCGCGGTGCAGGCGTCGCTGACCGGCCACCTGGTGCTCGCGACGCTGCACACGAACGACGCGGCATCCGCCGTCACGCGTCTGACCGACATGGGCGTCGAGCCGTATCTGCTCGCCTCGTCGCTGCTCGGCGTGCTCGCGCAGCGGCTTGTGCGGCGGCTGTGCCCGGTGTGCCGCGAAGAGCGCACCGAGGAAGACGGCAGCAAGCGCTGGCATCCGGTCGGCTGCGACCGTTGTGGCCAATCCGGTTACGCGGGACGGCGCGGCGTCTACGAGCTGCTGCTGATCGATGAAACGATCCGTTCGCTGATCCACCGCAACGCGGCGGACGCCGAAATTCTCGAAGCGGGCCGCGCGCACGGCATGCGCACGCTGCGCGAGGATTCGGAGCGCTGGCTCGCATCGGGACTGACGTCGCTCGAAGAAGTGATTCGCGTGACGGGCGGAGCATAAGCGCATGCCGGCATTCCGTTTCGAAGCGATCGACGCGGCGGGCAAGGCACAAAAAGGCGTGCTCGACGCCGACAGTGCACGCGGCGCGCGCACCAACCTGCGCTCGCAAGGACTCACTCCGCTCGTCGTCGAACCGGCGGCGTCGCGCACCCGCGGCGAGCGCAATCAGCGGCTCGCGCTCGGGCGTCGTCTGTCGCAGCGCGAGCAGGCCATTCTGACGCGGCAGCTCGCGAGTCTGCTGATCGCGGGTCTGCCGCTCGACGAAGCGCTCGCGGTGCTCACCGAGCAGTCGGAGCGCGACTACATCCGCGAGCTGATGGCGGCGATTCGCGCCGAAGTGCTCGGCGGTCATTCGCTCGCGAATGCGCTGCAGCAGCATCCAAAGGATTTCCCCGAGATCTACCGGGCGCTCGTCGCGGCCGGCGAACACACGGGCAAGCTCGGCCTGGTGCTGTCGCGGCTCGCCGACTACATCGAGCAGCGCAATGCACTGAAGCAGAAGATCGTGCTGGCGTTCACGTATCCGACGATCGTCACGATCATCGCGTTCGGCATCGTCACGTTCCTGCTCAGCTATGTGGTGCCGCAGGTCGTCAACGTGTTCGCGAGCACCAAGCAGCAACTGCCGTTTCTGACGATCGTGATGATGGCGCTGTCCGGCTTCGTGCGGCACTGGTGGTGGGCGATGCTGATCGGCGCGATCGTGGTCGTCTATCTGGTGCGCGCGACCCTCAGGCAACCGGGCCCACGGCTCGCCTTCGACCGCTGGCTGCTGACCGCGCCGCTGATCGGCAAGCTCGTGCGCGGCTATAACACGGTCCGCTTCGCCAGCACGCTCGGCATTCTGACCGCGGCGGGCGTGCCGATTCTGCGCGCGCTGCAAGCCGCGGCCGAAACGCTCAGCAACAATGCGATGCGCGAGAACATCGACGACGCGATCGTGCGAGTGCGCGAAGGTACGTCGCTGTCGCGCGCGCTCGGCAACACGAAGACGTTTCCGCCGGTGCTCGTGCACCTGATCCGCTCGGGCGAAGCGACCGGCGACGTGACGACGATGCTCGATCGCGCGGCCGATGGCGAAGCGCGCGAGCTGGAGCGTCGCACGATGTTCCTGACGAGCCTGCTGGAGCCGCTGCTGATCCTGGCGATGGGGGGCGTGGTGCTGGTAATCGTGCTCGCGGTGATGCTGCCGATCATCGAACTGAACAACCTCGTGCAGTAGTAGTCGTCGTAGCGCGAGGAAGGAAGAGAAAGGATTTGCGCGGCATGCGGTATCAGCTGCGCAACCGCTTCGGGTTTCAGCGCACGTAAATGCTGGGACCGCTGGAGTAGGCGGGGAGGAAGATTTCCGAGTGGGCGCCATTGCGGTCGATGATGATCGAGCGGGCGCGGACTTCGGAGAGCCTGGTGCCTTGCATCAGCGTGCTGCCGAGCGACACCGCGTGCGGCGGCTCGCCACCGACGCTGACGATCGCCGCGGCGCCTTCGCTCAACGCGAGGATGCCGAAGAGATGGATGTCCTGATTGACGTTGCGCGTGAGCTGTCCGCCGAACAGCGTCGCGGCCTGATCGGTCGAGACCTGCGCATGCGCCGCCGCAGCCGGCAACGGCGCGCCGGCCATCGTGATGAGCGTGATGACCCAGTAGGTCAGCGTCGCGCAGAAAGCGGCGAACAGCGCGAGCGACAGGAGGCGGATTTGGATGGCGTTCATGCGCACATTGTACGGACTATTGTGAAAATTGCGGTGGGTTGAAACCCTTCAACTGCATGACATTAAAATGACGGCCCGGCGTGTTCAATCTGATAAGCCGGGCCGAAAATTTCACCTGAAAAGAGGTAGCAACCTATGCAACTGTCGACCATTCGCCGCGCTGACAACGCGGGTTCGCGCGGCCGTCGTCAACGCGGTTTCACGCTGATCGAAATCATGGTCGTGATCGCGATTCTCGGCATTCTCGCCGCGCTGATCGTGCCGAAGATCATGAGCCGTCCGGACGAAGCGCGGCGCGTTGCCGCGAAGCAGGACATCGGCACCGTGATGCAGGCGTTGAAGCTCTATCGCCTCGACAACGGCCGCTATCCGACCCAGGAGCAAGGCCTGCACGCACTGATCGAAAAGCCGTCCACCGACCCGGTGCCGAGCAACTGGAAGGACGGCGGCTATCTCGAGCGTCTGCCGAACGATCCGTGGGGCAATGCGTACCAGTACCTGAATCCGGGCGTGCACGGCGAGATCGATGTGTTCAGCTACGGCGCCGATGGCAAACCGGGCGGCGAAGGCAACGACTCCGACGTCGGGTCCTGGCAATGAACAGGCTGAACCTGGCATCCCGGCAGACTCGATGATGTTCATGCACGCGCCCTCCTTGCCACCGGTTCGGCCGCTTGTTTCGCGAGGCGCCCTGCCCGCCACGCCGTTATGTTCGCGGCGCGTGCAAGCGTGCGTGCTTCACCGATGCATTGCTGTATGAATTTCCGTTGATCGTCGATGGCCGGCACTATGCGCACGTCCGTTTTCAAGTCCCGTGTTGACACTCCGTGTACGGCTTCGCGGCCGCGCTCCCGCCTGCGCCGCCGCCGCGCGGCAGGCTTCACGCTGCTCGAAATGATGGTGGTGCTCGTGATCGCGGGCCTGCTCGTGTCGCTGACCGCGGTCACGATGACCCGCAATCCGCGCACCGATCTGAACGAGGAAGCGCAGCGTCTCGCGCTGCTGTTCGAATCGGCTGGCGATGAAGCGCAGGTGCGCGCGCGGCCGATCGCGTGGCAGCCGTTCGAGGGCGGCTTCCGTTTCGATCAGCGCACCCAGGACGGCTGGCGTCCGCTGCGCGACGATCTGCTCGGACCGCGTCAGTGGGAAGGCGGCGTGACCAGTGTCGCGATCAGTTACCCGGGCTCGGATTCGCACGCCGATCGCATCGTGTTCGGTACCGAGGCGATCGACGTGCCGGTGCAGGTCACGCTGTTTTCGGCGGCCGGCCAGGCGACGATCGTCGGTACCGGCAATGGCCGCTACGAGGTGCGCTGAGATGCGGATGCTTCGCTATGGCAGGTCGGTCCGTGCCCCTTCCCTCTTCACGATGCGCGATGTCGGGTGCCGCGAGGAGCGTGGCTTCACGATGATCGAGGTGCTGGTCGCGCTCGCCATCATCGCGGTCGCGCTTGCCGCGTCGCTGCGCGCGGTCGGCAGTCTCGCGAGCGGCGAAGCCGAGCTGCACCGGCGTCTGCTCGCCGGCTGGAGCGCGGACAACGCGCTCGCGGACCTTCATCTGAAGCATGCATGGCCCAACATCGGCTCAACGAGCTTCGATTGCTCGCAAGGCAATCTGCAACTGCGCTGTACCGAGCATGTGACGGCGACGCCGAATCCGGTGTTTCGCCGTGTCGAAGTGATGGTGACGATGCCTGGGCAGTCCGGCAATCTCGCGCAGATGGTCACGGTGGTCGCGAATGAAAACAACCGCTCGCTGTGAGCGCCGCCGCCGTTATGGCGCGCGCGGCTTCACGCTGATCGAACTGCTGGTCGCGATCGCGATCCTCGCGGTGATCGCCGTGCTGTCATGGCGCGGGCTCGATCAGATCATCCGCGGCCGCACGACGATCACGAACGCGATGGAAGACGAACGCGTGTTCGCGCAGCTGTTCGACCAGATGCGCATCGACGCACGCCAGGCCGCCAGCGACGACGAATCGGGCCAGGCCGCGGTCTCGGTGTCCGGCAACGCGCTGCAGATCGTGCGGCACATGGTGCTGCCGGCCACCGCGCCGCGTCTGCAGGTGGTGCGCTATCAGATCTCGAACGGCCGCGTGGTGCGCTACGCGTCGCCGCCGCTCGGCAACGTCGGCGAATTGCGGCGCGCGTTGCACGGCAGCGACGAAGGCTGGAGCGCGGTGCCGCTGATGGGTGGCGTCGGCTCGATCTCGGCGCGCATGTACGTGCCGAAGCTCGGCTGGACCATACGGATGAACGACGTACAGACCGCGATGACCGAAGCCGTCAACAACCTGAAGGTGCCGCAGCTCGGCAACGCGCCGATGCCACGCTCGGTGACGGGGCTCGAGGTCAGCATCGGCGCAACATCGCTCGCGCGGCCGGTCACGCGCGTTTTTCTGGTCGGAGAATGACATGACGTTCTCCTCGTCGTCGTCGAAAAAGTCGGCATCCGGTTCGCGCGTGGCCGGCGCGCGCGAGCGCGGTGTGGCCATCATCAGCGCGCTGCTCGTCGTCGCGCTGTCGGCGATCCTCGTGTCCGGCATGTTGTGGCGCCAGCAGGTGCAAATCCGGCGCATCGAGAATCAGCGGCTGTTGTCGCAGGCGCAATGGGTCGCGCGCGGCGCGCTCGACTGGACCCGGCTGATTCTGCGCTCCGAAGGCGATACGTCGGCTGGCATCACGTATCTGGGCGGCTTGTGGGGCGTGCCGATCGCGAAAACCCGGCTGTCGGATTTTCTCGGCCAGATTGGCGAGGTACGCGCTGAGCAAGGCGCGGCCACCTACCTGTCGGGCTCGATCGAGGACGCGCAGTCCCGATTCAATCTGCGCAATCTGGTCGCAAGTCCGGCGCCCGGCGTGACGCAAATCAGCGCCGAGGAGATGGCCGCGTATCAGCGCCTGCTGGTGTCGCTCGGCCTGAGCGGGCAGCTCGCCAAAGTGACTGCGCTGCACGTGCGCGCGGGGCTGTCGCAATCGGCGACGCGCTTTCAGACCGGCACGTCGATCAGCAGCACGCCGCAGGTGGGTGGCGGCGGCGGTATGACGGGCGGCAACTTCACGAACCAGCCCGGCATCGAGGACGGCGACGACAACGTGGCGGTCGCGCCGCTGCTGATGACGAGCGTCGATTCGCTGCTCGACATTCCGGGCTACACGCCGGAGATCGTCGCGAAGCTGCGGCCGTTCGTCACCGTGCTGCCTACGACCACCGCGATCAACATGAACACCGCGTCGGCCGAAGTGATCGCGGCAGTGGTGCCGGGCATGACCGTGTCGCAGGCGCAAGCACTCGTCGCGCGGCGCCAGACCGTGTTTTTCCGCAACGTCGGCGACGTGCAGCTCGCGCTGACCGCCGCCGGTGTGCAATCGGTGTCGATCGATCCGAATCAGTTCGACGTCAACTCGAGCTACTTTTTAGTCCACGGCAGTGTGCAGCACGAGCGCGCCGAAGTGGATCGCACGACGCTCGTCTATCGCGATCCACTGACTCACACCACGCGTATCGTGCGGGTACAAGACCAACTGTGAACAACGCAATCCATAGAGAGAGTGGCCTTTGAGCACGCTGATCGTCCTATTGCCACCGCGTGATCCGGCGGTGCCCTCGCAGGAATGGCAACTGCCCGAGCTGCCGTTCGTGCTGCTCGACAAGACGGGGCGCACGCAGCGCGCCGGCCGCTCGGCGCTCGCGCTGCTGCCGCGCGCCGGCACGACGGTGCTGATGCTCGCCGCGCGCGACCTGCTGCTGATGCCCGCGACGCTGCCGCCGCTGCGTGGCCCGAAGCTGCGCCAGGCGCTGCCCAATATCGTCGAGGATCAACTGATCCAGGACCCGCAGACCTGCCATATCGCGGTCGATCCGCAGGGGCTTGGTGAAGGTCGGCACCTGCTCGCGATCATTGATCGCGGCTGGTTCCGTTTCATCTGTGAGGCGTTCACGACGGCCGGTCATCGCAGTCTGCGCGCGGTGCCGGTCACGCGTTGCCTGCCGCTGGCGCCGGTGACCGAAGTTGCCGCGAACGACGATGAAACAGCCGAAGTGCGCGAGCCGGCGATGGCTGGCGCGGCGAGCGTCGCGACGTCGCTACCGGGCATCGCGCCGGTGGTCGCGCCTGAAGCGCCGTCCATCGTGCCGATGGTGGCCGCGGTGCTCGGTGCGGTCGTGCAGACCGCACCCGCGCTGCTCGTCGAAGGCGCGCTCGACAGCGGCGTGCCGCGCGTCGAACTGGCGATTGCACGCGGTGTCCAGGGCGAGGGTTTCGCGGCGCCGGCCGATGCGGTGAACGCGACGCTGTCCGCGCTAGCGGGTGCGGCGCCGGTGTCGCTGTACATGCTGACCGAGGTGCCCGGCAACGAGCCGAACCAATCCACGACGAGTCCCGCGCGGCTCGCCTCGCATATTCACGGCGCGAGTCCGCTGCCGTTCGAGCAGCTCGCGCGACGCGCGCTCGAATGCCGCTTCGACCTGTGCCAGTTCGAATTCGCGTCGCAGCCGTGGCGCCTCGATCGCGCGACGCTGCGGCGTCTGCGTCTGCCGATCGTGCTCGCGCTCGCCGCGCTCGTCGTCGCGATCATCGGCGCGAACGTGCAGTGGCTGATGCTTGCGCGTCAGCGTGACGCGATCAACACGCAGATGACGGAGCTGCTGCTCAATACGTTCCCGAAGACGACCGTCGTACTCGACGCGCCCGATCAGATGGCGCGTCAGGTGCAACAGCTGCGCGTGGCGGCGGGCGAGCTGTCGCCGGAGGATTTCCTGTCGCTCGCCGACGGCCTCGCGCGCTCGCTGTCGCCGCTGCCGGTCAACGGCATTGCCGCGCTCGACTATCACGATCACCGCCTCGACGTGACCTTCAAACCCGCGGTCAAGGTCGACCCCGACTTCGCCAAGCGCCTCGCGCGCAACGGCCTTACCGGCGCGATCGACAGCAGTACCGGCAAGTGGACCATCAGGAACGGACAATGAAAGCTGAACTCGCTCAAACATGGGCTGGCTTCTGGGACCAGCGCACCGATCGCGAAAAGGCGCTGCTGACGTGGGGCGGCGCCGCGCTCGCCGTGGCGATTGCGTGGTCGGTGCTGTGGGCGCCCGCGCAGGAAGGCCGCGCGCACCTGCGTGAATCGCTGCCCAGCCTGCAGCGGCAGCTTGCGCAGATGACCGCGCAGTCGAACGAGGCGCGCTCGCTGTCGGCGGCCGCGCAAGGTGTCGCGCCGACCGGCGCGGCGCTGAAGGACGCGCTTTCCGCATCGCTCGGCGAACATGGCCTTGCCGCGACGCAGGTGCAGTTCGTCGGCAACGCGGTGCAGGTGCAAATGAAAAACGTGGCGTTTCCGGCCTGGACCGCGTGGGTCGATGACGTGCGCAAGCAGTTCAAGGTGCAGGTCTCCGAGGCGCACATCACCGCGTTGAAAGACGACGGCCAGGTCGATCTGACGGTCGCGCTGCAACCGTCGACCGCGAAATAACCACGCGCCGCTCGCTACAGGATCTCGCATGAATTACTGGATGTGGCGCCTGCGTGCGGCGCTGCCGTGGCTGGTGGTCGCCGTTTTGTCGGTGGCGGCGGTGACGCTCGCGTTACTGCCGGCCGCCTGGATTACGCCGCAGTTCGCGCGGCAAACGCACGGGCACGTCAATCTCGTCGACGCCGAGGGCTCGCTGTGGCACGGCTCGGCGACCCTGATGCTGGCCGCCGGCGCCGATATGAGCGCGGCGACGCTGCTGCCTGGTCGGATCGAATGGCGCACGTCGTTCTGGCCGCTTTTCACCGGACGCGTGCGCATGGTCATGCGCCATAGCGAGGCGATGCCCGATCCGGTCACGGTCGAAGCGACGCCGCGCGGCGCAACCGTCACGCCGGGCGTGCTCGCGGTGCCGGCGTCGCTGCTCGCGGGGCTTGGCGCGCCATTCAACACGCTCGATCTGCAGGGCAACGTGCAGTTGTCGTGGTCCGAGTGGCGCAGTTTCAACGGCGAAGCGTTCGGCCAGCTGACGATGATGTTCGACGACGTCAGCTCCCGGGTGTCGCTCGTGAAGCCGCTCGGGTCGTACCGGGTCAGGTTTCAGGCGCAGGGCACGTCGTCGGCGCTCGATCTGAGCACGATCAAGGGTCCGTTGACGCTGACCGGCAGCGGCACGGTGTCGGCCGCATCGACGTCGTTTCATGGCACGGCGAGCGCCGCGCCGGAACAGCACGATAACCTCGCCGGCCTGCTGAATCTGCTTGGCCGGCCTAGCGGGCCGGATACGGTGGCGCTGACGTTCGTGCACTGAGTTGGGGCTGACGTGCGCTGATGTGTGCCGAGGCGCGTGTTTCGCGCGCGTGGCGCGATGAAAAAAGAGGCATGGCCGCGAGTTGCGACCATGCCTCTTCTGTTTCGTGGCGTTGCTGCGCGGCGAGCACAGCGGACATTATTTGCTCTGCACCCGCGCTTGCAGCGCGTCTGTGCCCGACGCGGTGCTCTGTGCGATGGACGGCGCGCCGACTGACGTGGCCGCAGCCCTCGGCGCCGATGCCGGCAGCGGCGCGGGCGCCGCGACATCGCCGGTCTCGCGATTCATCTGCGACGCGTCCCAGCCGCCGCCGAGCGCCTTCACGAGCCCCACCGACGACACCATCCGCTGCCCGGCGATATTCTCGAGTTTCTGTTCGGCCGTGAAAGCCGTGGTCTGCGCGGTCAGCACATTGACGAAGCCGACCGTACCCGCCTTGTACTCGTTCGTCACGATGGCGAGCGCCTGGCGAGCCGAGTCGACCGCCTGCCGCTGCACGACGATTTCCTGTTCGAGGATGCGCAGCGACGCGAGGTTGTCCTCGACGTCCTGGAACGCGGCGAGCACCGTCTGCCGATAGGTCGCGACATCCGCGTCATAGGTGGCACGCGCGGCCTCGGTTTGCGCTTTGCGCAGGCCGGCGTCGAAGATCGTCCCGGCCAGTTGCGGGCCGAGCGTCCAGAAGCGCGACGGCAACGTCAACAATTGCGAGAACACCGAGTTCTCGAAGCCGCCGGTCGCCGACAGCGTCAGCGACGGGAAGAAGGCGGCGATCGCCACGCCGATCTGCTCGTTCGCCGCCGCGGCCTTGCGTTCCGCCGATGCGATATCCGGCCTGCGTTCGAGCAGCGCGGAGGGCATCTGCGCAGGCACGGCGGGCGGCGTCGCGGTGAGCGGCATCGGCGGCAGGGAGAACATCGACGCGGGCACGCCGACCAGCACCGCGATCGCGTGCTCGTCCTGCGCGCGCTGGATGCCGTTGTCGATCGCGGCGGCCTGCGCCGATTGCAGCTGCGTTTGCGCCTGGATCACGTCCGAGCGCGCGGCGACGCCGGCCGCGTACTGATTCTGCGTGAGTTGCAGCGAGCGCTGATAGGCGATCACGGTGTCGTCGAGCAGCTTCTGCGTGGAGTCGAGCGCGCGCAGCAGGAAGTAGGTCTGCGCGAGCGTGGCCTGGGCGGACAGGCGCGCGTTCGCGAGGTCGGCGGCCGCGCCCTGCTGGCCGGCTTTCTGCGCGTTGACCGAGCGCGTGACCGAGCCCCACAGGTCGGGCTCCCAGCTCGCCGTCATCTGCACGTTGAAGCTGTTGGTGATGCCCTCGCGACTGGTCGCCGTAGTCGCATTGCCACTGGTTTGCGTGCCGTTGCCCGAGCGCGTCGCGCCCGCCGACGCACCGATCGCCGGGAAGTACGCTGCCCGCGCTTCGCCGACGAGCGCGCGCGCCTGCCGGTAGCTCGCGGCGAATTGCGCGATGGTCTGGTTCGCGGTGTTGAGCTTGTCTTCGAGTTCGTTGAGCTTCGGGTCTTCGTAGATCGCCCACCAGTCGCCGCGGTCGTGTTGATCGGCGGGTTCGGCGACTTTCCAGCCGGGCGCGGCTTCCTTGAACGACGCGGGGATCTCGGTGGCCGGCCGCTGATAGTTCGGACCGACCGCGCAGGCGGCCAGGAGCGTCGCGCAGGCCGCGCTCACGGCAAGGGACAGGACGCGCGGCGCAAGCGCCCGCGACATTCGATCAGACTGCATGCAATGAATTCCTTCTGGACGCCGCAATGCGGCCGGGAATGGCGCCACCGGCCGGGCGAGATCGTGGTCTGCCGGAATGTTAGCGTATGAGCCCGCGCGAGCGCGGGAAACTGGAAGCCGAAAGGTTAATGCGAGGCGGTGCGCAGGTGTGTTACTTGCGGTGACGCGCTGGTTACGCGTTGTTACCGGCGGCGCGAGGGGCTGCGGGTTCGCGGTGGTTCAGATGGCTAGACGAAGCGAAACTGTGTGCCGAAAAGCGCGCTGCGAATCGGTGCACCTTCAGAGCCGCGATTCCGTGGATTGGGTCTGCTGGCGTTGACGCTGACACGCGAGCTTGCCAGCGGAGGCCCGGCACGACGCACCGCCAGGCGCGAGGCAAGCGTTACCGCTGTTGGCCGTCGCGGGGACGACGTTTCCCGCCTTTATCACGAAGCTTTCCTTCGGCAGCACGATCTCGCTGGACTCCGCGCCCACAACGCTGCCTTTGCTCGCCCGCTTCGTCCCCCTTCGATGCTCGGCCCACGCGAGCAACGCGACACCCACCGACCCACCCGGCAGCACGAACAGTCCCGCAAACAGCGCGAGCTTCCACCAGCGGTGTCGGCCCTGGAAGGTATGGAGTGCGGAATCGGTCAGTGAGCGGCTGAGGCTGCCAAGCGTGTTTTTGAGGTACAGCATCGGGGAAATCCTTTGGCGCGCGTCGCGAGGCGGGCGGCGTGCGGTCGATCGGTCAGAACATGGTCTCGAATGGCGCAGGACGCGCGAAACTCATTGCTTGTCATAATATTGACTATGCAATCAAATTTCAAGATACTGTGCGGCGCAATTGATTCGACTGTTGTATTTCGGTTGGCCTCGTTGCGCACCGCAAAATGCGATTTGACTTGTCTGCTTAGGCAGCTAAACTTCGTCTTGCCTGGATGTTGCGGATACCCCATGACTGATGGCCCCTACAAAGCGGACGAGGTCGAGCTCACGAGCAGTCTCGGCTACTACCTGACGAAAGCGCGCAACGTGCTGGTCGAGCGCACGGACCGTGCGGTCAAGCCGCTCGGGCTCACCGCGCAGCAGATCGGCGTGATTCTGATGCTGTCGTCGCGGCGCGCGAGCACGCCATTCGAGCTGTCGCGCGCGATGTCGTACGACAGCGGCTCGATGACGCGTCTGCTCGACCGGCTGGAAAAGAAGGGCTTCGTCGTGCGCACCCGCAGCAGCGACGACCGACGCATGGTGAAACTCGAGCTGACGCAGCAGGGCCACGAGGCCGCGCGCCAGTTGCCGAACCTCGGCGCAACTGTGCTGAACGACCAGTTGCGCGGCTTTACCGCCGAGGAGCACGCGACGCTGATTCACCTGCTCGCCCGTTTCATCGCAAACGGTCCCGAGGCAGACGCCGACGTGGGTTGCGGACCGGCGCCACCGCCGGACGAGCCGCCGGGATGAGCCGAGGCATGCGTCAAACAACGGTCGTCGTCGGATGGCGGCGGCGCGTCATCACGAAGTACTAGCGGGACAATCACGAGGCGCTTTTCCAAGGCGTCATTGTCATCAGATATCTGTCTGGGCAGAGGGTGATGCGGCATGCAAGCATCGTATCTGAAACACGCGATAAGGCTGCCGCGACAAGCTTTCGCCGCCTGAGGAGAACAAACCTATGGATGCCACGGCTTCCAACGCCACGCTGCCCGCAGCAGAACTCGCCCCGCTCCAGGGCGGCACGCTCGCGCTGCTGACCGTCGGCCTTGCGCTCGGCACCTTCATGGAGGTGCTCGACACCTCGATCGCGAACGTCGCGGTGCCGACCATTTCCGGCAGCCTCGGCGTCGCCGCAAGCCAGGGCACCTGGGTGATCTCGTCGTACTCGGTCGCCTCGGCGATCGCTGTGCCGCTGACCGGCTGGCTCGCGCGACGCGTCGGCGAGGTACGACTTTTCACGCTGTCCGTGCTGCTGTTCACGATCGCGTCGGCGGCCTGCGGTTTCGCGCACAACTTCGAATCGCTGATCGCATTCCGGCTCGTGCAAGGGCTCGTGTCCGGGCCGATGGTGCCGCTGTCGCAGACGATCCTGATGCGCTCCTACCCGCCCGCCAAACGTGGACTCGCGCTCGGCTTATGGGCGATGACCGTGATCTGCGCGCCGATCTTCGGCCCGGTGATGGGCGGCTACATCACCGATAACTTCACGTGGCCGTGGATCTTCTACATCAACGTGCCGATCGGCCTGTTCTCGGCGTTCTGCGCGTATCTGCTGCTGCGTGGCCGCGAGACGCAGACGACGCGCCAGCGCATCGACGCGGTGGGCCTCGTGCTGCTCGTGACCGGCGTGTCGTGTCTGCAGATGATGCTCGACCTCGGCAAGGACCGCGACTGGTTCAACTCGACGTTCATCGTGGCGCTCGCCGTGATCGCGCTCGTGTCGATCGCGTTCCTGCTCGTGTGGGAGTTGACCGAGAAGGAGCCGATTGTAGACCTGTCGCTGTTCAAGGATCGCAACTTCGCGCTCGGCGTCGTGATCGTCTCGTTCGGCTTCATGGCGTTCTTCGGCTCGGTGGTGATCTTCCCGCTATGGCTGCAAACGGTGATGGGCTATACGGCCGGCCTCGCGGGTCTCGCCACGGCACCGGTCGGATTGCTCGCGCTGTTTCTGTCGCCGATGATCGGCAAGAACATGCATCGGCTCAATCTGCGCATGGTCGCGAGCTTCGCGTTCATCGTGTTCGCGATCGTATCGTTCTGGAACTCGACGTTCACGCTCGACGTGCCCTTCGGCCACGTGATCCTGCCGCGGCTCGTGCAGGGGATCGGCGTCGCCTGCTTCTTCGTGCCGATGACGACGATCACGCTGTCGAGCGTGTCCGACGAGCGTCTTGCAAGCGCGTCGGGTTTGTCGAACTTTTTCCGCACGTTGTCGGGCGCGATCGGCACCGCGATCAGCACGACGTTCTGGGAAAACGACACGATCTATCACCACGCGATGCTTGCAGATACGGTCAACACGTATTCGGCGAACACCAACGCCTATACGAATGCGCTGGCGGGCGCCGGGCTCTCCGGCGACAGCCTGACCGCGCAGCTGAACCAGGTGGTGACGAGTCAGGCGTACATGATGGCCACCAACGACTTCTTCCGCATCTCGGGCGCGGCGTTTATCGTGCTGGCGGTGCTCGTGTGGATCACGAAGCCGCGCAAAGGCACCGGGCCTTCATTAGGACACTGAAGCAAACGCGCGGCAGCGGCGAACGCATCGCCGCTGCGGCCACCGCTCGATCTATTGCGACATCGCCTCGCCATTCGGCAGCCTGGTCGTGTTACGGGGCGTCGTCTCCGGATGCGTCGCATCGGGCGCGTTCTGCGGTGGCGTCGCGCCGCCTTGCGGCGCGCTGGCGGCTGTGCCCGTGGTGCCTCTCACATACTGCTTGAAATCCGCACCGGCTTCCCACGGATTCGGCTTGCAGCCGAGCGAGCTGTCGCAATGCGCCGAAAAGCCGATCGTGGTAGTGCCATCGGGACCTGCGGCGCGCGTGATCTCAAACGCGAGCGCGCGCTTGCCGCCGTCCGGGCCGGCGGTCTGGATCAGCGAGTCGTTAGCGGTCTCGATCTTGTACTTCGAATGACTCGTGACCCACGTTTGCGCCCGTTGCCACCAGAGGTCGCATTCGGCCTTGTTCGAACACGTCAACGGCCTGGTCGCGATCTGCATGACATCGGGATCGACCTGACCCTGGGTCGAGCATGCCGTCGTCGCCAAGAGACACAGCGCGGCCAACAGAGCTTTGTTCTTCACGTCGATACCTCCCCTGTGGAGCATGTCATAAGATTTTGGACTACCCCATCGAAGCGGTGTTTCACCCAGATCGGAGAATCGCGACGTCGCGCGGAGTATTTGCCGATTCCGCGGACACCTGAAGAGCGCAATCCGTAGAGGTTACCTGCGCGTTATTCGGGGCAAAGAAAAAGCGGCCACGTGGGCCGCTTGAAGCACTTCCGGGATGCTGTGGTCCGAACGCTCAGACGCTGAAGCGATTGAGCGTATAGGCCCGATACGCAGCGACGAACGCATCGAACGAACCAACCTCGTCGCGTTCGAGCTTCGCCTGTTCGTCGAGCGATCGCACCGCGAGGTCGGCAAACGCCTTGGACTGCGCGGCATCGAGCGGACGCGCACGGAAGTACGCGGCGTGCGCTTCGCTTTGCGCGAGGCCGAACGCGAGGAAGCTTTGCTGCTGGTCGCGCATCGTTTGCAGCACGCGCGCCGATGGCGTCAGCGACACGTCCGCGAGCTTCGCGCGTTGCGCGGCGACCGCGCGCGCGTGTTCGTCGCCGCCCTTCAGGCTGTCGAGCACGGCCGCCGCGGCGTCGATTTTCACGAGCAGTTCGTCGGCCCAGTCGATCATCGCGACCGGCTTGCCGTCGCGAACCAGTTCGAGGCCTGGCTTGCGGCCTTCCATCGTCACGCGGCCGAAGTTCTGGTTCGCTTCGGTGTACGCGGGCGGAGGCAGGGACGCGCTGTCGTCGAGCGCGCACACGAGCAGGTACGCGTCGAGAAAGCGCGATGTTTCGAGCGAAATGCCGGCCGGCTCGAACGGATCGATGTCCATGCAACGCACTTCGACGTATTGCACGCCGCGCGCGGCGAGCGCATGCAACGGCCGCTCACCCGGATAGGTGACGCGCTTCGGACGAATCGTCGAATAGAACTCGTTTTCGATCTGCAGCACGTTGGTGTTGATCTGCACCCACTCGCCGTCGCGTTGCGTGCCGATCTGCTCGTAGGCGGGATACGGCTGGCTCACGGCTTTCGCGAGCGCGTCGAGATAGCCGGGCAGCGTGTCGTAGTCGGCGTGCAGCGCGGCTTGCGCGGCCGTGTTCGAATAGCCGAGATCGCTCATGCGCAGGCTGGTCGCGTACGGGCGGTACAGCGTGTCGGCGTCGAACGTCTCGAGCGTGTGTTTGCGATCGCGGAGAAAGCGCCGATCGAGCGCCGGCGACGCGCCGAACAGATACATCAGCAGCCAGTTCGTGCGGCGGAAATTGCGGATCAGCGCGAGGTAGCGGTCGGACTGGAAGTCGACGGCGTTCGCGGTGGATTGCTGATCGGCGTGCAGCAGGCGCCACACGTCTTCGCTCAGCGAATAGTTGTAGTGGATGCCCGCGATGCACTGCATCGTGCGGCCATAGCGCAGCGCGAGGCCGACGCGGTACACGTACTTCAGCTTGCCGATGTTCGAGGTGCCGTAGTGCGCGATCGGAATGCCATCGTCGGTGGCGGGCAACAGTCCCGGCATCGAGTTGTTCCACAGGATCTCGTCGCCGAGCTCCGCGTAGACGAAGCGATGCAGCACGTCGAGTTGCGCGAGGGTTTCGGCGGCGTCCTGCTCAGCCGGCGTGATCAGCTCGAGCAGCGCCTCGGAGTAGTCGGTCGTCAGCGACGGGTGCGTGAGCGCCGAGCCGAGCCCGCGCGGATGCGGCGTCATCGCGAGCTGGCCGTTGCGCGTCACGCGCAGGCTTTCCCTTTCGATGCCGCGCAGGCCGCGTATCAGCACATCGCGCTGCGGGCTCGAGTCGAGCACGGACAGGCGGTGCGAAAGCGCGTCGGTCGTGCAGGAAGGTGTGGTGTTTGGCATTGATGCAAGTTGGGCGTTGCCGGTCGCCGTGTATCGCCAGACGATTCACAGACGGTATAGCGGCTGACAACGTTCGGCGGAATTTTCAGTAGCGGGCACTTTAACATCTCGCCAGAACCGCTGCTTGCGGCCGCTTCGGCGGAGTTTCAGCGGGCACGTCGAGGTCGCGCTGAACTACGCCATCGGCATCGGCACGTCGCGACGACGCTCAGCTCATCCCCCGCGCGCAGCGCCCGCCCGATCCGCCACCTCGTTCCACAGATGCATCGCGGCATACGCGCGATACGGCCGCCACGCGTCGGTGCGGCTGCGCTGTTGCGCGGGCCGTACGAGCGAAGGATCGCGCGCGCAGATCGATTGCATCAGCACGAGATCCGCCTCGGGCCATGCATCGGGGTCGCGCCATGCACGCATCGCGACGTATTCGACGGTCCAGGGGCCGATGCCCGCGAGCGCGAGCAATGCGGCACGCAGGCTCGCGGCATCGACGGTGTCGCTGCTGTCGAGCGGCACGTCGCCGCTCGCGACCGCACGCGCGAAGCCCTGCAACGCGGCGACGCGTTTGCCCGGCATGCCGATCTGCGCGAGATCGACTTCGGCGAGCGCGGCCGGCGTCGGAAAACGCCACGCGGTGTTTTCGTGCGGATGCCCGTCGATGCGTTCGCCCGCTCGCTGCACGAGCCGTCCGATGATGGTCGTCGCGGCCTTCACGCTGACCTGCTGACCGACGATCGCGCGCACCACCAGTTCGAAGCCGGACCACGCGCCCGGCACGCGCAGGCCGGGCACCGTGGCGACGAGCGGCGCGAGCCACGGGTCCGCCGCGAGTCCGGCGGCGATCTTCTTTGGATCGGCGCGCAGATCGAACATTCTTGCGATTGGCGCGGCGAGTGCATCGGCGTGGCGGCTCGCCGGCCCTTCGATGCTCGCGACGATGCAGCGCTTGCGCGGATGCAGCCGCACGCTGAGTGTGCCGCTGTCGCCGTTCCAGTCGATCGCGCGACGATACGCGCCGTCCTCGACGGCTTCGACGCCAGGCGTCGCGCGGCCGCTGAAAAAGCGCAGCAGCCGCGGCCAGTCGAACGGTGCCTTGAACGGTAATTCGAGAGTTGCAACCTCGTTCAGCGTGCTCAAGCGGCGTGATCCAGTTGGGAGTTGTGGGAGTCGGCATCTGTGCGGCTTGCGTCGCGGCGGGGCGCGTCGCTGGCTGAAACGCCGCCTGCATGCTGCGCCTCATTGTCGAGCAACGCGGCCTTGCGCGGCAGCCCCCAGCGATAGCCGGCGAGCGCCCCGCCCTTCTGCACGACGCGATGGCAAGGAATCGCGAGCGCGACCGGGTTGGTCGCGCATGCGCTCGCGACGGCGCGCACCGCCCGCGGCGAGCCGACCGCCTCGGCGATCTGCGAATAGCTGCGTGTCTCGCCGTACGGGATCCGCCGCAGCGCATCCCACACGCGCTGCTTGAATGCGGTCGACGCGATATCGAGCGGCAACTCGAAGTCCTGGCGCGTGCCGCGCAGATACGCGTCGATCTGTGCGATGAACGGCGCGAGCCGGCCGGCGTCTTCGCGCAGCTCGGCATTCGCGAACTCGCCGCGCAATTCGTCGATCAGCGGCGCGGTGTCGTCGCCGAAACCGATCTTGCAGATGCCCTTGTCAGTCGCGGCGACCAGCACGAAGCCGAGCGAGGTCGGCGCGCTCGCATAGCGCACCGTCAGGCCCGCGCCCTTGCGGCGATACGCGGACGGCGCCATGCCGAGCTCGGCCGGCGCGCTGTCGTACATTCGCGACGGCGAGCCGAAACCGGCGTCGAGCGTCGCGCGCGTAACGTCGGCGCCGCCCTGCAGCGCATCGCGCAACGCGGCGCCGCGCTGCGCGGCCTGGTACTGACGCGGCGAGACGCCGACCACGCGCTTGAACAGGCGCTGCAAATGGAACGGGCTCACGTGCACGGCATCGCTCAGTTGCGCGAGCGTGAGGCGCTGCTGCGGATCGGCGTCGAGCGCTGCGCACGCCCTGGCGACGACGTCGAGCTCGCGCGGCAGACCACCGGGCTGGCAGCGCTTGCAATCGCGAAAGCCCGCGGCGCGCGCGGCGGCGGCATCGGTGAAGAAAGCGACGTTTTCGCGGCGCGGCTGGCGCGACGCGCACGACGGCCGGCAGAACACGCCGGTCGTCCTGACCGCGTAGAAGAATGCGCCGTCGGCATCGCGGTCGCGGTGGGTGACGGCGTCCCAGCGTTCGTCGTCGGTGCGCCACTGGGTGGTGTCGACGTCGGCGGCGGTGCGCATGGGGACGGAATGGCGAGTGGTGGCGTTCATGATGTCCTGGGGCCCGGATGGGCAGGCAGTGTCGATGCTCATCAATCTAGGCCCGAGCGCTACACAGTACGCGCCGGATCTTGCTCTGTCATTCGGACGCGCTTGTCCGTACCCGTAGTGGGGTCAAACCCGGCAAATCGCAATCCGAAGCGCCTTGGAATGCCCTGCGGCCGGACGTTTTGCCTCAAAGTGCGGCAATTTCGCACGATATCGGGTTTTCCCTTAAAAAGTTATTGCGTCGCACCAAGCCGATGTGTATATTAGTGCTTGTCTCCTCCATGTCTCCTCCTGATATGGATTCAGCCCGCTCCACTTGAGCGGGCTTTTTTTTGCCTGCGTTTTTGTCCGCGCCCGGTCCGCATTTGGTCCGGTTCGCCCACGACTTCCCGCCGACCCACCCCGCCCTTTCCTTTCTCCTACACTTCCTAATCGGTTCTCCGAACTAGCGAAAGGGCGTTCGACATGAAAATCCACATTCGCGAGATCGACCACGTCGTGATCCGGGCGACGCAGGTCGAAACACTCGCGCGCTTTTACTGCGACGTACTCGGTTGCAGCGTTGAAAAGGAGCAGCGCGAACTCGGCCTCACGCAACTGCGCGCGGGCCGATCGCTGATCGATCTGCTGCAGGTCGGCGCGAAGCTCGATCGCGCGGAAAACGGCGCGGCGGGCACGGGGCGCAACATGGACCACCTGTGTCTGCGCGTCGAGTCGTTCGACGCCGACGCGCTGAAGGCGCATCTGAGCGCGCATGGCGCGCGGCTCGGCGAACAGGGAGTGCGCTATGGCGCGGACGGATTCGGGCCGTCGCTGTATCTGTTCGACCCGGAGGGCAATATGGTCGAACTGAAGGGGCCGCCGGAAGCGGCGCGGGTCACGTCGCTCTGAATGCGAGAACGAAGCGGCGCAAAAACTGGTTCAGACCTGAGCCGTCACGCATCGGCGGGCGCCTTGAGTACGGTCCAGTCGATCTTCACCGCATCGGCTTCGGCGCTGCCGAGCCATGCTTCGCCGTCCTGCACCGTGCATTGCAGCCGCATCGTGCGTTCGGCAAGCGAGCCGAGCGATGCCGCGACGTCTTCGCCGAGCGTCCAGACCGTCACGTTGCGCAGGCGCTCGACCTTGTTGCGCACGCCCTGCCACCAGATTTCCGAAGTACGCCCGCCATACGCGATCACGACCACGTGATTCGCCCGCCCGCTCGCCTTGGCGATGCGGCGCTCATCGGGCTGGCCGACCTCGATCCACGTGTCGATCGCGCCGGTCAGATCCTTCGCCCACAAATCCGGTTCGTCGACATCCGACAAACCTTTGCAGAACTCCAGCCGTTCCTGCGCGAACAGCGCGAACGCGGCGACGCGGACCATCATCCGTTCGTCGGTTTCGGAGGGGTGACGGGCGATCGTCAGCGAATGGTCGGCGTAATAGTGCCGGTCCATGTCAGCGATCTGCAATTCCGCCTTGTATATCGTCGATTTGAGAGCCATGCCGTTGCTAAACCAGGCGCTCGCTCCACCGGAGCGCAGCGAAAATGAATCGTCGACGGCGCGTTGCCGTTTCTTGTGTTTGCTGTACATCGTATGTTCCTCCCGCGCCGTCAGCCGGTGCCTATGACACAGAAGGAAGCATTTACCGGGCCACCGCGGGTTCCGTGGCCGTGCCGTATACGTCGCGAGCCGCATCTCGCAGCGCGTCGAGCACGACGGCGGCCGCCGGCGACAACAGATGCGACTGGCGCGTGATGATACCGAATGTATCCATCCTGCAAGGCAAATCGATCGGTACGCGCTTCAATACCCCGTACTGTTGGTACTGGCGCGCCACTTCATCGGGCAATACCGCCAACATGTCGCTTTGCAGCAGCAGGCTCGAAATCGCGAGGAAGTTGTTCGTATTGACGACGTTCTGCGGCGGATTCAGGCCGATCTGCGAAAACATCAGATCGAAGCGATGGCGCAGCACGCTGCCCGGCGGATGCAGCACCCAGCTCGCGTTGACGATGCCGCGCAGCGTCAATCCCGTTTCATTTTCGAGCGGATGGCCGGGACGCGCGACCACGCACAACGGTTCGTCGGCGAGCGGTTCGTAGCGCACGTCGGTCTTGAACTGGTTCTGCCTTTCGAGCACGCGGCCGATCATGATGTCGAGATCCCCTTCGGCGAGCCGCGGCAGCATCACGTCGGAGGTCTCGACCTCGGTCCAGATCTGCAACTGCGGATAACGCGCCTTCACGCTCGCGATCGCGCGGGGCACCATCGTCGCGGCGGCCGCGGCGATCACGCCGATACGCACCTGACCCGCGAGCCCCGAGCGCAGCGCCGAGATTTCGTCGTGCGCCTGGCTCAGGTTCGACAGCACCATGCGCGCGTGGCGGATCATCACCTCGCCGTACAGCGTCGCGTGCATACCGTGCGGCGTGCGGTCGAACAGGCTCACGCCGAGCATGTCCTCGAGCTCTTTCAACAGGCGCGACGCGGCCGGCTGCGTCATGCCGAGCACGTCGGCCGCGCGACGCACGTTGCCCTCCTCCTCCATCGCGGCAAGCAGCAGCAACTGGCGCGTCTTCAGCCGCGCGCGCACGAACCAGTTTGAATAGCTACGCGTCATCGTCTGGTCTCCAGGTCTTTACGAGCGATTTTTGTACGTTCTTCCTCTGAAGCTCCATGATGCCATACCGAAACTGATATCGGAGAAGCCTAAAAAGGGATTGGAAAGTTATTGGGCCGGCTCATACCATTCGTGGACTTTTGTGAACTTACGGTGCGCTTTTTTTCGCCGATGAACCGCGATCCGCTCGTCCCCCTCGTTGCCAGCCCGTTTCGCCACTACATCAATGGCGGATGGGAGACTGGCGCGACCACGGGCGTGTCGCTCAATCCGTCGGATCTCGACGAGCCGGTCGGCGAATACGTGCGCGCGGACGTGCGGCAGACCGACAGCGCGATCGAGGCTGCGCACGCGGCATTTCGCGACTGGTCGCTCGCCTCTGCACAGCGCCGCGCCGACGCGCTCGACGCGATCGGCAGCGAAATGCTCGTGCGCCGCGAGGAGCTGGCCCGGCTGCTCGCGCGTGAAGTCGGCAAGGTGCTGCCCGAGGCGCTCGCCGAAGCGACGCGCGCAGGGCAACTGTTCAAGCTATTCGCGGCCGAGGCGCTGCGCGCGTTCGTCGAGCCGCACGCGTCGGCGCGTGCCGGCGTCGAAATCGACGTGACGCGCGAGCCGCTCGGGGTGGTCGGCATCATCGCGCCGTGGAGCGCGCCGCTCGCGATCGCCGCGGCGAAGATCGGCGCCGCGCTCGCGCACGGCAACTGCGTCGTCTACAAGCCGGCCGAATCGGCGCCGGCCTGTGCGGCGGCGCTCGCGTCGATCGTCAGTCGCGCGGGCTTGCCGGCCGGCGTGTTCAACCTCGTGATGGGCAGCGGACGCAAGGTCGGTGCGCGCATCGTCGCACATCCGCTCGTCGCGGCGATCAGCTTCACCGGTTCGTCCGACACCGGCACGCGCGTGCTGCAGGCCGCCGCGACGCGCCAGGCGCGCGTGCAGCTCGAGATGGGCGGCAAGAATCCGTTCGTCGTGCTGGCCGACGCCGATCTCGACGGCGCGGTCGACGCGGCGCTCACCGGTGCCTTCAGCGCGACCGGCCAGCGCAGCACGGCTGCCGCGCGGCTGATCGTCCAACGCGCGGTGTTCGCGCCGTTCGTCGACGCGTTGCAGGCAAAGCTCGCGAAACTCACCGTCGATCACGCGTTGAAGCACGGCACCGATATCGGCCCGGTGGCGAACGCCGCGCAGCTCGAACGCAATCTCGACTACGTGCGCGTCGGCGAGCAGGAAGGCGCGCAGTTGCTGCGCGGCGGGCGGCGACTGGAGCGCGCGACGCGCGGCTATTTTTTCGAGCCGGCGCTGTTTATCGGCGAATCGGAGCATCGCATCGCGCGTGAAAAGATTTTCGGGCCGCTCGCGGTCGTGCTGCGCGCGGACGATTACGAACACGCGCTACATCTCGCGAACGACACCGCCTACGGACTGTGCGCCGGCATCTGCACGCGCTCGCTCGAACGCGCGCGGCATTTTCGCCGCCACGTGCAGAGCGGTCTCGTCACGATCAATCTGCCGACCACGACCGTCGAGCATCACGGACCCGGCGGCGGCCGCAAGGCGTCGGCCTATGGCGCGAGCGATGCCGCGTTCTGGACCGCCGTGAAAACGGCGTACCTGGCGAGCTAGAAGCAATGAGCCACGCCACCGTTTTCACCGCGACTTGCGCGAACCGCCCGGCGTGCCGTGCGCAGATCCGCCCCGATTCGCGCGACGGCTGACGCCGCCCGCGTTACCCCGCTGCAACTACACGACATCAATGCAGCTTTTCACCCTCAGGAGACAGTAGATGACCAGCAAGCTTCGCCGTTTGACCCTGACCGCGATGGCCGCCGCCCTCGCCGCCCCGTTCGCCGCACAACTGTCCGCCCACGCGGATGAGCCGCTCAAAGTCGGCTTCCTCGTGAAGATGCCCGAACAGGCGTGGTTCATCAACGAACAGAAAGCCGCGACCGCGCTCGGTAAGAAGGACGGCTTCTCGGTCGTCAACATCGGCACGCCCGACGGCGAAAAGGTGCTGGCCGCGATCGACAATCTCGGCGCGCAAGGCGCGAAGGGCTTCGTGATCTGCGCGCCCGACGTGCGTCTCGGACCGGCGATTCAGGCGCGCGCGAAGCGCTACAACATGAAGTTCGTGACCGTCGACGACCAACTGGTCGATTCGACCGGCAAGCCGCTGGCGAACGTGCCGCACCTCGGCATGTCGGCCTTCAAGATCGGCAACCAGGTGGGCCAGGCGATCACCGACGAAATGAAGCGCCGCGGCTGGAAGCCCGAGGAAGTCGGCGCGCTGCGTATCACGGACTATGAACTGCCGACCGCGAAGCTGCGCACCGACGGCGCGACGCAGTCGCTGCTCGCCGGCGGCTTCAAGAAGGAAAACGTCTTCGACGCGCCGCAGAAAACCACCGACGACGAAGGCGGCTTCAACGCGGTGTCGCCGGTGCTCGCGCAGCATCCGAACATCAAGAAGTGGGTGATCTTCGCGCTCAACGAGGAAAGCGTGCTCGGCGGCGTGCGCGCGACCGAACAGCTGCATATTCCGGCCGCGGACGTGATCGGCGTCGGCATCAACGGCGCGGGCGAGGCGTTCGCCGAGTTCCAGAAGAAGGAACCGACGGGCTTCTACGGCACGATCGCGGTCAGCTCGACGAACCACGGCAAGGAAAGCACCGAGAACCTTATCGAGTGGATCAAGGACGGCAAGCAGCCGCCCGCCGACACGCAAACCACCGGCAAGCTGATGGTGCGCGGCAACTGGCAGGACGTGCGCAAGGAACTGGGTATTTAAGCGAGGTTCTCGCAGCAGACGGCGGGCCGCCTCGTGCCTCGCGTTTAGCGCGAGCGCGGCCCGCTCAGCTTTCATCCGTTCGAGGTTTTTCGATGACGTCCTTATTCACCGGGTCTCATGCCGGCGAGGCGGTGCGCACGCCCTCGCCTGCATCGACGCCCGCATCCGACGCCCCCTATCTCCGGCTCGACGGCATCACCGTGCGCTTTCCGGGCGTGCTCGCGCTCGACCAGGTCTCGCTCGAAGTGCGCCGCGGCGAGGTGCACGGCCTGATGGGCGAAAACGGCGCCGGCAAATCGACGCTGCTGAAGGTGCTGTCCGGCGTCAATCATCCTGTCTCGGGCACGTTGTCGCTCGACGGCGTCGAGCAGCAGTTCGCGACGACCAAGGCGGCGATCGCCGCGGGCATCGCGATCATCTATCAGGAACTGCATCTGGTGCCGGAGCTGACGGTCGCCGAGAATCTGATGCTCGGCGCCCTGCCGAATCGCTTCGGCGTACTGGACGAAAAGGCTTTGGTCGCGCGTGCGATGCGCGAGCTCGAACGGCTCGGCGAAAAGCTCGATCCGTCGCAGCAGGTCAAGCATCTGTCGATCGGTCAGCGGCAGATGATCGAAATCGGCAAGGCGCTGATGCGCGACGCGCGCGTGATCGCGTTCGACGAACCGACCAGCTCGCTGTCGTCGCGCGAAACCACGCAACTGTTCCGCATCATCCGCGCGCTGAAGGCCGAAGGCCACGCGATCATCTACGTCACGCACCGGATGGATGAAGTCTACGAACTGTGCGATCGCGTCACCGTGTTTCGCGACGGCCGCCGCATCGACACCTTCGAGGCCGGCGCGGGACTCGATCGCGATCGGCTGATCCGCTGCATGGTGGGGCGCTCGATCACCGATGTGTACGGCTATCGCGCGCGCGAGCACGGCGACGTGCAGCTTCAGGTCGACGGCCTGATGGGACCGGGCCTGCGCGAACCGGCATCGTTTTCGGCGCGCAAGGGCGAGATCGTCGGCTTCTTCGGGCTCGTCGGCGCGGGCCGCTCCGAGCTGATGAAGCTGATCTACGGCGCGGTCATGCCGAGCGCCGGCGAGGTCGCGCTGAAGGGCAAGCGCGTGCAGTTCGCGACGCCGCGCGACGCGGTGCGCGCCGGTGTCGCGCTGTGTCCCGAGGATCGCAAGCAGGAAGGCATCGTGTCGATCGCGTCGGTGTCGGACAACCTGAACATCAGCTGCCGCCGCCACTTCAGCCGCTTCAACGTGCTCAACGGCCGCAAGGAAGCGCAGACCACGCGTGAATTCATCGGCAAGCTCGCGATCAAGACGCGCAACGGCGACACGCCGATCGGCACGCTGTCCGGCGGCAATCAGCAGAAGGTGATCCTGTCGCGCTGGCTCGCCGAAGAGATCGACGTGTTCCTGATGGACGAGCCGACGCGCGGCATCGACGTCGGGGCGCGCAGCGAGATCTATGGGTTGCTGTATGGGCTCGCCGAGGCGGGCCGCACGGTCATCGTCGTGTCGAGCGATCTCGCCGAGGTGATCGGCGTGACCGATCGCGTGATCGTGATGAAGGAAGGCCGCATCGTCGGCGATCTGCCGAAGGCGCAGGCCACGCCGGATGCGCTGATCAAGCTGGCATTGCCGCGCTGATCGCCCAACGGATCGCGCCACCAGACCTCTTACCGAATACCGCAACGAAAACGGCATTGAATGGAACAGACATCATGAATACACCTTCCACCGATTCCTCGACCCCCGCCGTCGCCTCCGTGGGCTTGACCGCGCGCGCGGCGCGCACCTGGGACCTGATCAACAAATCCGGCATCGTGATGGTGTTCATCGTCCTGTTCGCGGTGCTGTCGTTCACGGTCCCAGACTTTCTGAGCACGCGCAATATCCAGGGCCTGCTGCTGTCGGTCACGCTGATCGGCTCGATCTCCGTCACGATGATGTTCGTGCTCGCGCTAGGCGAGGTGGACCTGTCGGTGGCGTCGATCGTCGCGTTTTCGGGCGTGGTGGCTTCCGTGCTGATCACCGCGACGCACAGCGTGTTAGTCGGCATCACGGCCGGCGTGCTCGCGGGCGGCGCGGTCGGGCTCGTCAACGGCACGCTGGTCGCGCGCTACAAGATCAACTCGCTGATCGTCACGCTCGCGATGATGGAGGTCGTGCGCGGCCTCGCGTACATCACCTCGAACGGCGACGCGGTGATGATCTCCGAGGAGCGCTTCTTCGACCTCGGCGGCGGCTCGTTCCTCGGCATTTCTTATCCGATCTGGAGCAACATCGTCGGCTTCGTTCTGTTCGGCTTCCTGCTGAAAAAGACCGTGTTCGGCAAGAACGTGCTGGCCGTCGGCGGCAATAGCGAAGCGGCTGTGCTCGCGGGGCTGCCCGTCACGCGGATCAAGATCACCGTGTTCGTGCTGCAAGGCCTCGTGACCGGCTTCGCGGGCGTGATGCTCGCGTCGCGCATGAGCCTCGGCGATCCGAAGACGTCGGTCGGGCTCGAGCTCGGCGTGATTTCCGCGTGCGTGCTCGGAGGTGTGTCGCTGACGGGCGGTGTCGCGACGATCTCCGGCGTGCTGGTCGGCGTGCTGATCATGGGCTCGGTGCAGGACGCCATGAGCCTGCTGAACGTACCGACGTTCTATCAGTATCTGATTCGCGGCGGCATCCTGCTGCTCGCGGTTCTGTTCGACCAGTTCCGCCGCAGCAAGCGCGTGCACTGACGCGCCGTTGCTCGTGGCCGGTTTCCTGCGCTTTGCGAGAAGGCGTACTGCCGATGCGGGTCGATAAAACCCGCATCGGCTTTTTTATTGCAGGTGAAGTCTGGCAAGTATCAAAAGCAATAAAAAACGGCTTGGCATCGGAATGCCCAAGCCGTCTCTTTTAGCTCACGCGTTCACGCCTGCGACTTTTAAAGCCGAAGCGGATTCGCATGCGACCGTATTCCGGCTTTTGCCGGAATACCGGTGTTGTACTTATTGCTTGATGAATCGGTCGTTCGCCCAGAGTCCCTCGGTATCGCTATTGGCTGAATTCACGAACTCGACGTCGTGGCCGACCACGCGCACCACGCGAAAACTCGAGTCGGTCGGAGTCGACACGCATTGATATCCGGAGAAGAATTCCTGCATCTGCTGCTGTTCACCGGCTTGCGCGTGGTGATCGGCGGCATCGAGCTTGTCCTTCGATACGCAGCCATAGGCATTGGCCTTGAACTGGATCGTTTGCTGCGGCTTGATCACGACGTCTTGCGCCTGAACGCTAGCGGCAGCCAAACCCGCGATGGCGAAAACAACGGCAATTCGAGTTTTCATTCGTTCCTCCGGGGCGGGCCGAAAACATCTCGGTTAGCTATGTATTTAACTTTAACGGTGGTCCCGCATCTCGCACTTTAGGAGAACCGATGAGAACGACAAGCACATCTTGTGTGCGATCGCAACAGTGGCGAATTGTCGCACCTGCTGTCGAAGCTGATTAAAGCTTAAGCACACGCCCGACCGAATGGCAATGAAATGAATAACTAAAAATCCACTCTCGAACACGCCTTAGCTGGTAAAGCTTTGCGCGCGCATTCACGTAAACGCGTAGCGTCAATTAAGCGATTTAATACAATTTAATCAATGGGTTTGTGCATTGCACACAAAGTCATTCCACAGGCAAAAGCGGCGATGCGCAATAACGAGGCAAGTGCAGAAAATAAACAGTGCCAGCCGTCTCTCAGGGCCTTGATGAAACGCTTGCAACGCGCCATTGCCGAAAACGCATGAAAAAAGCCGCGCGGCGCAAAGCCGCGTGGACAGGCGAGGGGGGCGCGATCGCAGTGCAATGTACCCTTCGCGTGCGGCCTGAATCCAGGTGGATCTTCGTCGAGCCGGTATGCGGGTACAGGCGGTGCTCTACAATGAAAACGAATCTCCTGCACCCGGAGGCTATCGTGAACGAGCACGTCATACTCGGGATTTTTCTGGTCGTTCCGCTGCTGATCGTCATGTTTCTTTTTTCCGACGAACTGTGGCAGGAGCATCGAGACCTGCACGACGGACGGCCGTTGCGAGCGCGTCGCCGACGCATCGACTGGCGGCATCCGCTACGCCGTTCGCGCGAGCGGCCCTGAGATTGCGAAGCGGGTCCCCAAAGAAAAAAAGCCTGCCACAGGGGCAGGCTGAAAAAAGAGATCCACACTCAATGCCTTGAACACAAGGCAATAGCAGTCTAGTCGCGACGCGCCAATCGGTGGTTTCAACGGCTTTTACAGTTGTTACCGGGCGTGACCGTAATGCGGGGCGCGACGTTGCGTCGGCAGGCCTCGCGTCGCGCGTCAATGGGCGCGCCAGTGCGCGCGAATCCGTTTGGCGAGCGCTTCGAGCGTGTCCGGATCGGCGACCTCGCGCGCATGCAGCTTCAGCGGTTGGCCTTCCCAGCGCGGAATCACGTGGAAATGGACGTGCGGCACTGTCTGTCCCGCCGCCGCGCCGTTGAACTGGCCGATGAACACGCCGTCAGGGCGCAGTGCCGCGCGCACCGCGATCGCGAGCTTTTGCGCCATGCGCGTCGACGCGACGAGCGCCGCATCCGACAGATCGAAAATTTCCGCGACCGCTTCCTTCGGCACGACGAGCAGATGGCCGTCGGCCTGCGGCATCAAGTCCATGAAAGCCAGCGCCTGGTCGTTTTCGGCCACCTTGATGCACGGTAGTTCGCCGCGCAAGATTTTGGCGAACGGGTTGCTGTCGTTGTAGCTCATCGCGTTTCCTTTCATTTGGGCTGGGTTCGATTCACGGGTCGAGCGGGATACTTTTTTCGCGTAGCTTCGCACCGCGGGTTTCCTATTCTCTACCCGAACGCTTACGCCACGCGTGCGGCACGCCGGATCGCTTGAGGTGGCTGGCCGAACGCGCGCAAAAACGCGCGCCGCATCCGCTCGGGGTCGATGAAGCCAGTGTCGGCTGCGACGGTTTCGATCGAATGACGGCCGGTTTCGAGCATCGTGCGAGCCGCCTCGACACGCAGCGCCTCGATCGCGCGGGCCGGCGACTGGCGCGTCTCGTCGCGAAACGCGCGGCTGAACTGGCGCGGGCTCAGATGCGCGACGTCGGCGAGCTGCTCGACGCTCAGCGGCTCGCGCAGATGGCTCTTCGCATACGACAGCGCGTTCTGGATCCGATCGGATTTCGGTTCGAGATCGAGCATCGCGGAGTACTGCGATTGCCCGCCGGTGCGCCGGTGATAGACCACGAGCTTCTTCGCGATCGCGCGCGAAACCGCGACGCCGAGGTCGTTCTCGACGAGCGCGAGGCACAGATCGATACACGCGGTCATGCCGGCCGACGTCCACACCGAGCCGTCGACGATGAAGATGCGGTCCTCGTCGACCCGCGCGCGCGGAAAGCGCCGTTGCAAATCGCGCGCATGCGCCCAGTGCGTAGTCGCGTGGCGGCCGTCGAGGATGCCCGCTTCGGCGAGCACGAACGCACCGGTGCAGATGCTCGCGGTGCGGCGCGAGGCGGCGAGGGCGTCGTTCAGAAACGCGAGCAGCCCCGGCGACGACGGCGCGATCTCCATCGCGCCGGTGACGATCACCGTGTCGTAGGCGGGATCGCCGAACGGGCACGTCGCGACCTCGACGCCCGCCGAGCTGCGCACCATGCCGCCGTGCTCGGAGATCACCGCGACGTCGTACGCGGGCTCGCCGGTGTCCTGATTGGCGAGTTCGAAAATCGATACCGCGACCATGTCGAGGATCTGAAAGCCCGGAAAGACCACCACGCCGATGCGTTTCATTTGCGATGTCCTGAAACGAGGGAAATACGACATTTGAGACAAAACAGTACGCGCCTAGACTCAGCTCGTCAACCCCGCCGTATCAGCGCAAAGGCCGCAAGGCGGCGAGTTCACGGATGTTCCCATTCACCGGACAGGGCGGCCGCATTATGCGCAGCCCGCAAGGAGAGCTTCAATGGCAACGCAGGCAGACAAGGGCGTACAAGGCAATTCGAACGAAGGCAACGGTACGGCGGTGGTCACGGGCGCATCGTCGGGTATCGGCGCGGTCTACGCGGACCGGCTCGCGCGACGCGGCTACGACCTGCTGCTGATCGCGCGCGACGGCGCACGCCTCAGCAGCCTCGCCGACCGGCTGACGAAGGAAACCGGCCGCCGCGTGAGCACCTTCAGCGCCGATCTGACCGACAAGGCCGACGTGCGCCGCATCGAGAACCAGTTGCGCGCCGAGCGCGGCATCACGATGCTGATCAACAACGCGGGCGTCGGCGCGACCGCGACGCTGCTCGACTCCGACATCGATGAACTCGAGCAGATGATCGAGCTGAACGTGACCTCGCTCACGCGCCTGACGGCGGCGGTGTTGCCGGGCTTCATCGCGCGCGGCGCCGGTACGGTGATCAATATCTCGTCGATTGTCGCGCTGGCGCCGGAATTGTTGAACGGCACCGATAGCGGCACCAAGGCCTACGTGTTGAACCTCACGCAGTCGCTGCATCACGAGGTGGGCGGCAAGGGCGTGCGGCTGCAAGCGGTGCTGCCGGGCGCGACGAGCACCGCGTTCTGGGATCGCGCGGGTCTCGCGGTCGAGAACCTGCCTTCGCAGATCGTGATGAGCGCCGAGGACATGGTCGACGCGGCGCTTGCCGGTCTCGACCAGGGCGAGCTGGTGACGATCCCGTCGTTGCCCGATGCCGCCGACTGGGAGCGTCTGAACAGCGCGCGTTTGCATCTGCAGCCGAATCTGTCGCGCAGCGCGCCGGCCGAGCGCTATACGCGCGCCGTGGCCGCGTAAGCCGAAGGTTGAGGAGGGCGGCGCCAGACTCAGCCGCTCACGGCCACCTGATTCTTGCCGTCGTGTTTCGCGCGATACAGGCCGACGCCGGCGGCCTCGATCAGCGTCGTGACGGGTTCGGCGGCCGACGGTACCACCATCGCCGCGCCGATGCTGATCGTGACGACGCCCTCTGCCGAGCCCGCATGGGTGATCGCGCGGTCTTCGACCGCGATGCGGATTTTCTCCGCGAGCAGGCGCAAGCCGCCCGCCGAGGTGTCCGGCACGACCACCGCGAACTCCTCGCCGCCGAAGCGCGCGGCGAGATCCAGTGAATGGCCGAGGCACGCTTCGATCGTATGCGCGACGCTCTTCAGCACTTCGTCGCCGGCGACGTGCCCATAGGTGTCGTTGTAGGCCTTGAAGTGATCGACGTCGATCATCAGGAGGCCGAGGCCGGTCTTGTCGCGGGTGCCGCGGTGCCATTCGGCCGCCAGATACTGGTCGAGGTAGCGGCGGTTCGACAGGCCGGTCAGACCGTCCGAATGCGTGAGCCGCTGCAACTCCAGATTCGTCGCCAGCAGTTGCCGCTGAGATTGCCGCAGCGCGCGGTACGCCTCGTCGCGTTGCAGCAGGTATAGATACGAGCGCGAGTGATAGCGGATGCGCGCTATCAGCTCGATGCGGTCGGGCAGCTTCACGAGGTAGTCGCTCGAACCGGCCGCGAACGCCGCGCTTTTGACGAGCGGCTCTTCGTTGGTCGACAGCACGACGATCGGGATGTCGCGAGTGGCGGCATTCAGCCGGTATTGCCGCACCAGCGTCAGACCGTCGGTGCCCGGCATCACGAGATCTTGCAGGATCACCGTCGCGCGCGTTTCCTCGGCGCAGCGCACCGCGTCTTCCCATGACGCGCAGTAGCGAAAGTCGATGCCCGGCTCGTCGGCGAGCGCCTCGCGCACCCCCTCGGCGATGACCGCCTGGTCGTCGACCAGCAGCACCATGATCGGGCACTCGGCCGCCGGCGGGTCGGCGAGGATGCGCGCGAGCGCGTCGTCGCTGGCGAGACTGGGCGCATCCTCAGCGACGAGCGCCTGCGCCTGCGCGTTCGCGTCGTCTGCGGGATGCAGCGTTGCGGCGTTCTGCGGCGGTTTAGAGGTGTCCATGTGGTTCGGCCAGAATGAAGTTCAGGGAGGGCACGTCAGCTTGCGGGGAGGCGAGGCGCTCGTTGACCACTGCCCTTGGTCAGATAATAGTCGGCGCCCGCATCAAGGCCAGCGCGGCGATCTTCCCCCCGATGCCTGGATGAAAAGCAGCGCAATGCCCTGCGTGGGTTAACGCGTCCAACGTTATGCACCTGTTACAGAGTAAATCTCCGGTTACCAACTGCAGCATCTATTTCCGCGCGCGCCGGCGACAATTCGTCCATGCCTGAACGGCGGGAGCTCAATATGAAAAAGATCGCAGTGGCGTTGGTAATGGCGGGTAGTTTGACGGTGGCGGGCCAGGCGTCCGCGCACGGACACGGCGGTGATGTGGTGGGTGCGCTGATTGGCGGCGCGGTGCTGGGCGCGGTGGTCACCTCGGCGTTGACGCCGGCGCCGGTGGTCGCGTATCCGCAGCCGGTCTATGCCGAGCCCGCGTACCAGCCCGCGCCGGCTTACGTGGCACCGCCGCCCGGATATTGCTACGACCAGTATCAGCGCGCCTATGTCGCGTGCGGCGCACCGCCGCCCGGACAGTACGGCTATGCGCAACCGCAACCCGAGCCGCAGTGGTGAGCGCGGCAAGGCTCTGATGCGCGGATGATTCAGCCGAACAACGCGCAGACAAAAAGGCCGTCGCCCAATGCGACGGCCTTTTTCCATTTGAGGCACGGCTTAATGCTTGTGATGCAGCCACTCCGCGTAATGCGTGTCGAGCCAGCGCTCGAGCCTGGGCGGCCTGGACGGGTCGCGGTGACGCGACATCATCCAGATGGCAAGGCCGACCACCAGCATGACGGCGGGCCCCATCAGATAAGCGAGCATTGATTCAGGCATCGGAACCTCCGTATCGGCTTGCATCCATCTCTCAGTGTAGGCGAAGGAAGCGGGGAAAGAACGATGATGTCAAACGGTCCAGAGAAGCGAAAAAAGGCGCATTTGCGCCCGGTTTGGAAACCTGTTTTTTAATGATTTTTCCTTTATTTGCTTTGCGTCTGGGCGAGGTCGCATTAGCCTGTGTACCATCGTGTTACCGGCCTGACGGCAAGCGTCACATGGCGCCAAAACCCATGACAATGCCGTCAAGCCGTCCCGTTCGCCGTCTACCGCGCGACTTCCATCTGGCTATCGACAAAGTCCGCCCAACTCTGAAGCATGCGACCCTGCCACGCCGCTTCGTCGGTTGCTTCACGCTTCGCGATGTCGCCCCCCGCAGCTGTTTGCTGTTCCATGTCGCGCAGATGCGACGACGCGGTGCGACGAAAGTCGTGTAGCACGAAATGCTCCACGTCGAGCCCCAATGCCTTGACTGCCTGGTTCAGCGTGCTTTTCGCGATCGGCCGATCGTCGCCCCTGACGCTCGGGAACACGAACGTCTCGCTGGTGCGCCCGCGCTGCAGCTCGCGCAGCAGCACAACCGCCTGACGCGGCAGACGGACGACGCGGTCCTCGCGCGCGTTCAGGCGCGCGGCGGGGATCGTCCACAGCGCGTCGTCGAGATCGAACTCGGCCCATGTCGATTCGACGAGGTCCGCTTTGCGTGCCATCGTCAGCACCAGCAGATGCAGCGCGAGCTTCAGCGGACGGCGGATATTGGATGTGTCGATCGTGCGCAGCATGACACCGATCTCGGCGCCGGACAGCACGCGGGTGCGGCTGTCGAAGGTCGCGATCGAGCGCGCCGGTACGACTTCCGCGGGATTGCTGGTCGCGAGCTGGCGCGCGATCAGGTATGCGTACAGGCGCTTCACGACGTTGCGCGTGTGCAGCGCCATTTTCGGCGAGCCGCGGCTTTTGATGCGCTCGCAGATCGCGACGACGTCGTCAGCGGTGACCGCGCCGATCGGCTGGTTGCCGATCGCGGGCAGCACGTCCTTGTCGAGCGCGCGCCGCGTGGTGCGGCGATATTCATCCGACTTGCCGGCCAGCGCCGTCGCGAGATAAAGCTCGGCCGCTTCGCGCAGCACGTCGGCCTTGCTCTCGGCACCGCGATCGCGCCGCGCGGTAGCGACCGGCGAGATGCCCTGCGCGACGAGCGCCGCGTACCTCTGCGCCTTCGCGCGCGCGACGCGCAGCGAAATCATCCGGTAATCGCCGATGGTCGCGAGCGGCTGACGCTTGCCGTTCAACGTATAGCGGAAGCGCCAGACCTTGGTGCCGGTCGTCATGACCTCGATCACGAGGCCGTTGCCGTCGGCGACGCAGTAGCGGGTCGCGCGCGGTTCGAGCGCGCGGATCTCGGATTCGGTGAGCGGGGTGGCGAGGCGGGGCATGCTTTGGGGACGCTGTACGTTTAGGCTCGGACAGCTGGATTCTAAACCTTTGCCCGGTTGTGTACCAAAAATCCGGTGGGTTTTTGGTCGACGGAGTGCGATTTTCGCGTGTGCGGCAGCGGTGCCAATTCGGCCGCGAGAGCCTATATGACGGCCGCATTGCGGCGACGCACAAGTTCGGCGTTACTTGCCGATACAGAATCGGCTGAAAATCACGCCGAGCAGATCGTCCGAACTGAACTCACCGGTGATCGAGTTCAGTTGATCCTGCGCGAGCCGCAATTCCTCGGCGAACAGATCGAGCGCCTGCGCGTTCTGCTCCGCATGCACGGCGGCGGTCGCCAGATGCTCGTCGGCCGCGCGCAACGCGATCAGGTGCCGCTCGCGCGCGAGATAGACGCTCTCCGCGCCCGCCTGCCAGCCGGCAATCCGCAGCAGTTCGTCGCGCAGCAGCGCGACGCCGTCACCCTTCTTCGCCGACAGCCGCACCTCGCTAAGTTCGAGGTCGGCGTCGAGCGCCTGCGTCGCGGGCGCGAGCCCTGTCAGGTCGGTCTTGTTCAGCACGCGGACGACGGGCACGCCGCGCGGAAAGCGTCCGGCGATCGTTTCGTCGCCGGCCGTCATTCCGGCGCGCGCGTCGAGCAGATGCAGCACCACGTCCGCGCGCTCGATCTCGCCCCACGTGCGCTCGATGCCGATCTTCTCGACCTCGTCCTCGGTCTCGCGCAGGCCGGCCGTGTCGATCACGTGCAGCGGGATGCCTTCGATCTGGATCGTCTGCGCGACCTTGTCGCGCGTCGTGCCGGCGATCGGCGTGACGATCGCGAGTTCGGCGCCGGCGAGCGCATTCAGCAACGACGACTTGCCGACGTTCGGCTGCCCCGCCAGCACGACCGACAAACCCTCGCGCAGCAACGCGCCCTGGCGCGCCTCGCTCAGCACGTGCGCGAGACGCTCGCGTATGCGCACGAGCTTGCCGCGCGCGTCGGCGGCTTCGAGGAAGTCGATTTCCTCTTCCGGGAAGTCGAGCGTCGCTTCGACCAGCATCCGCAGCGTGATCACCTCTTCGACCAGCGCGTGGATGTCGCGCGAGAACGCGCCGTCGAGCGAGCGGCCGGCCGAACGCGCGGCGGCCTCGGTGCTTGCCTCGATCAGATCGGCGACGGCCTCGGCCTGCGCGAGGTCGAGCTTGTCGTTCAGAAACGCGCGACGCGTGAATTCGCCGGGCTCGGCGAGCCGTAGACCGAACGCGCGGCCGGCGTCGATGCAGCGCTGCAGGACCAATTGCAGCACGACCGGGCCGCCATGGCCTTGCAGTTCAAGCACGTGCTCGCCGGTGTACGAATGCGGCGCCGGAAAGTACAGCGCGATGCCGCGATCGAGCGGATTGCCGCTCGCGTCGAGAAACGGCACGTAGCTCGCGTGACGCGCCGCGAGCGTCTGGCCGGTGAGGGCCTGCATCAACGGCTGGGCCGCCGCCGCGCCAGCGCGGCCGAACGAAATCCGCACGACGCCGATGCCTCCCCGGCCGGGCGCGGTAGCAATGGCAACGATGGGATCGGAGTCGGTCGTGAGCATGTGAAGTCGGGCGAAACGGGAGGGGAGGAGCAGGGCCGCGTCGGTCGAGCCGGCGCGAGGCATTGTAACGCGCGCGCCTCGCACGGAAGCGCTGGCGACAAGGACGCGAAGCGGATGACGTGCCCGTTCGCCCTATCGTTTTGAACAACTCAGATTTATCTCAATTAAGCTAGGATTATTACCGCGCTACTTAGGAATTATTGAGACTCGGCAGGAACTTCAGTTCAGGCAAAGCCAAGCCTGGCAATCGAGAGATGAAAAAAATCAAATTCGCACAACGCGTTATGGGGCGCGCGCTGCAAGCTAAAACTATCTCAAATAAGAGAAAACAAAGCTTGATCGGTTGTCAACTGGCTGAACTCCGAATTGCACAATCTGGCCCATGCCGACCGACAAAGAAAAAGCCGCCTTCGCCAAGAGGCTGAAGGATCTGCTCGAGCCGCTGAAAATCCGCGGCGGGACCAAACTCGCCGAGCAATTCAATCTTCGCTATTACGGCGAGCGGCCCGTGACGCCCCAGACCGCACACAAATGGCTGACGGGCACGACGATCCCGAAGCCGGACAAGTTGCGCACGCTCGCCGAATGGTTGAACGTCAAGGAGCACTGGCTCCATTACGGACCACCGCCCGGCGCCAGCGCACGACCGATGGCACGTGGCGAAAAATATCCGCCGACACCCGAAACGATCGAACTCGCTTCGAAGATCGCATCGTTGACCCCGAAGGACCGGAATCTGGTCGAGGAAATGATCGTGCGTTTTTACGGCGAAGATTCCGACGAAGAGTGAACGACGAAACTCAAGCGCAGCCGCCCGCCGCATTTCCTTCAGCCGCACCATAAAAAAAGCCGCCCGGTTCGCACCGGGCGGCTTTTCGTTTTGAGCTTGCGTCACGGCGGCCCTGCGGGCCGCCACCGGACGGAACATCAGGCCGGCTTCGCCTTCGAGCTGCCCATCATCCGCGTGATGTAGTACTGCTGCGCGATCGACAGCACGTTGTTCACGACGTAGTACAACACGAGACCTGCGGGGAAGAAGAAGAACATCACCGAGAACGCGATCGGCATGAACATCATCATCTTCGCCTGGACTGGGTCCGGCGGCGTCGGGTTCAAGCGGGTCTGCAGGAACATCGACACGGCCATCAGGATCGGCAGGATGAAGTACGGGTCCTGCTGTGACAGATCATGGATCCATAGAATCCACGGCGCGCCGCGCATTTCCACCGACGACAGCAACACCCAGTACAGCGAGATGAACACCGGGATCTGGATCACGACCGGCAGACAGCCGCCGAACGGATTGACCTTCTCGGTCTTGTACAGCTCCATCAGCGCCGCGTTCATCTTCTGCGGATCGCCCTTGAAACGCTCGCGCAGCGCCTGCATGCGCGGCGTGATCGCCTTCATGCGCGCCATTGACTTGTAGCTCGCGGCCGACAGCGGGAAGAACACAGCCTTGATCAGCACCGTGAGCAGCACGATCGACCAGCCCCAGTTGCCGACATAGCCGTGGATCTTCGACAGCAGCCAGAACAGCGGCTTCGCGATGATCGTGACCCAGCCGTAGTCCTTCACCAGATCGAGACCCGGCGCGATACCTGCGAGCATCTTTTCTTCTTCCGGACCGGCGAACAGACGCGCGGACACGCTGACGGTCTGGCCCGGCTGGATGGTCGGCATCGGCTCCTTCATGCCGACGCGATACAGCGACGGATCGATCTTCTCGGCGTAGAACTCGCGCTTCACGCCTTCCTGCGGAATCCAGGCCGACGCGAAGTAGTGCTGGACCATCGCGACCCAGCCGTCGTTGGCCGACGTCGCGAAGTTTTGCTTGTTCTTGTCGAGATCGCTGAACGTCATCTTCTGGAAGTGATGCTCATTCGTGTAGACAGCCGGTCCGATGAACGTGTGCGAGAAGCGCGGCGTTTCGACCGGCTGGTCGTCGCGCACGAGTTCCATATAGAGCTGCGGCGTCACCGGCGTGGTGCCGACGTTCTGGACCTTCGTCTCGACGCCGATCACGTAGCTGCCGCGCGTGAACGTATACGTCTTGATGACCCGGAGGCCGCCCTTTTCCGGCGACTCGAAGCTCATCTGGAACGAGTTCTCGCCGTCGGCCAGATGGGTCGGCTGATTCGGCATCAGCGTAAAGATGTCGTTGTGATTCGGGAAGTCACCGCCGAGCAGGCCAGTGCGCGCCAGATACGTGTGATTGTTCGTTTTGTCGAACAGCGTGATCACGAGATCCGGCTGCTTGCCGTCGCCCTGCTTGACGAGCGACAGGCGCGACAAGGTGGCACCGCGGGTGTCGATTTCGCCGCTATAGACGTCGGTGCCGAACTTCACGAGCTGCGATTGTTCGGCCGCTGGCGCGTTGCCCGGCGCGGCCGCGTTGGTTGTCGGCAGATCGGCTTGCTGGGTGCCCGGTGTCGTGGTGCCCGGCGCGGCGCTGCCGGCGGTCTGGGTCGGCGTCGTGCTCGGGAAGAACATCGACGGGCGTCCGTGGTCGCGTTGCCAGTTGTCGAACAGCATGACAGCTGACATGAAAAAGATGACCCATAGGACGGTGCGTTTGATATCCATGCGTTGTCTCAGTGTCGATGGAACGGCGCGTCAGCGCTTTTCAGAAGTGGGTGGCGGGACGAGATCGATGCCGCCCGCGGAAAACGGGTGGCAGCGGCAAACACGCCTCACGGCGAGATAAGTCCCGCGCGCGGCGCCATGATACTGGATTGCCTCGCGCGCGTAATCAGAGCAGGAAGGGTAAAAACGGCACCGGTTGCCGAGCATGGGGCTCACGGCAAGCTTGTAAAAGCGCAATAAAGCGAAGAGTACCGTTTGCATGGCAGGTGCGGCCGTACGGCGCCGGGCAACGTGAAGTACAGGACAACGCCCGCGCTCTGAAGCTGCCGGCGCAACGCCCATTGCGGCGACCATGGTGCGGGCGGTCACTGCGTCATTCCGTCCTGGGCGCCTCCGCGGGCGGCGCCTGACGACGGGTAATTTCGCGCGCTGCCTTGTCGAGCAGCGCCTCGATTTCGCTGCGGCACAGCGCCTTCAACGGCGGCGACGACGCGCTCGGCAAAGCTTTTTTGTCGAAACGCGTGTGTAGACGCAGCAGCACATCCCAACCGCCGAATTCCGCGCGACGCAGCCGGAAGGCTTCGCGCGCGATCCGGCGCACCAGATTCCGCGTGGCCGCGCGCGGCGCATACTTCTTACCGATCACGAGGCCAAGACGCGCCTCGTTGCCGGTGGGCCGGCCGTACACGACGAAGTGTGCGGTACGGCGCCACGGCCGCAAACGAAAAACGGATGAAAATTCATCCGTTTTTAGCAGCCTTGCGGCTTTGGGGAAGGCGGCTTGCGCTCGCAACGGAACCGAGCCCGGTTGCTGCGCCCCGGCCGCTCCCGCTTCGCCGCGGGTTTCGGTCACAGCGCGCAATCCGCTTGCCTTAGATCGCGAGGCGCTTGCGGCCCTTCGCGCGACGTGCGTTGATGACCTTGCGGCCGCCAGCGGTCTTCATGCGAACGCGGAAGCCATGGGTGCGCTTGCGACGGGTAACGGAAGGTTGGTAAGTACGTTTCATGTTGCTCTCACTTGATCGAAAAAAACCGCGCGATCATCGCTGAAAGCGCAATGGCCGGTGGTTTACTGAAATTGGTTTTCGCGGAACCCGCTATTTAAACTGGTTTTCCGTTGGCCGTCAATAGTTTAGCCGTCGTCTGGCGCAGCCGGGGGATGCCGGACCAAGCGATCGGTCCCTGTGGATAACTCACTTTCGGGTTCGTTTTGGCGTTAGAATCTCGCCTTACTTCCCAAAAATGTTGCACGCCGCTCCGGCACGCTTGTCCCGCAGACCCTTGTGGCACAGGCACCTGGGGCTGTTACGCCTGGCTGCTCAGGGCCTTGTTGCGCGTGCGCGACAGGGGCAGCGGCGACCGCCGTGCACACCATAACGATAGCAACTTGATGAACGAATTCTGGCAACACTGTTCCGCATTGCTGGAGCGTGAGCTTACGCCCCAGCAGTACGTGACGTGGATCAAACCCTTGGCCCCGGTCGCCTTCGACGCCGATGCGAACACGTTGAGCATTGCCGCGCCTAACCGCTTCAAGCTCGACTGGGTCAAGAGCCAGTTCTCCGGCCGCATCGCGGATATGGCCCGCGATTTCTGGCATGCGCCGGTGGACGTGCAATTCGTATTGGATCCGAAGGCAGGCATGCGTAGCCCAACGGCCGCGGCGCCGGCTCCGTCGTCGGCACGCCCGGCTTCGGCCGCGCCGCAGGGCGGTAATGCCGGCGGCGTCGCGGCCGTCGATGCGGCTGTCGGCGCCGTGCACGCCGCGCATGCCGCGCGCGCGAATCCCGCAGCCGCGGCTGCGGCGCTCGCAGCGCAAAACGCTAATTCGCGCAGCGCCGCCGAAGACGTCGCAGACCTCGATCTGCCGAGCCTGGACGCGAACGAAGCCGCCGCCGGACGTCGCACGTGGCGCCCAGGCCAAGGCGTGGGCGCGACGGCATCCAGCGAGAGCGACTCGATGTACGAGCGCTCGAAGCTGAATCCCGTGCTGACCTTCGACAACTTCGTGACCGGTAAGGCGAATCAGCTCGCGCGCGCCGCGGCGATCCAGGTCGCCGACAACCCCGGCATTTCGTATAACCCGCTGTTCCTGTACGGTGGCGTGGGCCTCGGCAAGACACACCTGATCCATGCTATCGGAAATCAGTTGCTGATGGACAAACCCGGCGCGCGGATTCGCTACATCCATGCGGAACAGTACGTGTCCGATGTCGTGAAGGCGTACCAGCGCAAGGCGTTCGACGACTTCAAGCGCTACTACCACTCGCTCGACCTGCTGCTGATCGACGATATTCAGTTCTTCTCGGGCAAGTCGCGCACGCAGGAGGAATTCTTCTACGCTTTTGAGGCGCTGGTCGCCAACAAGGCGCAAGTGATCATCACGAGCGATACGTATCCGAAGGAAATCTCGGGTATCGACGATCGCCTGATCTCGCGCTTCGACTCCGGCCTGACGGTGGCGATCGAGCCGCCCGAACTCGAAATGCGCGTCGCGATTCTGATGCGCAAGGCGCAATCGGAGTTCGTGAGCCTGAATGAGGATGTCGCGTTCTTCGTCGCGAAGCATCTCCGCTCGAACGTGCGCGAGCTCGAGGGCGCGCTGCGCAAGATCCTCGCGTATTCGAAGTTCCACGGCCGCGAAATCACGATCGAACTGACCAAGGAAGCGCTGAAAGACCTGCTGACGGTGCAGAACCGGCAGATTTCGGTGGAAAACATCCAGAAAACGGTCGCCGACTTCTACAGCATCAAGGTCGCGGACATGTATTCGAAGAAGCGTCCGGCGAACATCGCGCGGCCGCGGCAGATCGCGATGTACCTGGCGAAGGAATTGACGCAGAAGAGTCTACCGGAAATCGGCGAGCTTTTCGGCGGGCGCGACCACACGACGGTGCTGCACGCGGTGCGCAAGATCGCCGACGAGCGCAGCAAGGACGCGCAGCTGAATCACGAACTGCACGTGCTGGAGCAGACGCTGAAGGGCTAAACGGGCTGGCCGCACGCGACCGTGAAACGGACGTCGGCGGCAGGAAACGCTGGAAGCGGCTACGCAGTGGTTTGAATGAGGCCGCGAAAACGCTGTAAATCGAGAAACGGGCAGGGGACTCACAACCCGGCGGCGCTGTCGGGTCCGAACGGGAAATGACAAGGAACGCGACGGTAAGCGGGCAGAAGCGACGTAAAAAGCGCGGCAAACCCGTGACGAATTTGCGGCGCAACCGGCCAGAAGTGGCGGAACAAAGAGCCTGCGAAGCGGTAGCGCCGCGCAGCGGCGCGACAAGTCGGCGGCAGCCCGGACCACGCCCTACAAAATCGACCTGTTTATTCCCGAACTCGCCCCCATTTTAGTGAGGCGGTCCCGTTTTCAGGCACAATACAGGTTTAACCGCCCGGCGGCGACGGGCGGATTTCACGCCGTGTCGGGCGCTTTTCAGGGCGCCGGCGGGGAGCCGTGGCTGCGCGCTGAAAAGCTTGTCCCGTAAGGCGTGCAGGCCGTTATATCAACGAAGGAACCCTATGCAACTGGTCAAGACCGAACGCGACAACCTCCTCAGGCCGCTGCAAACCGTGAGCGGCATCGTCGAACGCCGCCATACGTTGCCGATCCTCGCCAATTTGCTGATCACCAAGAACGGTCCTGACGTATCGTTCCTGTCGACCGACCTGGAGTTGCAGATCACCACGCGCGCCGATTTTGGCGTGGGCGGCGATTCGGTCGCGACCACGGTGGCGGCGCGCAAGCTCCTCGACATTCTGCGCGCGATGCCTGACGGCCAGGTCACGCTGACGCTGAACGACAAGCGTCTGACCGTGCAATCCGGCAAGAGCCGCTTTGCGCTGCAGACGCTCGCCGCGGACGAATTCCCGACCGTCGCTCAGGCCAAAGACTACGGCGCGAGCCTGGTGGTTCCTCAAAAGACGTTCCGCCAGCTGCTCGGCATGGTCCATTTCTCGATGGCCCAGCAGGACATCCGCTACTACCTGAACGGCATGCTGCTGGTGGTGGACGGCGATCAGCTGATGGCGGTCGCGACCGACGGTCACCGTCTCGCGTTCTCGTCGATGAAGATCGAGGGCTCCTTCGCGCGCCACGAAGTGATCATTCCGCGCAAGACGATTCTCGAACTGCAGCGCCTGCTCGAAGACATCGACGACACGCTGAAGATTGACATCGCGCAGACGCAGGTCAAGTTCACGTTCGGTCAGGTTGAACTCGTGTCGAAGCTCGTGGAAGGCAAGTTCCCCGACTTCCAGCGCGTGATTCCGAAGTCGCACAAGAACAAATTCCAGATTGGCCGCGAAGAACTGCAGCGTTCGCTGCAACGCGCGGCGATTCTGACGTCGGATAAGTTCAAGGGCGTGCGCTGCATCGTCGAGCCGGGCCAGTTGAAGATCATGTCGACCAACGCCGATCAGGAAGAGGCGCAGGAAGAACTGGAAATCGCATACGACGGCGACAGCGTCGATATCGGGTTCAACGTCACGTATCTGCTCGACGTGCTCGCGAATTTGAAGGTCGACATGCTGCAGGTGAGCCTGGGTGATGCCAGCTCCAGCGCGTTGATCACGATTCCCGAGAACGACGAATTCAAGTACGTGGTGATGCCAATGCGCATCTGACGCGTCCAACATCAAGAAGAACACCAAGGGGCGCAGCGCCCCTTTGGCGTTTTTATGGCGTTTTGAAAAGTCCAGAGCAGCAACCTTGCAGTAACGCAGAACCGGAAAAAATCCATGACTGAAACGAACAATACGCAGCCCGATAACAGCTACGGCGCCTCGTCCATCCAGATCCTCGAAGGTCTGGAAGCCGTGCGCAAGCGGCCTGGGATGTACATCGGGGATACATCGGATGGCACCGGTTTGCACCACCTCGTGTTCGAAGTGCTCGACAACTCGATCGACGAAGCGCTCGCCGGCCATTGCAACGACATCCAGGTGATCATCCACGCGGACAACTCCGTGTCGATCACCGACAACGGCCGCGGCGTGCCGACCGGCCTCAAGATGGACGACAAGCACGATCCGAAGCGCAGCGCCGCCGAAATCGTGATGACCGAGCTGCACGCCGGCGGCAAGTTCGACCAGAACAGCTACAAGGTGTCGGGCGGCCTGCACGGCGTGGGCGTGTCGTGCGTGAACGCGCTGTCGGCGTGGTTGCGCCTCACCGTGCGCCGCGACGGCAAGAAGCACTTCATGGAATTCCACCGTGGTGTGCCGCAGAACCGCGTGCTCGAAGAGATCGACGGCGTGACCACGTCGCCGATACAGGTGATCGGCGACACCGAAAACCGCGGCACCGAAGTGCATTTCATGGCCGATGAAAAGATTTTCGGCAATGTTGAATACCACTACGACATTCTCGCGAAGCGGATTCGTGAGCTTTCGTTCCTCAATAACGGCGTGCGGATTCGATTGGTGGATCAGCGCTCGGGTAAGGAAGAGGATTTCGCGTTCGTCGGCGGCGTGAAGGGTTTTGTCGAGTACATCAACAAGAACAAGTCCGTGCTGCACCCGAACATCTTCCACATCATCGGCGAGAAGGATGGTGTGGGCGTCGAAGTGGCGATGCAGTGGAACGACAGCTACAACGAAAACGTGCTGTGCTTCACGAACAACATTCCGCAGCGCGATGGCGGCACGCACCTTACCGGTCTGCGTGCGGCGATGACGCGCGTGCTGAACAAGTACATCGCCGATCACGAAGTCGCGAAGAAGGCGAAGGTCGAAACGTCGGGCGATGACATGCGTGAAGGGCTGTCGTGCGTGCTGTCGGTGAAGGTGCCGGAGCCGAAGTTCAGCTCGCAGACGAAGGACAAGCTGGTGTCGTCGGAAGTGCGCGCGCCGGTGGAAGAAGTGGTCGCAAAGGCGCTCGAGGAATTCCTGCTCGAGACGCCGGGCGACGCGAAGATCATCTGCGGCAAGATCGTCGATGCGGCGCGTGCGCGCGACGCGGCGCGCAAGGCGCGTGAGATGACGCGCCGTAAGGGCGTGCTCGATGGCGTCGGTTTGCCCGGCAAGCTCGCCGATTGCCAGGAGAAGGATCCGGCGAAGTCGGAGATTTATATCGTCGAGGGTGACTCGGCGGGTGGGTCGGCGAAGCAGGGGCGTGATCGGAAGTTTCAGGCTATCTTGCCGCTGCGCGGCAAGGTGCTGAACGTCGAGAAGGCGCGCTACGACAAGCTGCTTTCTTCCGAGCAGATCGTTACGCTGATTACCGCGCTTGGCTGCGGGATCGGCAAGGAAGATTACAACCTCGACAAGCTGCGCTATCACCGCATCATCATCATGACCGATGCTGACGTCGATGGCGCGCACATCCGGACGCTGTTGTTGACGTTCTTCTATCGGCAGATGCCGGAGATGATCGAGCGCGGGTATATCTATATCGCGCAGCCGCCGCTTTACAAGATCAAGGCGGGGAAGGATGAGCGGTATCTGAAGGATGAGTCGGAAGTCAACGCTCATATTCTTCGGCTCGCGTTGCAGGGGTCGGAGTTGGTGGCTTCTGAAGGTGCGACTCCGATTACCGGGGATGCGTTGGGTGAGTTGGCTCGGGCTTATCTGTTGGCGCAGGCAGTGGTTGACCGGTTGAGCCGGCTGTATGACGCTGGTGCGCTCGAGGCGGTGATGGATGGCGTCGTTATCGACCTCTCCAGCGAGCAGGCGGCCGAAGCTTCGGCTCGCGCGCTTGAGGCGAAGCTGCGGGATGATGCGCTGAAGCCGGAAGTGCGCGTTACGACGATGTATGACCCGGTGCGGGAGCTGCGCTCGCTGCGCGTCGCGCGGACGCATCATGGGAATCAGAAGATTTCTGTGATCGATGAAGAGTTTCAGTTGACTGCGGATTATCAGCAGCTTGTGACCACCGCTAATACGTTCAAGGGGTTGATCGGCTCTGGCGCTGTGATCAAGCGTGGGGAGCGGAGTATGGCTGTCACCGACTTTAAGAGTGCGATGAAGTGGCTGCTGGCTGATGCTGAGAGGAATATGTCCAAGCAGCGCTATAAAGGCCTCGGGGAGATGAATCCGGAGCAGCTTTGGGAGACGACTATGGATCCTGCGGTGCGGCGTCTTCTGAGGGTGCAGATTGAGGATGCTATTGCTGCTGATGGCATCTTTACTACGCTCATGGGGGATGATGTGGAGCCGCGCAGGGCTTTTATTGAGTCGAATGCGTTGAGGGCGGGGAATATCGACGTTTGAGGGTGTTGTAGCGGGAACCATAATGTGAGATTTTGGGAAGCATCCATTGAGATATTTATCGATGGATGCGCTCCGATAGCTCATACGACGGCGCCTAACTAATTCAAAAGCAGCAGGAACGAGAGCCATAGTTTTGAGGTGGCCCCGTTTTCTTAGTCGCGGCAGCACATGGGGGGTAGCTTGTCAGCTCAACTTCTCGCTGGTCCGCGATGCCCAATGTACTGAAAGCGATTCAGCCTGCGATAGCGTCGCCCAGTTCACGCACAGCAGCTTCGTTGGCCGCCCGGGCATCCGCTTCTTGAAGATAGACGCGCGGCGCTCACGGTCTCCGAAATTCTCCAAGCGGCCATGGCTGTTGATACGCTCCTATCTGACGCGGGCAAAAGCGTGGAATCTGACAAAATCGGTGACGGTGGAGTGAGTTGACGGATGTGGCGGGTGTGTGTGCTGAGTTGCATTAATTTCGGTTACGAGGCCTCGATTTAGTTTCGGTTACGGGGGCTCTTACCTGCCGCTGAGCCTTACCTGACAGGACGTAACCAGAATTAATGTCAAAAGGGCGCTGGAGCTTTTTCCAGCGCCCTTTTTTTGCGCTCACACCCTCGATTTCCTTTCGCAGCTTGCTCGCTCCCGGAAGGCGGTGCCTCGCTAGCTGCTCCCCACAAGACCGCGCGGTGGTGACCCGAGCACCGCAGGGACAACCTACCTTCCGCACCCGTAATCAGCCGCCCGCACCTGAAATCACGCGTTTTTACCGATTGCGCATTTTTTTAAGTCATATTTACTTGCGTGTTTCGGTGCATTTTGGTAGTGTTTATCTTCCCGGCGATAGGCACCATGTTGGCGTCTATCCTCCATTGCGTCACTATGTGATATCGCGATATAGCATTGCGGATAATATTTCCAATATGCATATCAGTTTTGATTTGTAGTCATTGCGCACAGCGCTAGACAAGCCGGGATTGAATGGAGAAAGCTGCTATGAAAAAATTTACTTTCGTACAGCGTCTAGTTCTTGCTCTGATTCCCTTTGCGACCGAACTCGTTCGGCTCGCAGAGGACATCGTCAAGAACACGACTGCTAATTATAAAAATTATGGAACCTCGTTGGGATTCCAAGTTTGAGCTGAAGCCTGGGAAGTGGGTCTTCGTTCCCAATGGCGACACGATAGAGCTTGGGGCAAAAATCAAAGACGAACTACGCCAACGCTGGAAGGCGCCCGCGTACTACTACCATCTTCGTCAGGGTGGCCACGTTGCAGCGTTGAAGGCCCACCTTGGGCAGACCTGTTTTATTCACGTCGACATCGAGAACTTCTTTCAGCGTATAAACCGCAGCCGGGTAACTCGTGTCCTGAAAGGGATGTACAGCTATGCAGAAGCTCGAGATATTGCGAATCTCTCGACGGTCCGATTGCCTGAGGATGCGCAAAAGCGCTACATACTGCCGTATGGATTTGTTCAATCCACTTTGCTTGCGAGCATCTGCCTCCGTAAAAGTGCACTGGGCAATTACCTGAAACAGCTCTCTGCGACCGACGGCATTGAGGTAAGCGTTTATGTTGATGACATAATCATCTCTCTGAACGACGAAGCACTGGCGGAAAATATTTTCGCTGACGTTAAGCGCATGGCCGAGAAGAGCGGTTTCGATTTAAATCAAAAGAAAGAGCAGAGACCGGCTGACAAAATCAGCGCTTTCAATATCGAGTTGTCGCAGAATTCTCTGCATGTATTGCCTGACAGGTGGCACGCGTTTCTCGATGCGATGCGTGAAGACGGGAATCCCCATCGACACCAAGCCATCCTCGGGTATGTAGACTCGGTGAACCCGGCTCAAGCCAATCAGCTTCAGGCAGAGATGCTCTGATACCTCCGCATCGGATTAGGCGTGACACCTTGACCGAGCGTGCCAGCGCCTCGAACAAGTTCAGCTAGTTAGTGCGGCAAACGAGCCAATCCAATCAGGTTCTACTGGGAGCACGTGGCGGCTGCCAGCCTGCAACGGGTCCGACATGGACTTTTATGTCTTGCGCGAATTCCTTCTGCCTGTCAGGTGGGCCGAGGTAAAGAACTGCGGTGCAGCTCTTCGCTAGCTCTCGATAAATCTCTGGGTCAGTCGCGCACCCGACTCGCCACAAGATGCAGTCGAACTGCGGCGCTGGTGACTCCAACGAAAGCGTCGATGTAGATTTTCTGCCCCGAGTATGCTCCATGGATGAGTTCCTCGGGTGTGAACTCTCTTTAGGCCGAGCAGGCATGCATCATTCTGCGGATACGGATAAGCGTTAGGACGTTTTTTCCGGTTTCGGGTATCATCTCCGGAGAGTAAGGTAAAAATAAAAGCTTTCTGCGAGGGAGAGACCGTGGTGGTCTATGTAGATAACGCTCGAATAGCGTGGCGTGGCCGCCAGTGGTGCCATTTGGTTGCCGATTCGCTCGATGAACTGCATGGTTTCGCGAAGTCCTTAGGATTGAAGCGCGGTTGGTTTCAAGCGAAAGCGTCGTTGCCACACTACGACGTGACTGTCGAAGTTAGAGACTTGGCGATGAGTCGGGGTGCCATGCAGGCCGACCGACGCACGCTCGTCTCGCGTGGCCGCCAATTGAAACTCGAACTTCATGAATCGCTCGCAAGAGCAAATGCTCAGTTGAGGCTGTTTGACTGAGATTTGAGTTTCGTGCTGTCTAATTTTTTCGGCTTCGCAGGCGATAGACCGCGCCTAGCTTGCTGCCCTCGCCATGTACCTGACTGCAGACACAATCGATGACCTGCTGAATAAGGTTTATCGTCGCCTTCTGAGAAAGCGCGGTGCCGGTGACATCGTTCCCACGAAAGGCGCCAATACCGAAATATACGGTGCGCTTTTACTCTTAAAAAACCCGCGGGCCAGGCTAAGCCAGAGCGAAAGAAAAAATACTGTTTTCAGCTGCCTCGGCGAATTCCTCTGGTACCTATCCGGGTCTAACAAACTGGACTTCATCCAGTATTACATCAAGTCATACTCGGAATTTTCTGACGATAACGAGACGATTTTCGGTGCCTACGGCCCACGCTTATTCGGCTCCGATAAGGCCCCGAACCAAGTACAGAACGTCATTGAGACGCTCCGAGCAAGCTCCACATCTCGCCGGGCCGCCATTCAGCTCTACCATGGCGAAGACCTTGCCCAAAATCTCGAGAAGAGGCGCAAGGACCTTCCGTGCACATGCACGCTGCAATTCACAGTCAGAGGCCATCAACTACACGCAATGGTCATGATGCGTTCGAACGATGCATTCATGGGACTGCCGCACGACATCTTCGCCTTCACGATGCTGCAAGAACTCATCGCCCGCTCTTTGGGAGTTGAGGTCGGACAATACAAGCACGCGGTCGGCAGTCTTCATCTTTATGCAACGGACATACAGTCCGTGCTCGACTACCTCGACGAGGGTTATCAAGAGCGCGTTTTGATGCCTCACATGCCAGCAGAAGACCCTTGGCCGACGGTAGCGAAGGTACTGGAGGCAGAGCGCATGGTCCGACAAGGGAAGCAGCCAGAACTCGACCAGCTTCCGTCGTACTGGGCGGACCTAGCGCGGTTGTTGCAGGTATATCGCTATTCCCGCAAAGGGGCCCGCCAAGCTGACCGAGAAAAGCTGGCCGACATTAAGGCGCAAATGACCACCGACGTCTACGACTTGCACATTGCAAAGCGTCAGCGACAAGCGCCCATGCCTGTTCCGTCTACCCCGCTGTTGTTTGATGGCGCAGCACTTGATGCTCAGCAGCCAGCGAGCGCCGACTCAAATAAACGATAGTTGATAGAAACCACACGTTCGACGGCTCACACATGAAGAATCCTGTTCTCACGAAAAAGCTCGACGCTATCCTTTCCGCCTACCGTCTTGACGGTAAAGTTCTGCCGGGAATATCAAAAGTTGAAGAGCGCGAGGCCTTGGTCGCCCAAATCGTCGACAGCGTCGCACGCATCGACTACGTGAAGCTAATCGCAAAGCGCCCAATCTCGCTCATGCGTCTTGACCCAAAGAACGCCGAGATGTTTGACCCATTGCGCGCTGCCATTCATCACATGCGCAATGGCAACGTTGACGAGGCGTTTTGGCTGGTATTTCTTTTCGTTGTTTGCGGCAAGCACCTGACAAAAGGCTATGGTCTTCTGCGAATGGTCTACGGCGCCTACAACGACAAATTTACTTGGACTTGGGAGAAATTCTCGAAGAATCCAGGCCAATTTACGTTGTGGCTTCATCAGCATCTGGATGACATCGAAGCTCAGAAGCAAGACTTCCCGTTCGGGAACCACCGCAAGTATGAGAGTCGACGGGAGCTTGACATCGTTCTCAAGAGCTACGCCGAATGGATTGGCCCGAAACGGTCACATGCAGCCTTCATCGCAGATGCAAAAGCAAAGGCAAAATCTGGAAACGACCCGAAGAAGTTGTTCGACTATTTGTACAAAAAAATGAAGGCGGTCAAGCAATTTGGTCGAGCAGGTAAGTTTGATTATCTGACGATGATTGGCAAGGTGGGGCTTATCGACATTGAGCCGCCGTCAGCTTACATGGTTGGCGCAACAGGTCCTGAGCGCGGTGCACGCCTGCTTTTCAGCGGAGCGGTCGACAACAAGACATATTCGAAGAAAGAACTGGATGTACTCGCAATCCAACTCGGAAACGCTCTGGGCGTCGGTATGCAAGTGATTGAAGACTCAATTTGCAACTGGCAAAAGAGTCCTGCGAAGTACGAACCATTCCGGGGTTAAACGGCGTTCCACTTATAACGATTTTTCAAATTGTTATAGATTTTTTGGCTGACCAGTCCACGGAATTGCATCTGTCCAACGACAATGCCATACGATACGCCAGCGTCCCGAGCGAGACGCATGATGCCCTTGAGCGACTTCGACGCCGTCGGTAGACGTGCCTGGAGATGAACGGGAATAAGTTGCTCCGTAGCAAACTTATTAGCCTCATCTTCCTGGGGAGACATTGGCCCGTCCGATGTCTCGAGAATCATCAGGTCTGCGTCCCAATGCAAAACTAAGTGTCCCGCTTCATGGAAGAAGGAAAACCAGAACTGGTCATCACTCAGGTATCGGAACGACAGCAGTAGGACCGCTTTGTCGGGGCCACCAAAAAAAGTAGCTCCGCTCGCGCGGCAACCTTTCGGGGCCTTCACAACGACAACTGCGACGCCAGCCTCAGCACAAAGCTGCTGAAGCTTCGGTAGAAATTCCGATGGGCTGGGAATGTTAGTCAGTGCCCGAATCTTCGAAAGCTGAGATTCAAAGAGCGCGGGACTCCACTTTTTGCACTCGATTTTTTCTGCTTCAAGTTCGCCACGGCGCAGCCACGCTGCGGTCGCGACCTCATCCTCCTCGAACGTTGCACTCGTACGAAACGCAGCTGCGCCTTTCGTATCTGAATACGTACGACGCCAAGCATCCAGGTTCGGCACATCGAAGAACTCAAGGCATCGGCGAAGCTTCTCCCGCTTGTCCCTGGTTGGCTCGACCCAACCGAATTCCTGCATCTGCCTTAACGGCAGGCTCCTGAACCACGCCTGACACTCGTCGCCTTCTGGGTCGACACTATCTGCAAGCTCAGCCAACTGCTCCCGATACTGTTCTTCACGACTCAGCCAGAATCCAGCCGAACCGCCAAGGTCGGCCGCGAGACGAGCGGCTATGTGAGCCGTAAGAGCACATTTACCCTGGAGGAGACTATCAAAGTCTTCGTCAGACATATCGACGGAATGCGCCATGCGCGCCGAAGCTATGCCTCGCGACTGCATCAAATCGCTGATGGTGCGACCTGGCGGAACCGCCCACATCGGTGCGAATTCGGCTTCAGCTCTCATGTGTACGCTCGATTGATAGGATTTTCACCCGCGTCACCTGCGCCCAGTCCAACGCTCCCAGGGCACCAAGAGGAGGTCTATTGTTTGCCACCGCAAGCATACGGTAACCCCCGGCGATGAAGATAACAATCCGGTCGTGCACTGTCTCGTCAAAACGTCCGAAGCCAATCTCAACGAACTCCATCGGCGAGTTCGCCGCACGCAAGTCCGCTAGCCGAGCATGGATTGACGGTCCGGCGACCTCCCCGTACTTCCGTTTTGCCGAAACCGTGCTCTCACACACCTTCCGGAGCCTCTCGTCTTGAAACGCCAGTTTTATGGGCATCTTATTGGCTATGCCGGCGGCCGAGAAGCTGGCCAGCCTGAACGCTCGCATGGCGAGTGTCATCGTCTTGATGGATTGCGCGAGCTTGAGGGGAACTGCAAGCCATTGGCTAGAGAACCCTGACGCACGCTTCAAGCGCGATATCTTACCAATAATTCAGTATATGCCGCAGGCGCACGATTGAGACGGTAGTTTTCCGGCTTGCGGCCGTGACATCCGCCCCCCATACTGACAGACAGCCCGGCGCCCTGTTACGATGTCGCAGACAACACGGTGCGCGCCGGGTGAACGGCCTGATGAGCGCTCACTGGCCGCCGACGCGGCCATGTACCGAGACAGATGCAACAAGCATCGAAGCTAACCTATGCCGCCCCTCGTCTCACATTGATTCTGTGCCATCCTATCGTCCGCCCAAAAATTTCGAAGTGGCGATGCCATATTCGCATACCTCGTCACTCTCAACATCTTGGAGGGAGAGCCACGGAGTGCTATCACATTGATGAGGCTCACGTATTCTTAGTTCATGCCGACAACTGGTATAGAACGGACAGCGCGATGGCTCAGGATTTGGCTTACCGGATTTGTAGTCTCCGCTCAGATACGCAAACATATAATGGAACGTGGCAAAGAGAAGTTTTCTTTGAGCGAGAGCCTCTCGGTCATTCGCCGGGTCACCTTCAAGAAACGTCACCTTGTCTTTCTGAACGCAGTGCTCATCACCTTTACTTTCAAGAAATAACATCGGTGCACCGTAGCGCGAGCGCGCTGCGACCCAACTCTGCTTCTTCCCGATGTCAGTGGCTGCAAACTCTAGTTCAAAAAATAGGTCTTCTTTGCGAAAAGCTAAGTTCTGACGTAAAGTCGCCGTAAGTCTGTGCACCGCATACGTCATCCTCTCGTCTTTATCGAACCCGTCTTCGAATATTTTTAGCGTTGCAAGAGCGTCCGGAAGCAGTTTTTCGAACAATTCTATTGCAGCAGTCCGCACTGCCGCCTCTCCGTCCTCTCCCGCTATGCATGCAGCCTCCCCACACTTGAGCATTTCGACGAGCTTCTGAGGCGGGTCCGGAAACTGGAGCGCCGCGAGCGCTGCCAATAAGATGCATCGTTTAGAAATCCTCGGAGCTATAGCTCATAGCGTTATACATAAGTCCTTAGCCGAGCCCGTCGCGGAGCGCGCGTAGCGTGTCAGCGGCAGCGAGTACCTGATCGAGCCCTCGCCAGATGGTCTTGGCACCCGGTTCACCGTCGCTCTTTCGG
>NZ_VZQN01000022.1:0-131601 GCF_014397645.1 Paraburkholderia sp. 31.1
CAATTTCCGCTTCCGCGAAGCCGATCTGCCTCTTCATCCTCGTGAGTCCGTTCTGTGAGCTGCCTTCTATAACGTCTTCGGCTACGTGAGCGATGACCGCCGAGTTCCATTAATCAGCGTTTCCCTAGAGGTTGGCCTGGAACAGGTCCAACCGGAAGCCGAAGATCAGGATCACGATGAACACCAGAATCGGAATGACCTTGGCGACCGTGACGATACTGTTGATGAAGGCCGCCTGCTGCACGCCCTTCAGGATCATGAAATGAAATAGCCAGATGCCGATCGATGCAACGACGATCGCGACGACCGTATTGCCGTCGCCGAACACGGGAAAAAACGCGCCGAGTGTCGACTTGATCAGCACCCAATAAGAAACGTTGCCGATACAGCTACCGATCCAATAGCCAAATGCGGAGAGAAAACCCGGATAGTCGCCAAAGCCCGCTTTCGCATACGCAAACACGCCGGCGTCCAGTTCGGGCTTGCGTTCGGCCAGCGCCTGAAACACGCGGGCCAGCATATACATGCCCGTGCCCGCAATCAGCCAGCCATTCGGATTCCTTTTAGTTACCTTTTTAACAAGGATCTGTAATCAGATTCGAACGAAACGTGTCTCTCGGCCAATCTTGCTGTTGATCAGCCGCGCTACTCTGCAACCACCACACGAAAAGAATGGTCTGTCCATTGGCGTTTGTCAATTTATCGAAGACAAGTAACGGACTGTGGCTCGCTATGCGATCGAATCCATCGATGCTGCGTTGCCGAATCTGGTTGAATTTGCGAATTAACAATTCACCACGCATCTGAATCGCTCGCATCGATAAGCCGCTTTGAATATCGATGATTTAACAATGATGCGACCTGCCGCATCACCGCCGCGGTTTTCTCAAATGATGGGGAATCGCTGAAGCGAGCTGAACCGGTGGTCGTTCAGAACTACTGAGAAGCACCAGAGCCACAGCTCGAAATGGCGCGCGGGGGTCATTAATAGTCCAAACCCGATGACGATTTGATAATGGCGGGCTTTGTGAATTTTTCTGACGGAATCGCCCGCGTCTCCGCGCCGCAAGAGGTCCAACTATGACTCGCGCAACTTCCTCAACGTCAGCCGCGCTTCGAGACCGCCGCCGACGCGGTTGTGCAGCGTGAGCGTCGCATCCATCGCGAGCGCGAGTTGCCGCGCGATCGCGAGCCCCAGCCCCGTGCCGCCCGTTTGACGATTGCGCGATCCTTCGAGCCGCACGAACGGCTCGAACACCGTCTCCAGCGACTCGACCGGAATGCCGGGACCGCGATCGAGCACCGACACGGTAGCCTCGCCATCGTGCAACGCCCCTATATCGATTTGCGCGGCGCCGCCGTACCTCAGCGCGTTATCGACCAGATTGCCGACGATGCGCTTCAACGCCTGCGGACGCATCGTCAGCGACTGGCCGAAGTGGCCCTGCAGTGACACTTGCTGACCCGCGTCGACGTAATCGCAGACCAGGCTGTCGAACAGCGCATCGGGATCGATGCGGCGCGGCACCTCGGTCGTGCCATGCATCGTGCGCGCATAGGTGACCCCTTCCTTGACCAGCGCCTCCATTTCCTGCAGATCCTGGCGCAGCTTTGCGGCCTCGCTGTCGTTGTCCATCGTGTCGACACGCAGACGCATGCGCGTGATCGGCGTCTGCAAATCGTGCGAAATCGCCGCGAGAATCTGCATGCGCTCGGTCATGTACGTGGCGATCCGGTCCTGCATCGCGTTGAACGCGCGCGCGGCGCGCGCCACTTCGGACGGACCGGCTTCGCGCAGACGCGCGGCCTTCAGGTCGGGGCCGAGCGTGTCGGCCGCGACTGCGAGCTGATTGAGCGGGCGCGTCGCGAGCCGTACCGCCAGCCAGCAGCAGGCCGCGAGCACGAGCAGCTGCAGCGTCAGCACGAGCGGCAGCCAGCGCGACAACGGAGCGCCGGGCATCGGCCGCAGGTCGATGGTGAGCGGCGTGCCGTCGCTCAGTTTCAGGTGCACCTGCAGACGCTCGCGATCGCCCGGCACTGCGTTGACGGTCAACGGATAACGCGTGCCGATGCCATCGCCGATCGACTGCGCGACGCGCGCCGACAGGCTCGCGTCGACCGGGGTGCCTGGCACGCCCGGGCCGAGCACGAACTCATAGCTGCGCCGCGCGAGCCGCGGCAGCCACTGGGCGCGCTCGTCGGGCGGCAGATGATCGAGCAGCGCGACCGAGCTCGCCACCTCGCGCTCGATGTAGCCCATCATGATGTTGGTCATCGTCTGGTCGCGCTCGGTCATCGTGAGCCAGAACGACAGCGCCTGCGCGAGCGCGAGCCCGACGAACAAAATCACCGCGAGCCGCGCGAACAGCGTGCGCGGCCAATGCGGCCAGCGCAGCAACGACGGTGATGGAGATGCGCTCATTGCGGATCTCCGATCGCGGTCACGGCCGCTGAAAACACATAGCCCTCGCTGCGCAGCGTCTTGATGTAGCGCGACTCGCGCGCGCCGTCCCGCAGGCGTTGACGCAGGCGGCTCACCATCAGATCGATCGAGCGGTCGAACGGATCGGCCTGGCGTCCCTGGGTGAGGTTCAGCAACTGATCGCGCGTGAGCACGCGCTGCGGATGATCGAGAAACACACGCAACAGACGGTACTCCGCGCCGCTCAACGCCACCTCGGTTCCGTCCGCGTCGAGCAGATGGCGCGCGGTCGTGTCGAGCCGCCAGTCGCCGAAGCACAGCATCGGCGCCGACTCCGTCACCTCCATGCCGGGCGGCAGCATGCGCGCGCGGCGCAGCACCGAACGGATTCGCGCGAGCAATTCGCGTGCGGCGAACGGTTTGGTCAGGTAATCGTCGGCGCCCATTTCGAGGCCGACGATCCGGTCCGCTTCCTCGCTGCGCGCCGTCAGCATCAGGATCGGCACCGTGCGGAACTTGCCCGCGCGCAACTCACGGCACAGCACGAGGCCGTCTTCGCCGGGCAGCATCAGGTCGAGCACGATCAGGTCGGGCGCGCCGTTCTCGAGCGCGGCGCGCATCTGGCGGCCATTGGCCGCGAGCGAGACACGCACGCCGTTTTTCTCGAGGTATCCCGCGAGCAGTTCACGGATACCGCGATCGTCATCGACGATCAGTACGTGGTCGGAGGTTTCCATCGACGGATTATCTGCTGCGGCGTTTGAGTTGCACGCCGCTCGACTGGATCAATGAACACTGCAACGGATGCGCGAGTTCGGCCGTGAAGCCGCCCGCCACGAACACAGCGATGGCAAACAGGCGTTTCATGCGTCCTCCAGCACGGAAAGACTCGCGCCATCGGCCACGCCGGCTTCGAGCGCGTAAGGATCGACCCCGTCGAGGCAGCCGATATTGACGCGCCATTGCTGCGGATCCTTGCGCGTCTGATGAAAAGGATAGATGCCGCAATGCTTGCAGAAGTAGTGTTTCGCGACCTTCGTGTTGAACTGGTATAGCGTCAGCGAATCCTCGCCACTCAGAATCTTCAACTGACTGGCGGGAAAGAGCGGCGTCATCAGCGCGCCCTTGCGGCGGCACAGGCTGCAGTTGCAACGACCAGCCGGAACGATTTCGGTGCGAACTTCGAACTTGACGGCCCCGCAGTGACAGGACCCTTGCAGCAACCCGGCGTTCATGATGCTCTCCGTGATTTGACGATGCCTGCTTTATAGCCCGGTTCATCAGTCGAATTATGTCGTAATGTATCCGGCGGCCGAGACGATACATTACATTGCAATACGCCGCGGCGATTAGCGCAAGGCGAAACAGCGAGGATATACACGCGAGTTAGCATTTAAGCGGCACGCGCAAACGGATAACGCAGATTGCATGATTGCCACCGCATTATCGCGCTCAACCGTGCAAAGATACTCCGCCTATCCATGATTATGTGAACGGCTTATGTAAGCGGCGCGACGGGGCGCGCCGGCCTCCCTACACGCTGTTTTTGACCTCGGCGTGACCAGCAAGCGGGCGATGACGACCACGAGCCGGTTGCTCGCAAGCTCTGTGAATCAAGTTGAATACGCTTGACTTTTAGTCACCGGCCACTTCCAATACCAATGGTGCAGTGCGATGTTTCGCCTTTGAAACACGCCTCACCTCATTCGGTAGTTCACAGCATTGGCCAGCAGTTCATTCGTCCGCCGTGCATGCGGCGTCAGCTAGCGAAATGGAGCACTCCTCACTACGGAGTCGTCTTGGCTGCAACAAAAAACCAACCCACCCACCGCGAACCCGCCCTTATCGACCTCGCATTGCAAGGCGGCGGATCGCACGGTGCTTTTACATGGGGCGTCCTCGACCGTTTGCTCGAAGAGTCGTGGCTGCGGATCGAAGGAATATCGGGTACGTCGGCTGGCGCGATGAACGCCGCGGTGCTGGTGAGCGGCTATCAGGCAGACGGCGCGGCCGGCGCGCGCGCCGCGCTCGAAGCCTTCTGGCGGCGAGTATTCGAAGCATCGGTGTACAGCCCGTTTCGCCGTACCCCGTTCGACGTGTTGATGGGCCGCTGGACGCTCGACTACTCGCCGCTCTTCATCGCGATGGACCTCGCGGCGCGCGTGTTTTCTCCATACGACCTGAACCCGCGCGGCGTACATCCGCTGGCGAAGATTCTGCAGGACTCGATCGATTTCGCGCATCTGCGCGACGCGCCGATCAAGCTGTTCATCACCGCGACGCGTGTGCGCACGGGCCAGGCGCGTGTGTTTCGCAATGGCGACCTGACGCCTGACGTGCTGCTCGCCTCCGGCTGCCTGCCCACGCTGTTTCAGGCCGTGCAGATCGACGGTGAAGACTACTGGGACGGCGGCTATGCCGGTAATCCGACCATGACGCCGCTGGTACGCGAATGCACGTCGAGCGACACGCTGCTGATCCAGGTCAATCCCGTCGTGCGGGAGGAAACCCCGCGCACCGCGCGCGACATCATCAGTCGCCTGAACGAAGTTGCCTTCAACGCGCCACTGCTGAAAGAGCTGCGCATGATCGCGCTGCTGCGCCGCGCGGCGGACCCCGGCAGCGACGAAGGCCGCCATTGGGCGGCGATGCGCATCCATCGGATCGCGAGCGAGTTGATGACCGAACTCGGCTACTCGTCGAAGCTGAACGCCGAGTGGAGCTTTCTGACGATGCTGCGCGACGAAGGCCGGCGTGCCGCCGAAGCGTTCCTCGCCGAGCACGGCAATTCGATCGGCGTGCGCTCCTCGCTGGATCTCGACGCGTTGCTCGACGGAGTCTGACCATGGAAGTCATCACCCTGTCACCGCTCGCGATCGGTCTAGGGCTTTTCGGCATGCTCGCGAGTCTCGCGCTGCTGATCGGCTTCGCGTACCGCGGCTGGACCGTGCTGCTGCTCGCGCCGTTCGCCGCGATGCTGGCCGCCGCGATTTCGGGCGAACCGATTCTCGCGCATTGGACCCAGACCTTCATGCTCAGCACCGCGCGCTTTCTCGCGCAGTTCTTTCCGTTGTTCCTGCTCGGCGCGCTGTTCGGCAAGCTGATGGAAGACAGCGGCTCCGTGAAGGCGATCGCCAGTTACATGACGGAGAAGCTTGGCGCGCATCGGGCGATTCTCGCGGTCGTGATCGGTGGCGCACTCGTCACCTATGGGGGCGTCAGCCTCTTCGTGGCGTTCTTCGTGCTCGCGCCGATGGCCACCGCCCTCTTCCAGGCCGCCAATATTCCGCGCCGTCTGATGCCGGCCGCGATCGCGCTCGGCACGTCGACGTTCACGATGTCCGCGCTGCCCGGCACACCGGCTATCCAGAACGCGATCCCGATGCCGTTCTTTGGTACGACGCCGTTTGCGGCGCCTGGGCTTGGCATCATCGCGAGTATCGTGATGGTGGTGTTCGGGCTCTGGTGGTTGTCCTTGCAGCAATCGCGCGCGAAGGCGGCCAATGAAGGATTCGACGGACTCGAGGCGGCGGTGAAATCCATCGGGGCGCCGGCCAGCGACAACCTCGTGCGCGAGCGCGCAAGCGTATCGCAGAGTTTCGATCCGGAGGAAGCGAAGCGCGGGCATGTCAGCGAGAGTCTGCCCTCGTTCGGCGTCGCGCTCACGCCGCTCGTGCTCGTCGTGCTGACGAACTTCGTGATGAACGTGATCGTACTGCCGCGCATCGACGCCGACTATCTGGCCAAGGTCCGTTGGGGCGAGACGTCGCTTGCGGCGGTCGGCGGTGTGTGGGGCGTGTGCGTGGCGCTCATCGTCGCGATCGTCGTGCTCGTGCTGCTCAATCGGCATCGCCTGCCAGCGCTGCGCGAGACGATCGATGCGGGCGCGAATGCATCGGTGCTGCCGGTGCTCAGCGTCGGCAGTCTGGTCGGCTATGGCGCGGTGATCGCCGCGCTGCCAGCGTTCGCGCTCGTGCGCGAATGGGTGCTGGGTATCGGCGGTGGTCCGCTCGTATCGCTCGCGGTCGCCACCAATCTGCTCGCGGCGCTGACCGGCTCGGCCTCGGGCGGTCTCACCATTGCGCTCGACGCGCTCGGCAGCACCTATCTGCAACTGGCTGCGCAATACGGCATCGACCCGGCGCTGCTGCATCGGGTCGCCGTGATTTCCTCAGGCACACTCGACAGCCTGCCGCATAACGGCGCGGTCGTGACGCTGCTTGCCGTGTGTGGGTCGAACCACCGCGAAAGCTATCGCGACATCGTGATCGTCGGGATTCTCGGCGCGTTACTCGCGCTGGTGGTGGTGATCGTGCTGGGCTCGCTGTTCGGGTCGTTCTGAGCGTTCTGAGCGTCTGAAGTAGCAAGGGGTCTTGCACTGACGTTGCTATCCGTCAGTGCAAGACCCCTTTCTATTTGCCGGTCGGCTCAGTTTGGGCTGCTTTGCAGCCGATTTCCGGCTCACTTCACGCCGCCGCGCGCGCCGCATTCATCCGGCCGAACACGAACTGCCCCAGATACCAGACCAGCTCGGTATTCGCGAAAATCGCATCTTCGGTGACCGTCGACGGTTCGAGCTTCATCCGACGCAGCATCAGCTTGCCTTCGCGCGACGTCGTCCACGCATGCATCAGTTCCTTGCGCGTCTTCGCATCGGCGGCGTTGAAATGGTCGCGGCCCTTGCGCGAATCCTCGTTCATGCGTGCGCGCACTTCTTCTTCGCGCGTCGCGATGCTGTGGGCCACGGTCTTTCTCGTTTCGGTCTTGACCGCCTGTTCCTGCGTTTCGTCGGCGAGCAGTTTGGCCTGTACGTCGACCATCGTGCGCTCGGCGTCGGAGATCTTCCAGTTGTCGCGTAGCGCGCGCATCAGGTAGCCCGCGGGGCTCTTCTTGACCTGGCCGCGCTTGACCCTGAAGCGCGTGTATTCGACGGCCTGCTGGATACGTTCGTCGGTCCAGAGTTCGCGGTTCTCCGAAATCTCGCTGAACTGCTTGGTCGAGAGCCCGAATTCGTCGGTGAGAATCTTGTACAGATGGCTCGCGTCGGCGAGGCTCGCGAGTACCGCGTCGGCTGTGTCCTTGCGCTTGAGCAGGAAACGGATGCGGTCGATTTTCTTCGACGTCGTGGATGCAGTCCGCGTCTCATAGGACATCTCGACGTCCGACACTTCGTTGATCTCGCGCACCGCCGGCTCGAGCCAATCGCGCTTGAAGTATTTGAAGATGGCGGCATTCGCGCCCATTTTGCCGGGCCAGTTGCGCATTTCCTCGAGCTGGATCCAGTCGGTGCGTCCCGCGGGCACGTTGGGCAACACTTTGTCGTAGATCGCGCGCGCGAGACTGCGCGTGAACGCGGTGGAAATGCGCAAGCTCAGCCAATGCGATTTCTGCGGATCGCGGATATGCGGCACGAGCCGCGGATGGACGTCGAAACGCATACGTCCGCGATGAAAACCGACCATGCCGATCAACTGAACCTGCACCCACAGATCGTTTTCGTTGGGATCGCGGTCCGCGGGCGTATTCGTCACGCGGACTTTCGCGTTCTGAGCTTCGTCGGCGATCGTGCGCAAGTGCTTCAGGTTGCGGCTGTCGTAACGCATCAGCCACTTGAAGTAGTTGAGTTCGACGTCGTACTGATCGCGCTGCTCGGGCTCCTGTGCGACGATGAAGTACGCGGCATCGAGAAAGCGCCGCGCCGGCAGCCCCATATTGACGATTTCGGTGAAGAAATCGTTGCGCTGATAACCGATCTCGCGATTGGCCTCGTTGATGCGCAATCCCTGATCGAACATGTCTTCGAACAGCGCGAGCGCCATCTGGCGTGACGTCGCTTTCGACCTGCCCTCTTCCGGATTGTCCGCGGCCATGTTCTTCATCCACTTTTTCGCTCCCGGGACTGTAAGCATGCGGTGGTGAGCTGTCAACACACAGAACCTCACCATCAAACGACCGCGACGGAGGCCGTTTCGGCGTCCCTTCCGCGTTTCGGCACACAGAACCTCACCATGTTCACAAAGAACCTCACCTTGCGGGCGGGCGTTCGCGCTGCAAGGCCTTATGCGACGGCCCTTTCAACCTCGTTCCCAGTAGCTGCACAACCCACCTCACCTTCGCGATTTGACGCAGTGGCAAACACATCGAACCGCACCTTGGTGGGGAATCGGTCTCACCTTCCTGCACAACCAACCGCACCTCTGAGCACAGCGAACCTCACCTTCGACACAACGCACCTCACCTTTTGGAACTTAAGTGCTTGAATGGATTGAATAGTGCTTGGTTGCGTTGGTTTGTGGGTTTGTTCTCGGTTTTAAAAAAACCTACTAACCCGGCACACGCAAATAAATGCGGCTGAAGATTGCGCGATGCAGCATGGTGAGGTTGATTGTGCGAAACGTTGAGTGGGTTCGGAAGAGCTGTTGCCAAGGTGAGGTTGGTTGTGCTGCTACGGTGATTAGCAACCCTTGGCGATGAGCTGAACCTCTGCCTGACGGCTTGGCGCCGGTGTATTGCCGCTTCTGTGGGTGAGGTTCATTGTGCATTTGCGTTCTAAGTGCGGGGAGCGCTCGCAGGGAGGTGGCGAAAATCTAACAATGGTGAGGTCGGTTGTGCAAGAGATCGCCGGACCGGTCTTTCAGGAAATGAGAAAGTGCACAAATGACCTCACCAAGTGCCTAAGTCTCGAGCAGGAGTGCCGACTCCGCTACCCGGATTGCGAAGAAAGGTGAGGTCATTTGTGCCTTCGAGGACGCAGTGTTTCGAGGCTCGTTTAGTTTCCACGGCGATTCCGCAACCGAAAACGGTCTGGAAATACAAAAATTTGCAGAAAATCCGCATAAAAACAGTAATTTAAAAAGCTATTTTCAAGTATTTCCTGTATTCTGAGGTTTCTGGAATTTTATGGAAAAACCTCAGAATGGTCAGAACGAGCCAACTTCCTGCCGTAGACCGAACCGTTCACTTTGAGCAGATCAGTGAGTTCGCAGAAAAAGTCACCATTTTCACTAATGAGCTGCGTGACACGATTCTGGCTCCGCGTCCTCGAAAAACGGCTCCCGTTTTCAAGACCGGCGAGATTGCCGAGATGTGCAACGTCTCACACTCGCAGGTTCAGTATCTCGCGACAAAAGGCGACGGAGAACTGCCTTCGGGCACGGCGGCAGGCACGGGCCGTACCCGGACCTTCACGCTGGAGGAGGCGCGGATCTGGGTACAAAAGATTTCCGACATCTACCAGACTCCGCTGGTCACGCGCCTGAAGGAGCCAGACGGGAAGATCATTATCACCGCGCAGCTCAAAGGTGGCTCCGCCAAGACGACGACGACGATGTGCCTCGCCCAGGGGCTGTCGCTGCGGGGACGCAAAGTGTTGGTGGTTGATCTCGACCCGCAGGCGTCGCTTTCGGAGCTGTGTGGACTGTACGCGGAAAAAGACGTGACGCCTGAAGACACAGTATTGCCGTACGTCTACGACCAGGACAGCGAAGGTGGCCTCGAGGGGCGGGTCCAGTCGACGTACTGGGATGGCATCGACGTGATTCCTGCGCACACGGAACTGATTGGAGCAGAGTTCCATCTGCCGGCGATGCAAAAGATGCGACCGGGTTTTCGCTTCTGGACCGTGCTTCGTCAAGGGCTCGAGCCGCTGCGCAAGAAGTACGACTACATTCTCATGGATACGTCGCCGTCGCTGTCGTACCTCAATCTGAACGCGCTGATGGCCGCGGATGCCATGGTGATGCCGATGGTGCCGGAAAACCTGGACTTCATCAGCTCGCTGTCGTTCTGGCGACTTTTCTCGGACGTGTCCAAAAGCTTTATCAAATTCGAGACGGACAAGAAGTACGACTTCGTGTCGCTGGTGTTGTCGCGGGTCGATTATGGGCGGAACTCGTCGGCGCCGATCGTGCGCGCGTGGGCGCAAAGCGCGTACGAAAACTGGCTGCATTCGATCGAGGTACCGGCGAGCTCGGTGATGAGCACCGGGGCGTTGGCGTTCTCGACCGTCTTCGACATCAGTAGCAATCACAGCGCGGCCAAGTCGCTGCAACGCGTGCGGCAACCTCTCGTCGACTACTGTCGCTGGATCGACGAGATCTATTCGGAAAAATGGAGGAACGCGCAATGAGCAATATGCGAGAACAGTTGCTGGCCAAGACGTCGGGCATTCGCAAAACTTCGTCGATCAACGAGGACGAGGTGAAGCGCAGCAACCGCACGCAAACGGCGCCCGGCCTTGCCGGCGCGCTGGCCGTTGCGCAACTTCGCGTGCAGGAACTGGAATCGACTGGCGTCGCATCGCAACTGGCGGTTGCTGGCATCTTGCCGAACCCTTGGCAGCCGCGTCGCGTGTTCAACGAAGCAAAGTTAGCCGAGCTTGCGGAGTCGATCCGCGAAGTTGGACTGATGCAACCGATCGTGGTCCGTCGTGTCGCGGACGACTATCAGATCGTCGCCGGGGAACGACGCTGGCGTGCGCACAAAATGTTGGGGCTGGACACGATCAAGGCCGTGGTCGCGGATTGCTCCGACTCGGATATGGCCGTGCTCGCAATGGTCGAAAACATTAGCCGCGACGACCTTGCTGACTATGAAATCGGCGTGGCGATTCGTCGATCGGAAACAGAGTTCCCGAATCGCAAGCGACTGGCGGAAGCGATGGGATTGTCGCGGGCAGGTCTGTATCAGTTCTTGTCGTTCGACAATCTGCCGGACTTCATCAAGAAAGATCTCGATATTCAACCGCGACTATTGGGCGGGACTGCGGCGCAAGCAATTGCAGCGGCTATCAAAAAGCATGGCGAGGATGGCGTTAAAGCCGCTCGCGAAATTTGGCCTCTGTTGGTGAGAGGCGAAATGGATCAGGGCAAGGTCGCGGCGGCAATCACCGCCCTGGCGACCCGGCAGACGACGTCGGGTGGTACCAGCGGACGCAGCATCGAGAAATTTTTCGCGGGACGAGAGCACGCTGGGAGCATCACCAAGGATGTGAGTAACTTCACGATCAAGATCAAGACCGGAGTGATCACCGAGGCGCAAGAAGTTCAGATACGACAGTTGATCGGACAGATGTTCCAATCGCAGCCGAAGACGAGCTAATCGGTGGTTCGGTTGTAGTGTTAAAAGGCCCGCTTAGTGCGGGCTTTTTTTTGGGTCAATCAAATCGGTCCACCTCGAAGAGTGTCTAGAGTCTAGACACTCACCCCGCAGCCCTACCTTTGCGCCATCCGGTGTCTAGACTCTAGACATTCTTGACGACGCACCCCCGATGCCGATGAAAGCGTGCCGCGTCCGCGCGAACGCACATCCTTTGTGCCTTGCACGACCCGTGGAGCGATTCACGCAGTATTGCGTTCGCAGCGATCTCGCAGGCGCCTGCGGCGGGTCAGCCGCTCGCCATGAGCGAGACAGCCAATGACTGGGGATTTTCTGATGCATCCATTGAGCCGGGTTCGGCTGCTTCGTTGACGGTCGCATTACCCGGAGCACATACAAAATCGCACAGGCGACATATGACGGACGGGATGGAGGGTCAGCCCTCTGTCCTATAAACGTAAACTCTATTCCGGCAGACCATCCACGGTCATTCTCAACCCAACGCCGCATCAGCGCGTTTCCCCGAGACGACTCGACTCCGCTATCGTCGGTCCCAATCTTCTCAATGAGAAAGGCCGCGGCCCTTAGTGCGCGACGTGCATTGCACATGGGTGTCCATGAACAGCTGTGTTCATGATGGCGCTGTCGGCCGCAGCAAACCTCGGCGAAGATCGTCGACGTCCCGCAAGAATGCTTCACTCTCCCGGTGTACCTCAGGCAATGAACGCGCGCAGCGTTGAGGCCACCGCTTATCGACCGCAAAGTCGGCAGTCGTTCTGCCGGAAAAGCTGTTCCGTACGATTAGCAATGAAAGCGGCACGAACAAACTCGCAAAGGAAGGCTGTGAATGGGGCTTGCCTCAGCGAACAGACGACATGCGTCAAGATCCGGCGGGAGCCAGTTATTACTGGAACGTCGCGTTAAGGGACCCCGAATCATGTATCGCGCGTTCTCTCAAACGATGCACTCGCAGTTCCGCAAACGGTGTTCGCCACGGCGCAAGCTTGTCCTCAAATTATCCCGTTGCTGATCCAGCGTCTCGATCGACGCCCAGAAAGTCAATCGCGAATGCCTGCCGGCCGCGATGAATTGGCCGCAATGGCGTTAGACCAACATCCCACCGTCGTCAAGAGAGGACACTCTAAAGATAGTTGATGTCGGTCGTCACGCCTACCGATCTACCCACCCGCAGGGGAGACACCCAGATAGAAGTATTCGAAGGGATGCAGCGCGACCGCGCCGATCATTTTTGGGCAAGCACCGGAGTAATGAGTGACTCGACCGCAACGAATGATCTCCGTCCGATCGTATGTCACGCCACCCGGATGGGCCTGCGTCAGACCACTCGTTCAGCGCGAAATCAACATCGCTGCTCTCAGATCATCCGCAAGAAATCCGTCGGACGATGGACGGCAGGATAGGTGAGGGCAAGCGCGCAAATCTCGCGAACATAAGGAGTCTCTCCCGGCCCGCCCTGTGATATTGATTAGCAAGACGATCGCGCGTCCGCAATGCGAGCGACTGTCAGTCGCCACGCGTGTGGTCAACTTGAACTTCAGCAGACGTAGCAGTCGCGCATCGGCAACCTAACAATATACGGGGACCGAACATACGGCCAACTTTTGCGAACTAAATATCGAAAAATGAGTGACTCTTAGCCAATACGAGCGAGAATTTTCGATTCTTCGGCCAATCTCGCCAACCGACACGGCGTGAAACATAGCGAAACGTCTTCTATGCGTGTCAACCTATTGTTTTAAAAGACTTTTTTCACCAATGCACGCCATTGTTTCACGCCAATCAGTCAAATTGGTGCACGATACCCCATCACTCCCATCAAACGGCGACAACACGCCAGAATGAACACACGTGCCCCGCCAATCCGTAACATTCAATACGTAATTTGTAGCGAAAGAATTTCGAGCGGCCGTCGCGATCTTTCGAGCGTTCCGCTGACCTGACCGCTCATTCGAACCAATCTTCCGCGCCTGCCTCGATCACGCTGGCTTGATTCGGAACGCTGTACCAGTGATTCGAACAGAGTCCAGCAACAGCAAGCTCGTCAAGTCCGAGCCCAAGTCCGAGCCGCCGCAAAAGACAGCTGGCCCCGCCGCCATCACTTCGCTATCCGAGCCTCCCCGCAAACCTCCCCGCGCTGATCGATCTGCGCAATATCCTCATGCAAGATCCGCCGAATCTCGAGGATCGCCCGCGGCGTCTCCTAGACACTGTGTCCAGCAACAGTCACCTTCTCCGACAGCGCGCCCACAAGATGCGCGCTGCGATCAGGGACCACGCCATCGTCGGAATCTTCGAGCGGCCCGTTTTCGCGCAGCTGTTCGATGCTGTTAGGCACATGGAAGGTCCGTCCCTGCGGTTCGATGTTCGTCGCCGTCTGCATCACTTCCTCGATCTCGTTCAGCAGGGCAAGCGGCAGACGCACGAGGTTGGCCGCCCAGCGCGACTGCCGGTTGCTCGCGAAGGCGTGCCTCGATGGGGGCCGCGATAAATATGGCGCGCTCGATTTGCGGCATCGGCGTGAAGTTCAGTAGCCGATCGAGCCGCTCGTCCTCGCGATCGATATCGGTGCCCTCGGGCACGTACTTGTCCTCGAACGTCGCCCAAAGCGCGTCGCCGGAAGTCGACACGAGCAGCCGCGCCAGAATGCCGCCCATGCTATGACCAATCAACACCATGCCATGCGACGCCGGCACCGTACCGTCTCGATCGAAGTGCGCGAGCGTCTGTTGCGTGGCGCGGCGGATGCGCGCGAGGTTGACCAGAATCGGCACGTTGGTCGGGTAGTAGACCTGCCACACCTGGAAATGCTGGCGAAGCACTTCATCGCCCTGAATATCGTTGGCGACGTTGACCCATGCTTCGGGGCTGCTCGCGAGGCCGTGCAGCATCAGAATGATCCGTCGATTGGGATCGAACGGTTGCATCATGTAGATGCGGGGCGTATCGATACCGTGTGCGCGTCCAAACAGCGTGCGCAACGATTGCCCGGCGAAGCCCGAGCGCGCGAGCCAGATGCCGTAGCCCGCGCTGAAGTTGGCCGAAAGTGGCACAGTCTGGCCGTGTCGCTCGACACTGTCTTCGCGATACGGATCATAGACGAACAGCACGACCTCATGCGAGGCAAGCACCTGTTCGAGCATGCCCTGGCTGAACAGGATCGACGCGGTCACGTTCGGCGACGGCATCTCGCGGAAAAAGCGCGACGCCGGCCTTGGCCGTCCCGCGGCTTCTGACGACACGCCGGAGTTGAACGGTGCGCTCGCGCGACCATCGACGCGGTGGACACACGCGTGTCGGCGCTGGCATCGCCACCCGCATCGACATCATCTTCAGGCGGAGGCACGTTCATCACAGCAACGAGGCCCGCCCCCAAACCATCGCGTCGATAAATGCTACGTATCCCCGCGAACGACAGCCGCGACGCCGGGATGACTTCGCGCGGTTCGCGCACCCCTTCGGGTAGTCGGGTTCGGCTCAGGTCGAGATGAATGGACCAGCCTGCGATGTACTGCGTGCCCGGCACGCCGTTGCCGGCATCGGTAGCGAGCGCGCCACGCAGAAACAGCGCGTGGGCAAGTTCCTGCACCGCGTAGTTGTAGTAGTCACGGACCTGGGTCTGACGATCTTCGAATGCACGTTCGCCAGCAGTGCGTTCACCGAGGAACAGAAATGCATACGCGAATCGCGCGGCCCTGAGCCACAGATCGAATTGCGCGTCGCTCCAATCGCTGGCGTTGGCCGGCGTGTTGGTGATGGCCATCTGCAACGACAGTTCGGCGAGGCTCGACAATCGCCGGTCGGTATTGATTCCGCCGACGGTCGAGATCGTATTGATGCAATCGAGCGGCTCACGTTGGCAGGTGTTCCCATCGAGTGCCGCGATGTGCAGGGTGTCTCGCGTCGCGGCGCTCGGACGGCCGATCGATAGAATGCCGCCGCGGCGCATCGCGATGTACTGCTTCGGGCCTTGTGAGCAGACGGTGACCATCGCGCAACCGCACAGAAGACCGCTGGTCAGCAGCGCGACTGCCGCGCACCGCGATGTCCACGGTGCGAGCGAGCGCGTCATGATGCGTCGAACCGGTTCGTGCGAGAGGGCAGCCGCGCTACGCCGATTCAAGCGATGAACGCTGGCGGCGGCCCGCGACGTTGCAATTGCCAACTTTCTTTTCACGCAGAGTTGCGTTACCCATCGGCGAAACAAAAATTCCTTGAAACCTATAGCGTTTTTTCCCATGGCATTTCGTCACTAGTACAGCAGAATAGCCATGCGTATATTTCATCAACAGAAGCCGAAGCAACCATAGAACGAGTCGGTATGACCGTAGCAAGTCGCGAATCGATTGACGGCTTGCGCATTGTTCGGCCATGATGCCTGTGACGAACTGAAAGGGGCCAATGACGCACGCATGACACGGGCAAACCACCAGTGAACTGCGCGAAGTCATGAACGCCTAAGACGGCTTTGATATACCGCTTAAGGTAAGCAATCGATACGATCGTGCTGCGCCTGTGAGGCTCTTGACAGCGAATTGTTTGGGAACTTTAATAATTTTGCAGCAAGGTTCAATCGAAGGGATCTGATTCAACGCTGCAGTCCGCCCGCATATTCATTCGTCTTCAGGTTTTGCGGAATCGTCGTGCATTCCATACAGGGCGGATTCGTCAAGTTCCTCAGTCTTGCTTCGGCATGGCGAAGCAGTTTGGCAGTTCGACAGGATGCCTGATGAACGGAGCCGGAATGACGACACATGGGTCGCGGCTGTAGTCCTGACGGCCACAACACAGTTGTCGCCGATAGACTGGTTTGAACGACGTTGCCGGTCCGACAGAAGGGATGCCGCTGTTCCTCGAATCTGACCTGGCCGTGGAAGTCGAAGCGGATGCACCCATCGGTCCACTGTCATGGGCCCCTATGAATTGCTGAGCAACCTGTAGGGTCTCGTATTCGCCGGCCCGTGAGCTACGTTGCCGCTGGGCTTACGACACGGGTTGCGCCAGCAGTCAGCCGAGAACGTCATGAATGCAAACCGCTCCGATGCACCGCGGCCTCGCCGATCAGGCGGAATCGCACTGACCGGCGCATTGTCGTGCGCGTTGACCTGCGCGCTTGTCGTTTTACTGTCGGGCTGCCAACGGCAGACCGAAACACAGAGTGGCGATACGAGGCCAGCCGTGCAGCTCACCAGGGTCGAACCGGCCGACGCTTCCGCCATTCGCATTTTTACCGGGCGGGTCGAGCAGACCAGCATCTCGCCGCTCGCCTTCGAAGTATCGGGCCGCGTCGTGCAGATCGCGGTGCTCGAAGGCGCGTCGGTGAAACGCGGGCAACTGATCGCGCGGATCGACGAGGAACCCTACAAGCTGCAACTGCAACGCGCGAACGCGCAGTATCAGCAGCTGAGCGACAACCTGAAGCGCCAGGCGGTGCTGCGCAAGGACGGGATTCTGTCTCAGGCTGCCTATGAGCAGTTGTCGGCTTCCACCGATGCCGCACGCGCGGCACGCGACCTGGCGAGCCGCGACCTGCGCAATACCCAGCTCGTCGCGCCATTCGACGGCCGGATCGCTCGCCGCAACATCGAGATCCAGCAGGTCGTGCAGGCTGGGGCGCCCGCGTTCAATCTGGAAAACATCGGCCGTGCCGATGTCGGCGTCGATCTGCCTCAGAGCATTGCCGAACGGCTGTTCGTCGACAAGACGCTGAGAGCCGAGGCGTGGCTGCCCGGGCGGCCGCAGAACCGCTTCCCGCTCGTGTTCCGCGAACGGACCACGCAGACCTCGCCGACTTCGGCGGCCTACCGGCTCGTGTTCTCGATCGAAGGACCGCAAAGCGCGATGCTGTTCCCCGGCATGGCGCTGCGCGTACAGATTTCCGAAACGGCGCGTCAGGTCGCGCAAAACGACAACAAAGGGTACTTCGCGATTCCGATCGCCGCGGTGTCGATCGGCGCGGACGGTCAGCGCAGTCTGTGGCGCTACGACGCCGCGTCCGGCCGTGTGCATGCGGTGCCGGTCAGCGTGCGCGAAATTCGCAATGACGATGTGGTCGTCGCGGGGGCGGTTGCGGCGGGCGACCGCGTGGTGGCCGGCGGCTCGCAGTTCATGAAAGAGGGAATGGCGGTCCGTCCAATGGATGCGCCTCAATGAATCTCGCGCGCCCCCTTATCGAAAAGCCGCTGATCGCGTGGGTTCTGACGCTCATCTCGCTGTTGGGCGGCATCTTCGCGTACTACAACATCGGGCGGCTCGAAGACCCGAAGTTCACGATCAAGACTGCGGTCGTCGTGACGCTGTATCCGGGCGCGAGTGCGCACGAGGTCGAGCAGGAAGTGACGGACCGGCTCGAAAGCGCGATCCAGCAGATGCCGCAGGTCGAGAAACTGACCTCGCGTTCGACACCGGGCTACTCTGAAGTCCGCGTCGAGATTCGCGACCAGTACACGTCGGCGCAATTGCCGCAGGTGTGGGACGAGTTGCGCAAGTCGGTATCGGATGCACAGCCCCGGCTTCCGCCGGGCGCGGGACCGTCACTCGTGCTCGACCGTTTCGGCGACGTCTACGGGATGTTCTACGCGCTGACCGGCGAGGGCTACACGCAGGCGCAACTGTATGAGTACGCGCGCGAACTGCGCCGCCAACTGCTGACACTCGGCGACGTGTCCGACATCGTGATCGCCGGTGAGCAGCAGGAGCAGATCTCGGTCGACGTCGACCAGTCGCAACTGATCGCCAACGATCTGTCCACCGACGATCTTGCGCAGACGCTCTTCGTGCAGAACGAGGTTCGGCCCGCGGGACGCGAACGTGTCGGCGACCTGTCGTTGCGGATTGCGCCGTCCGGCTCGCTCGATTCGTTGCAGGCCATTCGTTCGCTGCCTGTCAACAATACGCCCGCCCCGCTGCTGCTCGGCGACATCGCGCGGGTAAGCCACGGCTACGCGACGATTCCGAACCAGGTCATTCACTATAACGGCCAGCCCGCGGTTACGATCGGTATCAGCGCGCGGCCGCGCGTCAATGTGGTGAGGGTCGGCGAGGAGCTCAAGGCGAGGCTCGCCGAACTCGAGCGTGACCTCCCGATCGGCATCAAGCTGCACTCGCTTTACGATCAGCCGCAGGTCGTCGACGAGAGCGTGCGCGGCTTTATCTTCGACGTGTTCCTGTCCGTGGCGATCGTCGGCGTCGCGCTGGGCATTGCGCTCGGCTGGCGCGCGGGCGTCGTGCTGGGCGTCGAGCTGTTCCTGTCGATCCTCGGCACGCTGCTGGTGATGTACGCGGCAGGCATCGAGCTGCAGCGTATCTCACTCGGCGCGCTGATCATCGTGATGGGCATGCTGACCGACAACAGCATCGTGGTGGTCGAGGGGATGCTCGTGAAGGTTCAACGAGGCATGTCGCATCTCCAGGCGGCGACCGAGATTCTCAAACAAAGCCAATGGCTTCTGCTAGCGTCGACCATTGTGGGGATTCTGGCTTTCTCGGGCATCGGCCTGTCGCCGGATTCGGTCGGCGAATTCTGTGCGTCGTTGTTCGCCGTCGCTGCGATTTCGCTGCTATTCAGCTGGGTGATCGCCATCGCCCTGACACCGCTGTTCGGCACGTATCTTTTCAAGCCCGCGGACATCATCGATGACGACCCGTTCAAGTCGAAGCTGTACAAGCGTTACGGCGAGCTGTTGTCATGGGTCACCCGACAGCGCGTGTTCGTGGTCATCGGCCTCGTCGCGCTGACCGTGCTGGCCGGGTGGGCGTTCCGTTTCGTCGAGCGGAGCTTCTTCCCCGCGTCGACCACGCCGATCTTCTATGTCGACATGCGTTTGCCGCGCGGCGCCGATATTCGCGCGCTGGTCGAAAAGAGCCGCGCGGTGGAGAAGGTGCTGCTCAAGCATGCGGACGTCACCAACGTGCAGACGTATATTGGCTCGGGCGCGACGCGCTTCTCCCTCGTCTACGATCCGGAAACGCGCAATCCGTCGTACGCGCAGTTCATCGTCGGCGCGAAGGACCAGAGCCTGATCGACGACATGATTCCGGACATCGAAGCGGACCTGAAGAGGCGCTTCCCAGAACAGCATTGGACGGTCACGCGGCCGAAGTTCGGTCCCGGCGGTGGCGCGGCCATTCAGGCACGCTTCTCCGGACCCGATCCGGCCGTGCTGCGCCGCTTGTCTCAAGAAGCACAGAATGTGCTGAAGGCGGACGGCCGCATCATCGCGATTCGCGACGACTGGGAGGACCCGATCAGCATCGTGCGGCCGGAATTCGACGAATCGCGGGCGCGCTCGCTCGGTGTGACGCGCCGTCAGGTTAGCGACACGATGGCTTATGCAAGCGAAGGCCTGCGGGTGGGCATCTATCGCGAAGGCGATCAGCTACTGCCGATCGTGCTGCGTTCGCCCGACTACACGCGTGGCGTCGCGGGTCTGCAGGACCTGCAGGTGTTCAGCGCGGGGCTGCGCCGTTACGTGCCGCTCGGCGACGTGGTCAACGGCTTCGCGGTCGGTACCGAGGAAGGCCAGATCGCGCGCGAAAACCGGATTCGCACGCTGACGGTTTCGGCCAACCCGATCTATGGGCAGAACAGTGTCGACGCGTTCAACCGCATACGCTCCAGCATCGAGAACATCAAGCTGCCACCGGGCTATAGCTTCGAATGGGGCGGCGAGCACGAATCGTCGACGCGCGCGCAGCAGAGCCTGTTCCGTCAACTGCCGCTCGGCTTCATCGGCATGGCGCTGCTCGTGCTGATGATGTTCGGACGCCTGAAGCCGGCGCTCGTCGTGCTGCTCGTCGTGCCGATGTCGATCGTCGGCGTCACGCTCGGTCTGCTGCTATTTCGCGGCGCGTTCGGCTTCATGGCGTTGCTCGGTCTATTGAGTCTGATCGGCATGCTGATCAAGAACGGCGTGGTGCTTGTCGAAGAGATGGATTCGCAGATCGCCGCGGGCGTGCCGCGCATGCAGGCGGTGACCCACGGCGCGATGAACCGTCTGCGGCCGGTGATACTGGGGGGCGGTACGACGGCGCTCGGCATGGCGCCGTTGTTGTGGGATCCTTTCTTCAAGGACATGGCGATCACGATTATGGCGGGCCTTGTTTTTGCCACCGTGCTGACGTTGGTCGCCGTGCCGGCGCTGTATGCGATGCTGTTCTCGATCAGGCAGGCGGAATGGGAGCCGGGTCGACACCCGGAAGCAAAATGATCCGCGCGCGCCCTTATCTTCTCGCCATCGCGGCCCTGCTGCTCGAAGCCGGCTGTACGGGTTCATTGCAGCTGCAAAAGCCCGCCGCGTTTCCGCCGCAGTATTCGGAAGCGCAACCGGGCGTGGCGACACCGATGTCCGGGCAGCAGCTCGCGGCATGGTGGACCCAGTACAACGACCCGACGCTGAACAGACTGATCGATCTCGCGCTCGCGCACAACTTCGACATCGCCACCGCTTACGCACGCGTCGATCAGGTGCAGGCCGGCATCCGCCTGGCCCGCTCGCAACTGTTGCCGTCGGTCGGTGCAAGCGTGAGCGCCGCGAAGTATCACGGCGCCGAGACGCAGCTCGAATTCGCGGAATTCCTCGGCATCAACAATACCGATGCGCAGTTCTGGCGTGTCGGCTTGCGGGCGCAATGGGAGATCGACCTGTTCGGTCAGGGACGCGCAAGGCTCTCGGCGGCACGCGAACAGGCACGCGCGGCCGCCGGCGACGCGGAGGCGGTACGCCTGAGCGTGGTGTCGGGAGTCGCGGATCTGTACGTCACCTATCGCGGGCTGCTGCGTCAGCGCGCGATTTTGCTGCAGAGCCGCGCGATCGCGGACGACTTCGTCAACATCGCCGAGAAGAGCTTTAACGCGGGTCTCGTGCTGAGTACGGACATCGAAGCAGCGCGCGCCGGCCGCGCGCAGGTCGATGCGCGTTTGCAGGACGTGGAGAACGGCATCGCGCAGGCACGACTCAATTTGCAGAATCTATGCGGCGTGCAGCCCGCGGAATTCGCGGGGATTCTCGATGAAAGCGACACGCTGATGACCGCGCTGCCGCATATCGAGCCCGGCCAGCCAGTCGACCTGCTGATGCGGCGCCCGGATCTGATCGCGGCGCAGGCACGCGTGAATGCAACGGTCAGGCAGTCGGATGTCGCGCGGCTCAACTACTGGCCGACCATGTCGTTGAGCGGTTTGCTTGCACGCAACGGTTGGGAGATCGCGGGTCAAAGCCTCGGGGCCAGCACGTTCTGGCTATTCGGCGCGGCGATGGCGCTGCCGCTGATCGACTTTGGCGCGCGGCGCTCGCAGGTGGAGTCGTCGGATGCGCAGGCGCAGCAGGCCATGTTGAACTACGAAAAGACCGCGCTCGGCGCGTTCTATGACGTCGACCGTGCGCTGGCGCGTTTGAACCGGCAGGACGAGTTGTTCAAGGCACGCAATGAAGAAGTCACGCGTCGCACCACGCAGTTGAGCCAGGTGCGACGTCGCTACGAACTCGGTGATACCGGCCGCGTCGATATCGATCAGGTGCGGGTTGCGCTGCTCGAAAGCCAGTCGTCGCAGGCGAGGGAAGAGGTCGGCGAACTGCAGGCACAGTTCGCGCTGTTCAGGGCGATGGGAGGCGGCTGGTTGGCCAATCCGCCAGTGGCCTCGAATACACGAGCGCCGACGGAACCCGCGCCCGCCACCGCGAGGGCACCGGCGCCGGCCGCACAGTGAACGACCAGGAGGAGTGCGGTCCGGTACCCGCAAGGCCGTTGGCTTCAGTCGGGGAGGACTGACAGGAGATGCGCAATTCACGCGTACCTGCTCCGCGTAAGTCCCTGTCTGGAAGAAATCAGCTTCTCTGAAGGGTGGACGATGGCAACCCAGGTCGAGACGAAACTGTCGTTGCCCGCATTGACCGCGATGGTCGTCGGCTCAATGGTGGGCGCAGGGATTTTCTCGTTGCCGCGCAATTTCGCGCGCGCGACCGGACCGTTCGGCGCGGTCATTGCATGGTGCGTGGCGGGCATCGGCATGTATGCGCTGGCGCGCGTCTTTCAGGCGCTCGCGCAGCGACGGCCCGAGCTCGATGCGGGCGTGTTCGCATACGCGCGAGCGGGCTACGGCGATTATGCGGGCTTTCTATCCGCATTCGGCTACTGGATGGCCGGCTGCTTCGGCAACGTGTCGTACTGGGTGCTGATCAAATCGACGCTTGGCGCTTTCGTGCCGGCCTTCGGCAACGGCAATACGGCGACCGCGATCATCGTGTCGTCGGTGGGCATCTGGCTGTTTCATCTGGTGATGCTGCGCGGCGTCCAGCAGGCCACGATGATCAACACGATCGTCACGGTCGCGAAGTTGATTCCAATCGTGCTGTTCATCGTGATGCTGATCGCGTTGTTTCGCGCCGACATGTTTCGCGCGAATCTGTGGGAACGCAGCGATCAGATCGGCAAGGGCTTGTTCTCGCAGGTTCGCGCGACGATGCTCGTCACCGTCTTCGTGTTCGTCGGTATCGAAGGTGCGAGCGTGTACTCGCGCTATGCGAAAAAGCGTTCGGACGTCGGCGCCGCGACGATCACCGGCTTCGTCGCCGTGCTGTGTCTGCTGGTGCTGGTGACGCTGCTGCCTTACGCGACCTTGCCGCGCGCCGATATTGCGGTGATGCGCCAGCCGTCGATGGCCGCGGTACTCGGCGCGCTGCTCGGCCCATTCGGTGTCGTGTTCGTCAGCGCCGGTCTGATCATTTCGATCCTCGGCGCGTACCTCGCATGGTCGCTGATCTGTGCCGAGGTGCTGTTCGCCGCCGCGCGTCTCGAGACGATGCCGCGTATCTTCGCGCGACAAAACGAGCGCAAGCTGCCGGTCGCCGCGATCTGGCTCACGAGTACCGGGGTGCAGTGTTTCGTAATCAGCACGTACTGGTCGACCGATGCGTTTGCGCTGATGCTCAATCTCACGAGCTCGATGGTGCTGATTCCTTATTTTCTCGTGGCCGCATACGGCATCAAGGCCGCGCGTGACGATAATGGGCAGAATGGCGGCACCTTGAGCGGCGCGTTGCGCACCGAGTATTTCGTCGCGATGTTCGCGACGTTGTATACGGCCTTTCTGCTGTTCGCGGGCGGCCTGAAGTTCCTGATGCTATCGGCGCTGCTTTATGCGCCCGGTACGGTGCTGTATGTGGTGGCCAAACGCGAGCGCGCCCATCGGGTGTTTTCGAAAGTCGAGTGGGTCATCTTGGCCGTCGCGGCCTGCGGCGCGATTGGCGCGCTGATCGGCCTCGCGACTGGCACGATCGTCATCTGAGCGGTCGATCATCGTAGTCGCACGAGCGCGGCTCGATCGGAACGTGTTCGCGGGAGAGCGATCGCAGCAATGGACAAGCGCGTCAGACTTTCAGCGCCGGGCCTGATGGCGATGGTGATCGGCTCGATGGTCGGGGTGGGCGTCTTTTCGCTGCCGCAGGCGCTCGGCAAATATACCGGCGTAGTCGGTTCGTTGATCAGTTGGACCATCACCGGCTCCGGCATGCTGATACTCGCGCTGATCTTTCAACGGCTCGCATGGCGCAAGCCGGAACTCGACGCTGGCGTCTACACGTATGCGCGCGTGGGGTTTGGACGTTACACGGGATTTCTGTCGGCGTTCGGCTACTGGTGCGCCAGCTGTCTCGGCAACGTGGCGTATCTCGTGCTGATCAAGTCCGCGCTCGCGATCGTCGCGCCTTCATTCGGCGCTGGCAATACGTTTAGCGCGATCGTCAGTTCCTCGCTGATGATCTGGGTGTTTCACTTTCTGATACTGCGCGGCGTGAAGGGCTCGTCGGTAGTGAATGCGTCGATGACGGCCGCCAAGTTGTTCGCGCTTGGACTGTTCGCGGTGCTCGTGCTATCGAGTGTCAAGTGGCAGTTGTTCGTCGCGAACCTGTGGACCGTTCCCGAGCCGTCGGCGACCGGTCTGTTCGGCGAGGTGCGCAAGACGATGTTGGGCACGGTATTCGTGTTTCTCGGCGTCGAAGGCGCGAGTGTCTATTCACGGCATGCACGCGAACGGCGCGACGTCGGGGTCGCGACCGTACTCGGCTTTCTCTGCGTGCTTGCGTTGATGGTCATGGTCACGTTGTTGTCGTATGGCGTGTTGCCGCTCGAGCAGTTGGGCACGCTGAAAAATCCGTCGATGGCTGGCGTGCTGAGCGCCGCGGTCGGCGCCTGGGGCGCGGTCGCGGTCAAGCTCGGCCTGTTGATATCGGTACTCGGTTCTTATCTTGCATGGACGTTGCTCGCCGCCGAAATTCTGCACGCGGCGGGCAAGAGCCGCACGATGCCCGCGTTTCTCGGGCGAGAAAACCGCAACCACGTACCGGTCGCCGCACTGTGGATGACGAGCCTCGTGATTCAGGCCTTTCTGATCGTGACGCTGTTTTCGAAAGAAGCGTTCACGCTGGCCAAGGAGTTCACGACGTCGATGAGCCTGATCCCGTATCTGCTCGTCGCCGGCTATGGGTTGAAGCTCGCAGCGAGCGGCGAATCGTATGCGGGGCAGCCGTGGTCACGGCGCATCGATTTCATGCTCGCGCTGCTGGGCTGCGGCTACGCGCTCTTTCTCGTGTACGCGGGCGGCCTGCATTATCTGTTGATGTCGACCGTGCTTTATACGGCGGCGACCGTGTGGTTTTACATCGCCGAGCGTCGCAAGGGGAAACGGCCTGTGTTTACGCTGCTCGAACGCTGGCTGTTCATTGTGGTTTTGCTTACCGGGCTGGTCGCGTTCGTCGATCTCGTGCGCAATCATTTTGCGGCCTAAGGCTCGCGCTCGCGCGCCGCGCGGCTCACATGATCGCGGCCTGGCGAATGCAGCGGATGAAATAGTCGGCCGGGCGCCACCGTCGATGTCATCCGGCCATACACAACAGGAGAACGAAATGAACGCACAGAAATGGCTGAAGCTGGTTTGCGCGAGCGCGGTCGTGTTCCGCTTGCCTGACTGCGCACGCGCAGCCGCAAGCGGGCGGATCGGGTCCCGCGGCACAAGCTGCAACGAGTTCGGCGCCAACCGCGGGCGAGATCAAGGCTACCAACCGGCAACTCGTGCGGGACGTACGCCGCGCATTCAGAAACGCACGAAGCCAGGGACTACGGGCCAGCAACATTACAGTGCACGCGGATAACGGCGTCGTGACATTGACGGGCAGCGCGCCGACCGCGGACCTGCTGTCGCGCGGTCCGCTAGAAGAAACACGGCGGTGACGCCGGCGGCGATGGGGCATTGCGACGGGCCGACTGGGGTGGATGTTGAAAGCACTTCTTGCACCTATGACGCATATAGGACTCTGCTGATTTTTTTGCTTGTTAGCGCATCGTACAATCTGCCTCTGCGCAAGGCGAAGACGTTTTAATTCCTCGCCGACGAGTTGGGGTGCGTTGCGCTATCCCATCTTCATGATTGATCCATGCCAGGTTGCATGCCCAAAAATTGCTTTGTCTTTACCAAAGCACACCGGCTTTCTCACCGATTTTGCATCGTTTTAAAAAACAGTGGTTCAAAAACTTCTATTTGCGTGGTGCCAAAATGCTTTTGTGGAACGATCAAGACAATTTGATATGCGCTATCTGGACTGCACCGACTGGTGCGCTTAGATGATAGGCGTTCCCGACGCCGTTCGCTTCATTGGAAGCAGGAAGGTTGCGGCTCTCGATCTTGCTGCTGAGGTGTGCGGCTAGGCCCACGCAAACGCAGCGTCCCGTGGCGACACACAGGATCAGGGAAGTCGACGAGCGGACGGGACGAGATGCCCTGCGCCTTTCTCATCATGTAACGGCGTGAAATGACATGGTACTTTGGTGACAAATCATGCAGGGTGTTTCGGCAAGGAAAAGGTATTCACCTGCGTGGTATGGAGTGTGAGTGAACAAAATAAGAGTGGGTATCGCCGACGATCATCCATTTATTCTCCTCGGCGTCGAGCATCTTCTTCAGCGTTGTCCTGACATCCAGGTCTGCTTCAAAAGCGAAAGTATCGGCCTGCTTCTTCAGCGGTTGCTTGAAGTGCCAGTCGATGTTCTTGTGTGCGACTACGAATTCGAAGGCGATCCGTATGCCGACGGTCTCAACCTTCTTGACCGGATCCGGCGTGTCGCCCCAGCCATACGAGTAGTTTTTCTGAGCACGCATTCTTCCACGCACATCATTTCAGCTGCGCTCAACGCGGGGGCGGCCGGCTTCGTCGGTAAGGGTCCCGAGGGCTTTGTCAGCCTTACCGCTGCCGTTCGCGTTGCCAAAAATAAAAGCGTGTTTCTGCCTGATTCCATTGCGGACAAGATGTTGCGCGCAACGGGGCGCGCAGCGCAAGGCGGATCTTCTCTCAATTTGCTATCTGAAAAAGAATCGACGGTCGTGCGAATGATCTGCGACGGGATGTCGATCGCAACAATTGCCGAGCGGCTCAATCGCAGTCCGAAGACCGTGAGCAATCAGAAGAACGCTGGCATGAAGAAGCTCGGTGCCAGAAACGACGTAGAACTCGTCACAATCGTGCGCGAGTGGTCCTGCTCGTAGCAATTGCCGCGATTCTCAGGCGGATTCTGTCGTTCTCGTGGCGCCTTCTCCCTATCGTAGGGGGGTCCTGTGACCTGTTCAGTTCGAGGAATCGACACGCCGTTTCTCGACTGACCTATTTTGGTCTTTCATTTTGGGTATTGGCCCATTAACACCGATCTTCTTCAATGAGATCATTCCTCTGCCTTGACGATCGCTGGACGTCCCGGCTTTACAAGGGTTTGTAGTTCTGAAATGGCAACAAAGAGGAATCTCATGAAAAAACAAGTAACGCAACTCATGATCGCGCTGATGGGCCTGTCCGTCGCGCCGATGGTTTTCGCTCAAGCTGTACCGGGCACAGGTCAGGTAACGTTCAATGGAGAACTGTATGACGACACCTGTGTGATCAACTCGGGTGACGAGGACCAAACGGTCACGCTGCCTCGGGTGTCTTCGCAGACGCTGCCTGCGGCTGGCGTAGTCGGCGGGTCCACGCCGTTCAACATTTCGGTGTCGCAGTGCCCGGCAACGCTGACCCATGTCGCGGCGCATTTCGAGACCACGAACATGGACCCGGTTACGCGTAATGCCATTAACCAAGCAACTACCTCGCCGGCCGCGAACGTCGAAGTGCAATTGCTTGACCACAATTTCACGAATGGCGCGGCGCAGGTGCTTCCGCTGGGCAGCACGGGCGAGTTCGTTGCTGTTGGGAACGACGGTACGGCAACGATGTACTACGCCGGCCAGTACTATGCAACAGACAGAGCCACGGCCGGTAACGTGACGGCTGTTGTTCGCTACACATTGGCATATCAGTAAGCGAATCTAAGCCGAATGGCATCGGGTTGCTCTTCTAGTTCGAAGGCAACCCGAAGTGGCATTCCGCTTATCTGTCGCGTGGAGGAGCGAGTGTCTTCAATGAAGTTTCCAATGTTGTTCGCCGCAGCTGTCGCCTTAAGTGTGACCTCGTTTGCTGCACAAGCTGCTATCACCATTACCGGTACCCGAGTTATTTATCCGGCGCAAAACCGTGAAGTCAATGTTCGTTTGAACAATGTTGACAGCCGTCCGGTCCTGGTCCAGGCGTGGCTGGACGACGGCGATGCGGCAGCTGCCCCGAATGAAATCAGGGTGCCGTTCACGTTACTGCCGGCGGTATTTCGGGTCGAGCCTCACAGAGGGCAGGCTTTGCGCATCATGTTCACAGGCGGCGACATGCCGAAGGACCGTGAGGCTGTCTATTGGCTGAACGTTCTCGAAATTCCGCCGAAGCCCAAGGACGCTGATGACCGGAACATGATTCAGCTCGCGTTCCGAACGCGTATCAAGATGTTCTACCGGCCGGTATCGTTGCTCGATGACCCAACGGCGGGGCGGGCCCAGCTGAAGTGGCATGTCGAGGCAAATGACAAAGGTCAGAGCATCGTTCGTCTGGACAACCCATCGCCCTACTACATTTCCGTCGGCACGGCAGAGGTAGAAACGGCAGGCAGGAAAGTCGCTCTTTTGCCCGATATGGCACCGCCGTTCGGGCACGTCGATCTCCGTCCACAAGATGGAAAGCTGGATATCAAAGCTCCTGCCACCGTTTCCTATACGGTTCTGAACGACTTCGGTACAGCGATCAAGGACTCGGCGGAAGTGACAGGTGGTCAAAGCGCGGAAGCGCAAAAGAATCAATAATTGAAATACGGGATGTCGGGCGTGCGGAATAGTAAGACGGCGGTTGAAACAGTATTCAGTAATGTCCCTTTCCGGTTTCACCCACTGGCTTGGGCGGCAATCATAGCGTCGGGCTGGGTCTTTTGCTCAAACTCCGCGGTCGCCGCGTGCGCGCCGGACTCAGCGGCGACGCCATCCAGCGACTGCTCGGCGTCCGAGTTGCCGCAACAGGCAGCCGGTGTCGACGGAGAAGCTGCGCGTACGGATGCGTCATCTACCACGGCGACATCAAATGCACCCGCTGCGGAAGTTCCGCAAGAAGTTGAGTTCAATCCAGCATTCTTTACGGGCAACGTCGCCGATTTGTCACGCTATACGCGAGGCAATCCTGTTGCTCCCGGTGTTTATCCGCTCGAACTGCTCGTCAATGGTAAGAAGCGTGGACGCTTCGATGTCCTGTTTCAGGCAGTGCCGGGCTCGGATATCGCAACGCCCTGTTTCACGATGCCTGGCCTGGACCGCGCTGGCGTAGATACCGAGCGCGTGGCCCAGCGGTTGAAGGAAGCAGGAAAGGGCGACTTCGACGATACGGACGCATCAGTGCAATGCGTCCCGCTGGTTGAAGCCGTACCGGGATCGGTTGCATCGTTCAACACCGCCGATTTGCAACTCGATCTGTCGATTCCCCAGATCGAATTGCGCAAGGAGGCTGCCGGTTACGTTGATCCGTCCCGTTGGGACAACGGGATCAACGCAGGCTTCGTGCAATACAGTCTCGCCGGCTATACGACTCACCAGAACAATGGTAGCGGAGACTTCAGCAGTGTCTACCTCGGTCTGCAAAGCGGATTCAACGTGAACGGCTGGCGTTTCCGCCAGTGGTCCACGGTAAGCTCGCAGAACCGGGGTTCCGGCACGCATTGGCAAAGTGTCGCGCTGTTTGCGCAACACGATGTCACGGCGCTTAAGAGCCAACTGACGATCGGCGACAGCTCGACGAGCGGTGACGTCTTCGACTCATTCAACGTGCGTGGCGTCCAGCTTTCGAGCGACGACCGCATGTTGCCGGATTCCATGCGCTCCTACGCGCCGGTTGTGCGTGGCGTGGCTGATACCAATGCACGCATCATAGTGCGTCAGAACAACATCATCGTGGCCGAGACCAGCGTGCCGCCGGGGCCGTTTGAACTGAACGACCTGCCGGCTACGGGTTATGGCGGCGACCTTCAGGTCACTATTACAGAATCCGACGGCCGTCAGCGGACTTTTCTGGTGCCGTTTGCGTCCGTCCCGCAGTTGCTGCGGCCTGGTGTTGCACGTTTCAATCTGACGACCGGTGTCTATCGCGATACCGTGCTGAATAACCATCCATGGGTGGCGCAGGCGGTTTATCAGCGCGGCCTGACAAACCTGTTGACCGGCTACACCGGTGCACAGTTTGCGGAAGGTTACTGGGCTGGCCTGGTGGGTGTCGCGCTCAATACGCCGCTCGGCGCATTCGCGTTTGACGTAACGGCGGCGGGAACGAATATTCCCGGGGTGTCTGGTGGTCGTCCCGGTTACAGTACCCGGATCAGCTACAGCAAGCTCCTTCCAGGGCCCAACACGAATTTTTCGGTTGCGGCTTACCGATACTCGACCTCACGCTTCTATAGCCTGCATGACGCGATGTACGCGCGATATGGCTCCCGAGACACCACGGGTCAGTATGACTACCGCACGCGCAGCCGTCTGCAGCTGAATATCAACCAGCCAATCGGCGAGTCGAGTTCTTTTTATATCGCCGGCAGTTCGCAGAACTACTGGGGCGCGTCGAAGGGCTACGACCTGCAATATCAGGTTGGTTTCAACAGCGCGTACAAGCGGGTGTCCTACTCGCTATATGCGCAACGCACGCGCCTGCAAAACTCGAAGATCAGCACGCAGGTAGGTTTGAACCTGACGATTCCGCTCGGCAAGGTCGACTCGAACGAGCATCATATGTTCGACTATCTGACCACCAACGTTTCGCGCGGCTCGAACGGGGATAGCACAATTCAGGCCACTGCGTCGGGCAACACGAGCGGAGCCACGCCGATCACCTACGGTGTCAACGCGTCACGGATCGTCGCCGGCGACAATCGGACCGTTTCCGCGGGTGGTTACGCGATGTATCGCGCGCCGTTCGCTACTTACAACGTCAATGCATCGATCAGCAATCAGACCCGTCAAGCCGCGTTCAACGCCGACGGCGCGGTCGTCGTTCACAGTGGCGGCATGACGCTGAGCCCGCCGCTTGGGCAGGCGTTCGCGCTCGTCGAAGCGAAAGGCGCGGAAGGCGGCCGGATCATCAATGGCCAGGGTGCAAGGATTGACGCTAACGGCTATGCGGTGGTGTCTTCGCTGATGCCATACCGGGTCAACACGGTCGCGCTGGATCCGAGCGACGTGTCGCTCGACGTTGAACTGGGCAACACGAGTGAGGAAGTCGTGCCGCGCGCGAGTTCGCTCGTCAAGGTGAAGATTGCGACCACGCAGGGCACGCCGATTTTCGCCGAGGTTTTGGATCGGGAAGGCAAAGCCATGCCGATGGGCACCGAGTTATTCGACGAGTCCGAGAAATCGGTGGGCATCGTCGGTCAGGGTGGCCTCGCGTACCTGCGCGGCCTCGAACACGATGGCAAGCTGCTGGTGCGCTGGGGCAATCGCGCAGCGGAGCAGTGCGTGATGCCCTACACGGTGCCGGACGACGACAAGGCGGACAGCGGTCAGCGCGCGGGGATCGTTGCGCGCATCAAGCTGAGCTGTGATCCAGCGCTAGTCTGGTCTCCGCCGGCAAAGTCCGTAGCGCGACGTTCAGCGGGCGCGGCGCTTGTGAGTTCGCTTCGCTGAAGTGCGAAGGTCGATACCCGGTCAGCTCCAGCGCTGCGGCTTAGATGATTCCGCCGACAGTAGAGGTCAGAAAATGAAAAATATTTGTAGATACTTTCGGATTGCCGGACTAATTTCCGGATTGATCGCAGGTGCGCTGTTGGGATCGGTTTGCGTACATGCGCAAGGCTCGCCTTCGGTCACGCTCAATTTTAGTGGCACCTATAACGCGACGACGTGTGCGCTGGTGAGTTCGCCCGACATGACGGTCACGTTGCCAACGCTTTCGACGCGATCGCTGCCGACGGCCGGAGTTATAGATGGCTCAAAGTTCTTTACCATCACGATCCAATGTCCAAGCGGTGTAACGGGGGCGCGCGTGTATTTCGAGAGCGGTTCGTCGACCGATCCCAACACCGGGAATCTGGACCTGCAGAATGCGAGCGGGGCGGCGTCGGCAACGAATGTACAGGTCATGCTGGCCAATCCGGACGGATCGCGGATCAAGGTCGGCGACCGGTCTACGATGAGAGTCGTTCCGATCACGTCCACGGATCCGACGCCGGTGGATTTCATTGCCAGCTACTACGCAACCGGTCGAGCCACGGCTGGCACCGTCAATACATTCGTCACCTATGTCGTCGAAATGCCCTGAGGGTGCCGGCGCGAATACGTTTCTTATTATGTTTGACTCAACAGTCGCGCTCATGCGAGCGACTGCGTTGCATGCAGCACTGCTGTCCGACGGCGCGGAGCTGCCGGCTGTTCCTTTTTGGCGCGCGCGTTGCAGTACGTTGGTCGAGACGCTACAGCAGCAAATGCTGGATCGAACTTTTCCGGCAACGGACATCCGGGAAGTCAGCCTCGCACAATGTGTTCTGCTAGATGAACTGACGTTGCATGCATTGCCGTCCAGGCAGCGCGAGGAATGGTTGCGTGAGCCGCTGCAAATGCGTTTTCATGGCGTGCGCGATGGCGCCGCATGGGTATGGCACCAGATCGCGGCGGTGGTGGACGGCGGCGATCCGGACCCCGCCAGACTTGAGTTCTACACCATGTTGCTGGGGTTGGGCTTCGACGGCGGACGCGAAAACACCAACGCATATCTGGAGCGTGCGAAATCGGCGTTGAACGGGCATCCGCGTAATAAGGCGGCGTTCTCCATACCCGACGCACCGGATAACGCCATGCCACCGACCAATTCGCTTCGGCCGTCGGACGTGTCACGCATCTCACATTCACGCAGAATCGCCGGTGGGGTGATTGCTGGTGCGGTTGCCATCGCGTCACTATGGACGGCGATGGACCTTAGTCTGGACGTTGCGACACGCGGTCTACTTCAAACGTCGTCGCCGCAGAGTAGTCCTATGCAGACGGAGCGTTCGCAATGATTTCCGGAAACAGCTACCGGGCGGCGCTGATCTGGATCGCTGTCTCCGTAGTTGGACTGATATGGCTATGTTTGCCGCTTGCTCTCCAACCATCGTGGCTCGTTGTGCTCAGTCTTGTTCTGTTGACGGGGGTGGGCGCCGCCGTTTTGCCAGCTTACGGGCGATCGCATCCGACCCACGAGGATCAGGATTTTCAGCTCGGGAACGTGCGTCAGTTATCGATCGTTCTCGTCGTCGGGCCGCATGCCGGCGCGCTGTTTGCACACGATGGCCAGACATCCGCACTGCGACGTAACGGTGATGCGCTGTGGTTGCGTGTCCGGTCCCCGCAGCAGTTGTCCAGCGTGTTGGCCACGGTGATGGAGTCGCATCAACGTCCGCCGGATGCCGTGTTGATGCCCGTTGTTCCCGACGGTGAGTGCGACGATGCTGTGATTCGCCGCGAATTTTCCCGCTGGAAGCATCAAATCGACGCTTGCATCGGTCCCCGGGCGTTCGTATTACCCTGCTATATCGCGATCTACGCGTACCTCGGCTCGAATAGCGACCACGCAGTGGAACCGGTCTGGTTCGGCGATGCCATGAGTATCTCGACGATGCAACCCGAGACCGCAACCGCGCGGCAACATGTGCAAGCGCTCAGGCAACAGCTGGATCAGGCTTGGCTCGCTGTCGCCCACCCGGAACGTGCGTCGCGTGCCGGTCTGGGGCATGCAGTGTTCGACTGGCTAGAAGATGAGGCGCTGCTATCGATACTTTCATCGCTCGCGAACACCGCGCCGTTCTCGCTGCGCGGCTTGCTGTTGGCCGACATCGGACACCCGCCGATGCGTCCAGGCGCATGGACGCGATGGCTCACCGGCAAGACCGCGCTGCGGCCGCTGCTGACGAGGCCGAAGGCTCAACCGAAGCCGCTGTCTCTGCCTTTACTTACCACCATCGCGCGGAACGACAGATTCCGGGTTTCGAAGAGCGAGTGGGCCCGGTCGTATTCCGGAAGCTTGCACGCGTTGGCTGCGTCGGCGGTCGTCCTGATGGTGTCGATTGGTGTCTCCGCATGGTCGAACAGCAGGTTGGTCACGCGAGTCGCCGACGATCTCGAGGCTTACACGCATATACCCACAGCCCGCGCGGATGCGAAGCGTGAGCGATTCGAATCGTTGCGCAGACAATCCGCCGAGCTGGCTCGCTATGCGAGCAACGGTGTGCCGACCGGGCTCGGCTGGGGACTGTATCGGGGCAAGCAGTTGCAAGTCGCGCTTGAACGCGTGACCGCGACATCGCATTCCCCGACGATCGCCGCGCATTCCCCGCCCCTTGCTGTGACGATCGACAGCCTCTTGTTATTCGACAGCGGCAAGACGACGCTCAAGTCAGCTGCAGAGCCAAGGCTCCACGCGGTTCTCGATCTGATTCGCGCGAATCCCGACAAGCGAATTCTCATCGCGGGTCATACTGACAACGTGGGTGCCAGCGTCGCGAATCATAAGCTCTCCGAGGCACGCGCGCGGGCCATCCGCGATTGGTTCGTCAACACGGCTACGTTGCCCGTCACACGTTTCGCAATTCAGGGGTATGGCGATACCCGGCCGATCGCCGGCAACGAAACTAGTCAGGGGCGCGAGATGAATCGTCGTGTCGAAATCACCGTTGTTCCCGATTCAGGCACGCACTGAAAGTACTCGTCGCGGGTAGCCCTCTGGGAACCTGCGCTCGCGCACGCCAATCCGGCCTCTCTTTTGCGAACGGGACAGACTTTTGGGCAACCGCCCATATCGCCGCGCTGCTCCGAGACATAACATCATCAGCTTGCGGATTTCATACGAAAGCGAGCGGTGTCGCCGCTCCTTCTTTTATTTGAGCGAACAACCTCAGAGCACTATGTCGGCTTCTACCAGTTCTCAAAAATTCATCGCACGTAATCGTGCCCCCCGCGTCCAGATTGAATACGACGTCGAAATTTACGGTTCGGAAAAGAGAGTCGAACTCCCGTTCGTGATGGGCGTCCTCGCCGACTTGTCGGGCAAGCCGCTCGAACCGTTGCCCGCCGTCGGCGATCGTAAGTTCTTCGATATCGACATCGAGAACTTCGATGAGCGAATGAAGGCCATGAAACCGCGTGTCGCGTTCGCGGTGCCCAACACGCTGACGAACGAAGGTCATCTGATGGTCGATATCACGTTCGAAAGCATGGACGATTTCTCGCCCGCAGCCGTCGCGAAGAAGGTTGACGCGCTTGCGCAGCTACTCGAGGCGCGTACGCAACTCGCCAATCTGCAAACGTACATGGATGGCAAAAGTGGCGCGGAAAACCTGGTCAGCAAGGTGTTGAGAGACCCAGCGTTACTCGAAGCGCTCGCAAAGGCGCCAAAGCCGGAAGCGGCATCCACCGGCGAACCGGTGACCAACGAATGATTTTTGCTTTCCGCACGAAAGCACAGCCTGAAACAATGGGGAAATGATGGCCGAACTTCAAGCGAACACGCGCGCCAAGGCAACGGCGAGCGTGACCAATCAGTCCGATTTCAACGCACTCCTATCGCGCGAATTCAAGCCCAAAACGGAGCGCGCGCGCGAGGCTGTCGAGGGGGCTGTCCGGACGCTTGCTCAACAAGCACTGCTTACATCGGCAACGGTGTCCGACGACGCGTACAAAAACATAGAGTCAATTATTGGGGAGATCGATCGCAAATTATCCGAACAGATCAACCTGATTCTCCACCATGAAGATTTTCAGAGTCTTGAAAGCGCATGGCGGGGGCTTCATCACCTCGTCGCGAACACGGAAACGGATGAGAAGCTGAAGATCCGCTTTATGGATGTGTCGAAGGACGACCTGCGTCGCACGATGAAGCGCTATAAAGGGATTGCGTGGGACCAGAGTCCGTTCTTCAAGCAAATTTACGAGGAAGAATACGGGCAGTTGGGTGGCGAGCCGTACGGCTGTCTCGTCGCCGACTACTACTTCGATCACACGCCCGCCGACGTCGACCTACTGGGCTCGATTGCAAAGGTGGCGGCAGCGTCGCATGCGCCGTTCATTACGGGCGCGGCACCGTCCGTGCTGCAGATGGACTCGTGGCAGGAACTCGCCAACCCGCGCGACCTGACGAAGATTTTTACGCAAAACCTCGAGTACGCACCTTGGAACTCGCTGCGTAGTTCGGAAGACGCGCGCTACATCGGCCTTGCAATGCCGCGTTTCCTTGCACGTCTGCCGTATGGCGTCAAGACGAATCCGGTCGACGAATTCAATTTCGAAGAGGCGACCGCCGGCGCGGATCATCAACGCTATGTATGGTCGAACGCGGCCTACGCAATGGCGGTGAACATCAACCGTTCGTTCAAGAACTACGGTTGGTGCACGCTGATTCGCGGCGTGGAAAGCGGTGGGGTAGTTGAAAACCTGCCGTGTCACACGTTCCCGACGGATGACGGTGGCATCGACATGAAGTGCCCGACGGAAATTGCGATCTCCGACCGCCGCGAAGCGGAATTGTCGAAGAGTGGTTTCATACCGCTCATTCACCGCAAGAACACTGACTACGCGGCGTTCATCGGCGCGCAATCGTTGCAGAAGCCGATCGAGTACCACGATCCCGACGCAACTGCGAACGCGAATCTATCGGCCCGTCTTCCGTATCTGTTCGCGTGCTCGCGCTTTGCGCATTACCTGAAGTGCATCGTGCGCGACAAGATCGGCGCATTCAAGGAGCGGGACGAAATGCAGCAATGGCTCAACGAATGGGTCATGAACTACGTTGACGCCGATCCCGCGAATTCGTCGCAGGAAACCAAGGCACGTCGACCGCTGGCCGCGGCCGAAGTGGTCGTCGAGGACGTCGAGGGAAATCCGGGATATTACCAGGCGAAGTTCTTCCTGCGTCCGCATTTCCAACTGGAAGGTCTGACGGTTTCTTTGCGTCTCGTCGCGAAGCTGCCGCTCGTGAAGGATGCAGCCTGACCTGACGTCTACCGTTCATTCGGTGATTGAGCGACGGACAGGCGCTCACTAAATATGCCTGACTTTCATTGAGCATCTTTAAAACTAATCGGTATCAAGGAGTATTTTTATGGCGCAAGACATCTTTCTCAAGATTAACGGGATTGATGGTGAGTCGGCAGACGCTAACCACAAGGACGAAATCGATGTTCTGAGCTGGGCGTGGGGCGTTACGCAGCAATCGAATATGCACGTTGGTTCCGGTGGTGGCGCTGGCCGAGCCACGGTCGACGACTTCACGTTTGAGCATTTCATCGATCGTGCAACGCCCAACCTGACGCAATACTGCCTGACCGGTAAGCACATCGACGAAGCCAAACTCGTCGTGCGCAAGGCTGGCGGTAATCCGCTCGAATACATCAAATTCACGATGAACGACGTGCTGGTTACCTCGGTGCAGCCGTCCGGCGTCAGCGACAGTGAATCGCGTCCGTGCGAAACGGTGCGTCTGTCCTTTGCTCGCCTGAAGCAGGAATATGTGGTGCAGAACGCGCAAGGCGGTAGCGGCGGTGCGATCACGGCGACCTTCGATATCAAGAAGAACACAGCCTAAATCGCACATTTTCCTGAATCTTGGCACGACGACCCTTTTGTCCGGGAAGCCGTGTCAAGGTTGTTAACCGGGATGCCCGGCTGGATGCAGGCATCCTGGTTCATTCAGGGCGATGTGCGAGATCACCTTGATACCGTCAGATGGTTTCGATCTTTTTTTCCCGCTTCGCGATATGGCTGCGTATCGGAGGCTGGCTAGCCCTAAGCGGGGCGAGCGCATGGCTGTCCGGGTGCGCTACCGCGTCGGCTCCCGTTGTCAAGGAGCGAACGACCCTCCGGCTTCAGATCGCGGCAAACGAGAACGTCAATCCGAACGAGTGGGGAACGGCGGCGCCGATCCTCGTGCGGGTCTACGAACTGAAGTCGCCGACGGCGTTTCAAACCGGCGACTTTTTCACGCTGCAAAGCGACGACAAAAAAATCCTTGGCGACGACGTGCTGGTCGTTGACGAATTTATTCTGCGTCCCGGCGATACACGCGAGATCGTCCGGAAGTCGAACCCCGCCTCTACCGCAATTGGCGTGCTGGCCGGCTACCGGGATCTCGGGAAATCGGTCTGGCGCGCGGTTTACCGGTTGCCAATCGCGCCCGACGCCGCATGGTACAGGATGGCTCTTCCAGACAAGGAACAGAAGCTGACGATCCAGCTCGATCGGCGCACTGTTTCGATTTCAAAGTCAGACTAATTTCGATGAGTTGGTATAGCAAAGTTGTTTGGAGCGAAGGACTCTTCCTGCGCCCGCAATTGTTTCAGCAGCAGGAGCGGTATTTCGAGTCGTTCGCGCATCGCCGGAGCGCGCCGCTGAGCCCGTTTTTCTGGGGCTTCAGCCGTTGTGAAATCGATCAGGAATCGCTCGCGTTCGGCAAGCTGGTGTTCAAGAGCGGGCTCGGCGTATTTCCAGACGGCACACCGTTCGAGGTGCCTGGCCTGACGCTGCCCCCGCCCCCACTGACGATCGGACCGGAACATCAGGAGCAGGTGATTTACCTGGCGGTCCCGCTTCGCTTGCCTAACACCGAGGAAACCGCCTTCACCGAGCAGAGCGGATCGCTGGCCCGTTACCATGCGTACGACGCGGAACTGCGCGACAGCAACGCGATCGGCCAGGGTCCGAAGCCCGTCCAACTCTCGAATCTGCGCTTGCGGCTGTTGCCCGAGAAAGAGCTGACGCAGTCGTGGATCGGGCTTGCGCTGACGCGCGTGAAGGCGCTGCACGCCGACGGCGCCGTGTCGCTGCACAGCGCCGACCACATTCCGCCCGTGACCGGTTACGGCGCGAATCCACTGCTGCGCGAATGGGCGATGCAGCTGCACGGCCTCGCGCGACTACGCGCCGACGCGCTCGCCGCCCGTCTGTCAGGTGCTGACGGCCGTACGGGCGCGGCGGCCGAAGTGGCCGACTATCTGCTGCTCCAGGTGCTCAATCGCTATGAGCCGCTGCTGGAGCATATTTGCCAACTCGAGGAGACCGCGCCGGTGACCCTGTATCGCGAGCTCGCGCTTTTCGCGGGCGAGCTTTCGACCTTCGTGCGTCCGCAAACGCGGCGTCCGCGGGCGGCGCCGGGCTATGACCATGCGCAGCTCTACCGCAGTATCAGGCCCCTCGTCGAGGAGGTTCACTATCTGTTGAACCAGGTGTTGATTCGTGGTGCGCAGCCCATTCCGCTTACGGAGCAGGCGCATGGCATCCGTACGGCCGCCATGCTGCCGAACGAATTGGCCGGTTATTCGAGCCTCGTGCTCGCCGTGGGCGCGCAGATGCCTTCCGAATTGCTGCAGCAGCAGTTTCTTGCCCAAACGAAGATCAGTCATCCGCAGCGCTTGCCGGAGTTGATCCGTTCGCACCTGCCGGGTCTGACAGTAGCGGCGCTGCCGGTTCCTCCGCGCCAGATTCCGTTCAACTCGGGCTTTATCTATTTCGAACTGTCGCGTACCGGACCGTTCTGGGAACAGATTGCGCGGCACGGAGGGCTTGCCATGCATGTCGCCGGGCACTTCCCGGAACTCAAGCTTGAGCTGTGGGGCGTGCGTCAAAAATGAGTACCGGCGCATACGGGGACGACGCGTTCGAGTTTCTGTTGAACCCCGACAACTCTGCTTCTGGCCAAAGCCAGCCGTCTGCCAGTCCCGCTGGGCGTCCCACAACCGCGGGTGTCGCCAATCAGGAACCGGCGGTCGATGCGGCCGCGTTCGATCCGCCGGAACAAGTGCAGACGCGTCTGGAGCGCATGAAGGCTGCGCGCAATCCGTTGTGTGAAGCCGCGCAGCCTTTGTTGCGCATGCTGGCGGACATGCCGGCTTCGCTCGATTCGTTGGCTGCGGTCGCGAGCTTGCGCTCGCTGCTGGTGCGTGAGGTCGCCGCATTCCAGAAGGTCTGCGACAAAGCGAGTTTGCCGTGGAAGCACGTGGCGGCTGTCCGTTACGCGCTGTGCACCGCGCTCGACGAAGCCGCCAACCGCACGCGTTGGGGGAGCGGCGGAATTTGGGCCGCGGGGGGGCTGCTGCTCAAGTTCGAAGGAGAAGTGGACGGCGGTGAGAAGTTCTTCCTGCTGATCGGCCGCATGGCAACGGATCCCCAGGAGTACATCGACGTCCTCGAGGTGTTGTATCGCATTCTCAGCCTTGGATTCGAAGGACGCTACAGCGTTGCCGCGGACGGTCCACGTCATCTGGAGCAGATCCGGCAGCGAATGCTGACGCTTATCAGCGGCACGCGGGACACGATGCGGCTCGAACTGTCGCCGCACTGGCGCGGCGAGGAGCCGGGCAGGATGCGGCTGCTGAAAAGCGTGCCGGTCTGGGCGACGGCGGGCGTCGCTGCGCTATGTGTGTTCTCGCTGTTCGCCTGGTACAAGTATCGGCTTCTGGCGCAAAGCAATGCGCTGGAAGCGAAGATTCTCGCGATCGGAGAGCCGATCAAGGCCGCGGCTCCGGTCGTTCACGAGCGCTTGCGCCTGTCGATTTTGCTGAAAGACGAGATCGCTCGCGGCCAGGTCTCCGTCGAAGAGAACGCGAGCAGCAGCCGGGTCGTGTTCCGTGGCGACTACGTGTTCCTGCCGGGGCAAAGCCGCATTCGACCGGAACTGGATCCGGTGTTGACCAAGGTTGCGCAGGAGGTCGTCCGGGTCGGCGGCAATGTCACGGTGACCGGGCACACCGACAACCAGCCGATTCATACGGCGGAGTTTCCTGACAACCTGGTGCTATCGGAAAAGCGCGCCGCGTTCGTCGCCGACGTATTGAAGGCGCACGGCATGCCCGGCAATCGCATCGAGGCTGTCGGCAAGGGCGATACACAACCTGTCGCGGACAACAGTACAGCGGAAGGTCGTTCCCGCAATCGACGCGTGGAAGTCTTCGTCACGCATTAACGGGAAAGCCTTGATGTCTTATTTGAACCGCTTATCGAAACTTGTGCTCACGCGCCAGACGCTGGTGCTCGCCGCGATCCTCGTGACGGCTGTGGCCGTCTGGTTCGTGGGACCTCTGATTGCATTTGGCGACTACCGCCCACTCGAGAGCGTGCTCTCGCGCACGCTGTCGATCGTCGTGCTGTTATTGCTGCTGCTGTTCTGGCTGCTCGGCTGGTCGCCTGGCGTCATCGGCGTCGCGTTGCTGTGTCTCGCGCTCTGGTATTTCGGACCGATACTCGCGTTCGGCGAAACGCATCCACTCGGTACCACATGGTCCCGCGTGCTGCTGATCTCGGTGCTGCTTGCCTGCTACGCGATCTATGGGCTGTATCGTCTGTGGCGGGCAGTGCGCGGCGATGACGTGCTGCTGCAGCGCGTTCTGAACCCGTTCACGAAGAAGTCGGCCGCGACCCCTGTCGCACGAGACGAAATCCGCGCGCTTCACGCGGTCGTCGCGAAGGCCATCGACAAGCTCAAACGCATGCGCGGCGGACCGGTAGGGCTGCGTCGTCTGCTCGAAAGCCAGCGCTATCTGTACGAACTCCCGTGGTACATGGTGGTGGGCTCGCCAGGCGCCGGCAAGACGACGTTGGTCCTGAACTCGGGTCTGGATTTTCCGGAGGCGGATCAGATGGTCGCGGCGTCGCTGAGAAGCCGCGTCGAAACGGCGAACTGCGACTGGTGGTTCGCGAACGAGGCGGTGTTGATCGACACCGCTGGCCGCTATACGGTTCAGGACGCAGCGTCGCAAGAGGCCGCGAAGGTTGACGTCGATCCGGAAGACCTGAAGAGCGTGAACGAGGCCGAGTGGCGCGGCCTTCTGGGGCTGCTTCGCAAGCGGCGCCCGCGCGCGCCGATCAACGGTGCGTTGCTGGTCGTTTCAATCGAAGAGTTGTTGACGCGCCCAGCGCCCGAACGAAAGGCGCTCGCCGCGTCGATGCGCGCTCGGCTCGGCGAGTTGCGCCAGCAGTTGGGGATTCGATTTCCCGTCTACGTGCTCGTCACGAAGCTCGATCTGCTGCCCGGCTTCGGGGAGTATTTCCAGTCGTTGACGGCGGAAAGCCGCGCGCAGATTTTCGGCTTCACACTGCCTTATCAGGAAGCGGCGGAACAACACGGCCGCGACACACTGCGCCTGAACTGCGCGGCCGAAATGCGTGAGCTGGAGCAGGGACTCGAAGACGGCGTCAACACGAGGCTGCAAGAGGTGTACGAGGTCGATCTGCGCAAGAAACTTTATGCGCTGCCGTCAGAATTTCGTAGCCTGTGTGCGGAACTCAATGAATTGCTCGCGCTGGTGTTTCTCGATTCGAAATACGACGACACGCAGTTGAACAGCACGCTGCGCGGCGTCTATTTCACGAGCGCGGCGCAAACTCACGAGGCCGTGTCCGCCGACAGCTCCACGCTCTTGCAGCGGCTGCGTCGCGGGCTCGTGGGTTTATTTGGTGCCGCGCCGAAAACGGTCTCGCCGTCGTCCGGCGACGCGACGCCTACCGGCTATCGCGGCTATTTCTTGCGCAATCTGTTTCAGCGCGTGATCCTGGCCGAAGCGCATCTGGTGCGGCCGAACCTGTACTGGGAAGTCCGCTTCCGCGCGTTGCGTCTTATCGGACATCTGCTCGCGATCGTCGTGGCGGTGTGGCTGATTGGTGCGCTCGTCGTGAGCTTCGGCAACAACCGCGAGTATCTCGCCGCGATCGATGGCAAGGCCAATGCGCTCGCCGCGCGGGTCTTGTCGCAACGGAAGGCGCCGCAGCCCGGGACGATGGGGACGCTTCTGTCGGCGTCGCGTGACCTGCCTCAGTTCGACGGCATGGACCTCGACAGTCCCGGTGTCGCATGGCACTACGGGCTCTACACGGCGCCCGCCATCCGCGCCGCCGCCGGCGAGACTTACAACAATCTGCTGAAACAGATGCTGCTGCCGCAAGTCGTCGGCCGGCTCGAAACGGTGCTCGATACGCAAATCGGCGTACAGGACGCGGACGGCGTTTATCGCACGCTGATGGTCTACCTGATGCTGTTCGATGGCTCGCACTACGACGCGAAAGCGGTCAAGGCATGGGTGCTCGGCGACTGGGAACACGCCAACAGCGTCGCATCGCTCGGCGAGCGCAACGTGATGGCGCGTCACCTCGATGCGCTGATCGTGGAAGGGGTGCCCGCGGTGCCGGCAAGACCGGTGAATGCGCAGCTCGTGCGCCGCGCGCGCGAGTTCCTTGGCCGCAATCCGGCGTCCGGACGGCTCTACGAACGTGCGATGAACGCGATGGCTCCCGAGGCGCCCGAGAACGTCACGCTGCTGAGCGCCGCGGGTCCGCAGGCCACTACCGTGTTCCTGCTGGCCGGCGGTTCGACGCTCGCGCGAGGTATCCCCGGTCTCTATACCTACGACGGCTATCACGCCGTTTTTAACAAGCGCCTCCCTGATTTTCTCGAGCAGGCGCGAAAACAGGACGCTTGGGTGATGGGCGAGGCCGATGCATCGGCGCGGCGGCGGATGGCAAACGGCAACGCACCGCGCAAGGACAGGCTCGCCGACGATATCCGTCGCCAATACCTGACCGACTATGGCAATTACTGGAGCCAGTTTCTCGACGACGTGAGACCGGTGTCCGGCAGCGAAGGCACCCTGGCGCCCGATCTGCAGACGCTGCGTACGCTGGCTGCGCCGGATTCGCCGCTGGCGAGACTCGCGCGAACGGCCGCGCGCGAGACGTCGCTGTCGATCGTTGATGGCGCGGACGAGCCGTCGGCCGGCGGTAGTGCCATCAACGTGATCATGCGTCGCTCGCAGGCGGCGCGCGCAGCGAGCGCCGTGGCCGCAACCGCCACGATCGGTCAGCTCGCGCAACAGAAGATGGAACGTGAACTGGTCGACAGACGCTTTGCCGCGCTGCGCGAAGTCGTGACCGGCCAGGCCGATAGCGGGAGCGCGCTGCCCGGCGGCAGCGGCGTGCTGCAGCTGGGCGGCGTCATCGGGCTGATCAACGAGCAGTACACGCGCTTGATGACGGCCGGCGACGTGCTCGCCACCAACAGCATGCCGCCCACGGACGACCTCGGCTCCACGCTGCAGCTCGAGGCGCAGAAGCTTCCGCCGCCGTTTCGGGCCGTGCTCGCGGGCCTCGCGTCGCAGTCGATGCGTAAGGTGGACCGCAATGTCGGCTCCCTGCTCACGATGCAGGTCGAATCGAGCGTTGGCGCGCAATGCCGACGTGCTGTCGAAGGCAAATATCCATTTGCCGCGAGCGCCCAGGAAGTCGACATCGACGATTTCAATCGCGTGTTCGCGGCCGGCGGCCTGCTCGACGACTTCTTCCACAAGACGCTTGCCAGCCGCGTCGATACGAGCATGCGGCCATGGCGCTATAAGCCGGTCAGCCCCGGCATGCCGCCCATGCAGGGACCGGGCCTCGAACCGTTCGAGCGCGCCGCGGCGATCCGTCAGACATTTTTCCGCGATCCCGGCGCGACCCGGATGTCGTGGAACGCGGGCCTCAAGGTCGTGTCGCTGGACCCCGAGATTACCGATCTGCTCATCGACGTCGACGGGCAAAACCTGCGCTATGCGCATGGTCCGGTCACGACGTCCCCGATCACCTGGCCGGGGCCGCGCGGCGGTTCGATGGCCGGCCTCACCGCGAATCCGCGCGTGCGTCCGGACACGTCGACCGTCATGACCGAAGGTCCGTGGGCGCTGTTCCGTCTGATCGACCGGGGCCGCGTGACGTCGACGTTGTCGTCGAGCCGCTCGGCGGTGGACTTCAATTTCGACAACCGGCACGCGGTCATCGAACTGACATCGGGCGGACAGTCAGGACCGCAACTCACGGCGTTGCTGCGCGATTTTCGTTGTCCCGGTAGCGGAAACGCGATGGGTAGGCGAGCGGACGCGTCGTCAGGCTCCGCATTCGCCGACGAGCTGTAGCGGCTAGCGTCTTTTCGATATAGAGAATTTAGAGGAGTGCATGTCAAGTAATCCCTTGAACGCGATAAGTGTGCAAAGCCGCGCAGTGACCGTATCCAGCGCGGCGATACCGCGGTGGCCGGGGCAGACCGCGGACGGACAGACGCAGCCGGCGCTGGAGTTCATGTCACTGAACGGCGACGAGCATCTCGGCAAGCTGTTTGAGTACGAACTGCTGTTGCGCACGCCTGACGATTACACGGTACCGCTTGCCGTCAGTGCCAACCTCGACCTGAAGGCGCTGCTAGGCAAGGAAATGACCGTCGCGATCGACCTCCAGCCGAGCGCCGACACCGAAGCATGTCAGCGCGAAATCACCGGACTCGTCGTCGCCGCGCAATACCTGCGTCGGGACGGCCGCTACAACGTCTATCGTGTCGTGCTGAAGCCGTGGCTGTGGCTGGCGACCCTGACGACCGACTACAAGATTTTCCAGAACAGGACGGTCATCGAGATCATCGACGAGGTTCTGAAGGACTATCCGTACCCGGTCGAAAAGCGCCTCGACGTGAGCCGCTATGCGCCCGAGGGTGAGAGTCCGACCAACGAACCGCGCGCGTTCCAGGTCCAGTACGGTGAGACCGATTACGACTTCATTCATCGCCTGATGGAAGAGTGGGGCATCTACTGGTTTTTCGAGCATGCCGACGGCAAGCACCGGCTCGTGCTGTGCGACCACATTGGCGCGCACCGCCACTCGCCGAACCCGTCATACCGGACGCTGGCGTTCCAACCGCAGGGCGGCAAGACCGACACCGAATACATCAGTGCGTTTTCGACGGCCGAAGTCTTGTGCACCGGTCACTACGTGACGAGCGACTTCGACTTCACGCGTTCGCGCGCCGACATGCGGGCGATCAATCAGCAACCGCGCGACACCAGTTGGAACCTGCTCGAGCGCTACGACTGGCCGGGCGACTACACCGACAGCAGCCACGGTGAACTGCTGGCGCGTACGCGCATGGAAGCACTGCGCGCGCCGGGTACGCGAGCGCAAGGCGAAGGTAACGTACGGGGACTCGCGTGCGGGCAGACGTTCGTGTTGACCAACTACGACTATACGGCCGCGAACTGCGAATACCTCGTCATCGGTACGAAGCTCGACCTGACCGGTACGCCGGACGAATCGGGTAGCGGCTACGAATACACCTGCAGCAACAAGTTCGACGTGCAACCGACAAGCGAAGTGTTCAGACTGCCGCGGGAGACCTCGAAGCCGATCGTCAACGGGCCGCAGTCGGCTGTCGTCGTGGGTCCCGAGGGCAAGGAACTGTGGACCGACGAATTCGGCCGCGTGAAGGTCCGCTTCGTCTGGGACCGTTACGGCCAAAACGTCGAAACCGACTCCTGCTGGGTCCGTGTGAGCCAGGCGTGGGCCGGTCAGGGTTTCGGTGGCATCTACATTCCGCGCATCGGCCAGGAAGTCATCGTCGACTTCTGGAACGGCGACCCGGATCGTCCGCTGATCACCGGGAGCCTGTACAACGCGGCGACGCGTCCGCCTTATGACTTGCCAGGCAACGCGACGCAGAGCGGTTTCATGAGCCGGTCGATGGAAGGGGGCCTGCAGAACTACAACAGCATCCGCTTCGAGGACAAGGCGGGTGCCGAGGAATTCACTTTGCAGGCGGAACGGGACATGAACCGCCTGACGAAGCTGAATGAGTCACACGTCGTCGGTGCCGACTACACGATCGGCGTGGCCGCGGCGCACAGCATGACCGTCGGCGCGACGTCCAGCACGATCGTCGGCGGCAAGTACTCGGTAAGGGTGAAGGGTGTCGCCTTCTATTCCGTGGGTCTTGCACACTTTGTCTCGATTGGCGGGGCGGAGGAGACCGCGGTTGGGGGTGCCTCCCTTCTGACGGTGGGCGGTGCACGTACGGTCACGGTTGGTGGCGCGTCGACGCACGCGGTAGGCGGAGCCTATTCGCTGTCGGCCGGGGGGGCGCTGTCTATCGTGTGCGGCAAGTCGTCGCTGACCATGAACAAGGATGGCGAGATCAAGCTCATCGGTAAGTCGATCCGCATCCAGGGTGACACCCGTGTCGTGGTGCAAGGCACGCCGCTGGACCTTAACCCCGGTGACAAGGAATGCGGCAGCTCAGTGACGGTGCCAGTTCCTGTCGTGGTGCTCGATGCGCTGGACGTTCCAGTTATTCCGCCACCTCCATCGGACGAGCCGCTTCCGACGATATGTCCGCTGCCGACGATATGTCCGCCGCCCTCGGAAGAACCGCCGCCCTCGGAAGAACCGCCGCCCTCGGAGGAACCGCCGCCATCGGAAGAGCCGGCACCGTCGGAGGAGCCGCCGCCGTCGGAGGAGCCGCCGCCATCGGAGGAGCCGCCGCCGTCGGAGGAGCCGCCGCCGTCGGAGGAGCCGCCGCCCTCGGAGGAACCGCCGCCATCGGAAGAGCCGGCACCGTCGGAGGAGCCGCCGCCGTCGGAGGAGCCGCCGCCCTCGGAAGAGCCGGCACCATCGGAAGAACCGCCGCCCTCGGAGGAACCGCCGCCATCGGAAGAGCCGGCACCGTCGGAGGAGCCGCCGCCGTCGGAGGAGCCGCCGCCGTCGGAGGAGCCGCCGCCCTCGGAAGAGCCGGCACCATCGGAAGAACCGCCGCCCTCGGAGGAACCGCCGCCGCCGATCGAACCACCGCCCGCAACCGGCTCGGACGCGTAACAGCGTATTTCGCAATACCGTGCAGACGGCGAATGCCTTCGCGCATCGCCCTGCACGGACGTTCAGTTTCCATGAGGAGAAAATCGATCATGTTTCCAGCGGCTCGCAAAGGCGATGCGATCGGACATGGCGGTTCGATCGTCTCGGGTTCCCCGACGGTCTTCATCAATCGATTGCCTGCGGCGCTCGTCGGTATGAGCTCTGCCGTTTGCGCGCTGCACCCGTGCTCGCAAGCTGTGGTCGCGGGTTCGGGAACGGTGTTGATCAACAACGTGCCGGCGGCATTGGTTGGCGGCAAGGTTTCGTGTGGCGCGCCCTGTTCCGCTGGCTCGCCAGACGTGCGCATCGGTTCATGATGACGATGGGGGCCATGTGACGACGGGAGTCGCGGGAATCGGCGGCGAGCTGGTCGGCTTGCCTGGCGTCGTATTGCCCCTCGCCAGTGTCGGACCGTTGCTCGATCGCTGTGAGCGGCTCGGCGACGTCGTCGACCGCTTGCGGATGCGTCGTGCGCTGTCGGGCATTCTGTGCGGCTCGGTCGAGGTAATCAGCGGCAGCAAAGTCTGCCTACCTACCGACGAAACCGACTTCAGGCTGCGAGGCCGTCTTCCGCTCGTATGGTCGCGTTGTTATTCGAGCGAGCAGCACGCGCTCGGGCTGCTCGGCGTCGGTTGGCGCACGAGTTGGGAAGTCACGCTGCACAAGCGGGACGATCAACTGCTCTACACCGACGAATACGGCAGCACGCTCAGCGTGCCGTTTCCCGAGCGCGGGTCGCAGGTGATTGCGTCGGCTGCGCAGTTGCACATCGCGCATCTGAGCGACGGACGCCTCGTCGTCGCGGATCTGACGCCGCATTACCGCGTGTTCGGCGACTTCGACGCGAACGGAATCGCACGGCTCAAATACGTCGAGGATCTTCGTCAGCAGCGGATCGGCCTGATCTGGGATCCCGGCGGGCGCTTGCTGCGCATGCGTGGAACCTGCGGCCACGAGCTGCGCATGCACTACGAAGCGCGGATGGGCGCGCGTCTGAGCGCTGTCGAGTGTGTCGACGGCGGTCCCACCGGCGCGCTGGTCCAGTACGGCTACAGCCAGCGCGGCGAACTCACCGAGGTACGCAACCGGGTCGGCGAAATCGTGCGTCGCTTTGCATACCGCGATGGGCGGATCGTCGAAGAAGCAGACGCGCTCGGAATGGCGACACGCTATGTGTGGCAGACGATCGGCGGCGCCGCGCGCGTGATTCGACGAGTCGCGTCAGAAGGCGCGCGTGAGCGCTTCGCCTACGACTTCGATAGCCGGACCAGTGAGGTCAGTGACGTCTTCGGCAACACGGCGCATTGGCAATACGACGAGCAGGGCCGCGTGCTGTCGCACACAGACTTCGACGACCGGCGCTACCGGTTCGACTACGGCGACGCCGTCGCGCCGCTCACCATGCAACTGCCCGGCGAGCGGGTGGTTCACGTCGAATACGACGGGCTCGGACGCGTCGCGTGTGAGACGGATCGCGAGGGCGCAACCCGCTCGACGCAGTATGCGTTTGCGTCACGCGAGCCCGTGTCAGTTGCGTTGAGCGATGGCCGTGTGTGGATGTGGGCACGCAACGATCGCTTGCAGCCGTTGCACTATCAAACCCCGTCTGGAGAATTCACGCGTTTCGAATATGGTGACGATGGCGATGTCGTGTGCTCGACGGATGCGCAGGGGGTCGCCACGACCTTCGCGCATAACGCGTGGGGGCAGGTGACACGTCGCACCGGAGTTGGCGGAAGCACGACGGACTACGAGTATGACGTCAATGGTTACGTGGTCAGTGTGACCGACGCGCTCGGCGCGGTCACGCGAATCGAGCGCGATGGGCTCGGCCGACCGTTGACCATCACGCGTCCGGACGGACAGGCCGAGCGTCATGTGTGGAATGCGGCTGGCCAGCGGACGTCGTTCGTCGGCCCGAGTGGCCGAAGCCGGCACTGGTATCGAAACCGGCAAGGCAATGTCGTACGCGCGGTCGACGAAGAGGGGCACGTGATCGTGCGTCGATACGATGCGCATGGGCGCCCGGTTCGAATCGAAAGCGCGAACGGCGCGGTGCAGTTGCTTCGGTGGAATGCGAGCAGTTGCCTGTCGATCACGGATGCCGATGGCGTGGAACGCAACTTCGACTATGCGGATACCGGGCAGGTCCGTTGTCTCACGTGGCAGGCGGGCGGGCAACAGCGTCGCGAAACGTTCGACTACGACCGCGCGGGCCGTCTGATCCGGCGTGAGACCGCGCACAACCGCTATATGTATCGCTACGGGCCGCGCGGATTGCTCGACTGCGTGAGCCGCGAGCCAACACGAGAAGGCGAGCTACTCGGAATCGGAGCGGATGAGATCCGCTTCGAACACGACGCCGGTGACCGTCTGATCGCCGAGCACGGCGCAAACGGCACACTGCGCTACACGTACGACGTCGTTGGCCGCCTTGTCGCGATTCAGCTGCCACAGGGGCAGGAGTTGCGTATGCGTCGCTTCGAAACTGGCGCTGTCGCGTTCGTCGAACTGGACGATCGACAGATTGCGCGCTTCTGGTATGACGCGATGAGGCGTCCGGTTGCGCGCACGCAAGGCCGTTTGCGCACGCATACGGGCTATTCGCCGCTCGGCTTGCCGGTGTGGTGGCGCTCGGTGACGGGGCGCGACGTGGATACGCCGGGCTGCGCGACAGAACCTGTCGCCGGATTGTGGCGCGAAGCCGATTACAGTCTCGCTGACGTGATCGTCAGGACGGGCGCCGAGGCCGACGGTCAGACGTGGTACGACTACGACCGGCGTGGCTGTCTGTTGCGCTCGGTGTCGGAGAAGGGGGACATCGAGTATTTCACGTGGGACGCCGCTGGCAATCTGCTCGATACGCCTGGCGGCAGCTGGTTCCCGGCCGTGTATCCCGACCACCGGTTACGGGAGTGCCGCGGACATCGTTATGACTATGATGTGTGGGGGCAATTGGTGCGTAGGCGTGGCCGCAACCATACGCTATCGCTCGATTGGGATGCGGAGGGGCACGTCATCGCCGCGCATCGCAAGGGCTATACCGTGCGCTATCAGTACGACCCAATCGGTCGGCGTATCGGCAGGCGTGTCGAACCCGCTTCGTCACGGCGCGCGCAGTCATCGACGCCGGAACAGGACGAGCTCACGCGCTATTTGTGGCAAGGACACAGACTGATCCAGCAGCAGCGCGCGATGGAACTGCGCACGTACCTGTATCAACCCGAGCCCGACCGCTCAACGGGCTTCGCGCCGCTCGCTTGCGTGGACCAGACCCTCACCGATGATGGCGCGATCAAGAACACGCAGGTCTATCACTATCACACTGACGTCGCCGGTACGGCCGTCGCGCTCACGGATGAGACCGGCCAGGTGGCATGGCGCGGGCGTTACCGGGCGTGGGGCAGTCTCGTGACGCCGGAGTGGCCAAGCAGCGACGCGTTTGCGCAGCCGCTTCGTTATGCCGGCCAATACGCGGACGATGAAACCACGCTGTACTACAACGGTGCGCGTTTTTATGATCCTCACGCGGGCCGCTACATCAGCCCCGATCGCAACGGCGAAGGCGGAACCAGTCCGTATCGCTACGCGCCGAATCCGCTGACGTGGTGCAATCCTGTCGGCCGCGCGACGCCGGAGGCGTTTCCGTGCGTCGTTATCGCGGATGCGTCATGCATCGATGGCGCACCGGACCCGGCTCAATACCTTGCCGGCGTCGTCGAACAACTCCACGACGTAGCAGGCTGGGAGCTGGCCAAGTTCTGATTCGAAAGTCACATGGAAGTCGAGCCAGCCGTTTTTCCGGTATCGGGAAAGACCGCTGCCGTCGACGGTCTCGCGGCGCAGTACCGTCTCGTCGTTGCCGTAAATCACGACGGTGACTGACGTCGCGGCCCGCAGCGCGTGCTCGACGCCGGGCGTGACCAGATGCCTGTCGAATCCATTCTGATGCACGCACACACGGACGTCGTTTGCGCGTAGCAGAGAAGCTTTCCATGTCGCTTCGTCGGGACGTTGCGTGCCCGCGACTGGTGGAACATCATTCAATACCGACTGCTGGACACCGCGCCACTTGAAGCCGATGCCCGCGTAGGCCTCGTAATCGGCGAGCGTGCGTTGCGCTCCGAGTCCATACTTGCCGAACTCAACGTCAGCCAACGTTTCTCCGTCGATACCGAGCAGAGCACGATTGCGCTGCAACGAGCGCTCGTTGCGCTCGTGCCAGGGCTCGTCGATTTCACCCCGTTCCTTGGCCTCGTGATTGTGGTCGTTCCACATCTTGACGCGGTATGAGCGCAGATATTCGTGCCAACCGATCAGCCTGTGCGGACTGTACAGGTCATAGCCGTGGGTGAACGCACGGACGGCAAGCGAAATCTCCTCGCCGTGAAAGAAATAGTCAGGATCGTGCTGGACCGCCTGGGCAAAGTGACCGTCGGCAAATGCGAAGTGCGCGCTGAAGAAGCGCGAACGGACCGGGCGAATGCGCGTTCTCCAGTCGGAGAGTGTCTTCGAGCGAAACAGGACCACCCCTTCCCTGGAAAACCTTGCATAGGCCAATATGCTCGGCTCTTCGCTGGATCGAGCGTCGTCGTTCTCGGGGTCGTACATCGGAAGGTAGGCGGTCAGCACGGGTTTCGGACTTTCATCGCGTAAAGACTCCAGCATCTCGATTGCGAGCGTGTCCCATGCGTCGACGAAGCGGTGGTGCGAATCGAGTTGCAGCGTGTAGCGCTCGCCGCCGTATCGCTGTTGGACCAGATTGCGAGCCCAGCATGCGCCCTGCGTCATCATGTGGGGCACGTCGATCAATTCGATTTTCGCTTCACGATGACTGAGATGTTGGATGGTCCAACCGTCGGTCTGCTCGGTTCGCCAATTGCCAAAGCTTTGCTGCCAGAATTGGATCATCGTCTCGTCGTGCGCATGCTGCCAGCAGACGATGATCCGTAGTAGATCAGGTTTTCTAGCTTTCTGGATCAAATCCAGCAGGGTGGGGATCAACTGCGGGTCGCGATAACTCGCGATTTGCACGAAGATCGAGTTCGGCGGTGTGACGGATAACTGGGTCATGCGCGTTGATTCTGGTGGACCTTCGTCGTTGAATAGTCGATTCAAAGAATGGTCATCGTGACTGTTGCGGTTGCCTGGATCCTGCCTGCGCTCGGCGTTGCTGTTCCGACGCGCAGCACCGTCGCCTCGAGTGCAAACGGCGATTGCATCGCGCCCTGCGGTGTGTGGACGAGGGTGCTCGTCGGATCGTTGGGCCTGAAGATTGTGTTGGTTGAAACATCCCGCAAACGAATCGCGAGATGCGTCGCGCCGGTGTTCTTCAACAGGCTGCTATCTTCTGTATCGGGGGTGCCGGAAAGTACGGCAGTAATCGAAGCCGGTGGCGTGGGCCCGGTGCAGAGCACCGTAAAGTCGACTGGCTGGGTTGGCCCGCTTGTGGTCGACACATCGCTTGGGCCGAACGTGCCGAAATCGATGTTCAGTGTGCTGGTATTGACCGAGCAACTTGGAAGAACCTTGACGTTGATGCTGCCGCCCGTGATGGTCACGACCCGACTGCCGTCACCCTCGGCGACGCCGGCTCCCACGGTGTTGAGTATCACGTTGACGTTGCTTGCGATGTCGCCCGTTTTGACCAGTTCGATCTCGAATTGCGAGCCAATGCCGAAGCGCCCATACATAACCTGATCGGGTTCGCCCGCGGGAAAGGACGGCGTAAACGGAAGTGGCGAGTTCACGCCGGTTGCACGAAGATAGGTCAAACGAAAGCCGATGCCTGGGACGTTCGTGTTATAGACGGTAGCCCCCAATACAACGGACGGCGTTGCGTTGGAATACTGTATTGATACCGTGCCCCCGTTGGTGCAGTCCGCGAAGTTCGCATAGGTCGCGTACGCCGGCGACAAGCCCGTGGCGATCACCGAGCCGACCGGTAACGCCGGATCGATCGATACCGAGCTTTCCCGGAACGGTATGTTGACCGCTAATGGTTGTCCCGCGATGTAGCCTTGAGACAGCAGTTCGGAAATTTGCGAAGGCTTCAACTGGATGCAGGTGGCGAACGCGAAATGGGGTATCGCGAAGCAAACCAGGATAAGAAAATGAATGAGTCTTTTCATTGGAAGTTGTTGGTTGAGCGGCGGACTGAATGGGCTGACAGCGGGGAAAGTCGCACATGCGCGCGCGTCGCCTCAACTGTCGGCTACGTCCCATTTAGCGAGTAAATCGGCGGGAATGATATGGGCGAGTTCTGAAAACCGTTTGCCCACCATTCGTTCCGATTGGCGCAGCAAAACAATGACAGGACTGCTCGGTTCGTTTTGCTCGAACCACATGCGTGTTTCCTGAATGGCTGCGAGCGCGCTCCAGCGATCCATTGGAGAAGGCGCAGTGATTGGCAGTTCGGTCGGCGCGTCGGACTGCGGTAGCGTCGCCGTAGCCACGATCGCCGACGCCGATCCACGCACGCTGTCGTTGTCCTGCTTGTTGTCCTGCTCGTTGACGGCTCGGGCGGGCGCTGGCGCGGACCCGCCGCCGCCCACCCGATGCTGCGCGAATGGCTCCAGCGCTCGGGACAACGCGCCGAGATCGGGCGCGTCGGTGTCGAGCATCTCATCGCACCATGCGCCAATGCGCTGCGTCAGACACTGCGCTTCGACTAGTGCGGCCATTGCCGCGTCGCGTCGGCCCCACAATTCCTTGAGCAACCGGGCGACGGATTCAGGGGCGAGCGCGTCCTTCTGGCGCGGCGTCGCGAATGATTTTTCGATATCGCGCAAATGCAGTTGAAGCCCCGCCGCCCTCGGCATCGGGATGTCGCGCGCATCGGCCAGCGTGCCATCCGGTTCGACGAGTCCGCCGATCGCGTTGGCGAACATCGCCGGGTCTCGCTCGCCTTCGAACACGGGCAGCGGGTGGAGCGCTTCGCCATAGCATTCGAGCATCGCCATCAGCAGTGCCAGTCCGTCGCGCAGGCCAGCCGCGCCGTCGAGCCGGGTTCGGCAACGCAGCAGGATCACCGCGAGGCGGATGTCTTTTGTCCGCAGCAGCAGCGCGCGGCAGTCGCGTTCAATGTCGGCCCAATTGGCCGTTGGCGGCACGTCGACGAAGTCGCCGTACTGCGCTTCGGCGCGTGGGGCCGCGGCCGCCTGCAGCATCACGAAGGCCGGATCGTATTCGAGATCGGGACCGCAAGGCGCGTGTGCGGAGACCGGTTCGAGCAGATCGGCGTAGCGCAGCACGACGGCGGGAGCGTTGGCGTTCATGCGAGGGAACTCCGGGGTCGGTCGTTGTACTGTTCAGGTTCGAAAACCATGCCGACGACCGGCAGGTCGTCGAGGGAATCACCGAGCCACGTCGAGTAGCCGAGTCTCTGCGACGTGCCGATGCAGGCGGGTGGCGCCGCGCGGGGGTTGACGAGCAGCTTGACCTCCCACGCGTATTCGTGGCCGACGAAGGCTCGCACCCATTCGACGAACGTCGGCAAGTCCTCGCCGTGCGGCGTGAGGCGCAAATACTGATCGAGGTCGAGCGGACCCACGACGAGCCGGAACTTGTGTTGCCGGTCGGGAATTGCCTCGCCGAGTTGGGCGCATTCACCGATGATCGCCGCGGGCCCCGGCACCCCGAGCCTCGTATGTTCCGATGCGCACAGATGGATCCAGTGCGGCACGAATTCTTCGATCGTCATCGGAACACCGAAGTAATGCGAGAGCGTCGCCGCGATGCCGTGCGGACTCCGCGCCTCGCGCACGAGGTGCGCCGCCGCGCTGTAGCGCGAGTGCGTGGGCAGACAGGACTGCTCCGCCTCGGCCGGGTCGACGCCGATCAGACTGGCGACGTAGAACGAAAACGTTTCGTCGTTGGCACGGTCGAGCGACGCGGTGGCTTGCCCCGATGCCCACGCGCGATAAAACTGCGACAGCGCGCGGTGATGGAACAGATCGACCAGCCCGACGAGCGCATGATCCTGGTGGCTTTCCACACGACTGTGAGCCAGCTCCGTCATATGCAGCGGCAGCGGCCCCTGCGGCCCCCACAGGCCGAGCCCGAACAGCCGCACGTCGAGGCGACCGTCTCGCATGCCGAGCGACGCGATTTCGCGTGGCGCAAACGCCAGAGTGGGTTGCTGACCGATCCGGAACGGCTCTTCTTGCGGCAGACTCGCGGTGCCCGGCAACGGCATCAGCGGGTCGCGCGCGGCGATAGCGCGCAGCAGGCTCAGGAAGCCGGACTGCCACGGCGTGTCCGGATCGAACCACGCGTCGAGCGATTGCGGATCGAGCGATGATCGCGTTGGCGCGACGGCGCTCGCCATTGCCCCATCCATGCTCATACCGCTCCGCGTCCGCCCATGCGTGGCCGCCATTGGGTGATCAGGCCACGTTGCATCGAACGAAGTTCGGTTTCGGTGAACACGTTGATCGAGACGTGGCGCGCGAGGTAATGCTCGAGCACGAGGCCGAGCAGATACGGGCTGATGCCTGAGAAGCCGGTTTCGTCGACCGTCAGTTCGCAGCGCACGCCACGCCCATACACGAGTAGTCCGTCGCCCGGCAGACGCCGGACCACCGGTTCAGTGCGTGCGCCGACGAGTGCCTCGATCTGCCGTGCCTGTTCGCGCTCGCCTGGGGCGATGAAGAGGCCGAGCATGTTGCGCAGCGCCTGGCCGCCGTCGCCGTGGTCGAGTTCGGCGAGCGGCATGTAGTTGAAGCTCAGCTGCCTGATCAGACGCCACGCCGTTTCACCGCTCGCGTACGGCGCGCGCGGCGCGCTCGGTGCATGCACGAGGCGCACGCCCTCGATCGGCACGGAGTCCGACATCGTGAGGTCGGTTTTGCCGTTACGCGGGATCAGGCGCGGCAGGTCACGGTTCGTGACCCACGCTTCGACCGACAGGTAGCGGATGTCGTCAGCGTACGGCGCCTCCGCCTGATCGACGAGCGACACGTAGACCTCGGTCCCGATATACGGCGTACGGGTGCCATACTTGCGTGCATTGGCCGACAGCGCGCGCTGCTCACGGCGCACCGAAAAATAGCGGCCGTGGTTGCCCACGTCGCTATGCAGCGTCTGATAAAGCGGATTGAACTCGACTTCGAGCGATGTTTGCGCGCGCTGACCGAATACGCGCGACACCGAAAAAATCTCGTAGTCGAGCGGCCGGGTGCGGTCGGCGAGCAGATGAAAATCGGTTTGCGCGCGATTGATTTCGACGCGGTCGGTGCGCTTGCGAAACAGGTTGATGACCGGCGTACAGAACAGCAGGAAACGCGCTGCGTCGACGTGCGCGGCCAGCTCTTCCGGCAGGCGGTCGAGCAGCAGCACGACCTCGGCCTCCTTGCTGTCCACGCGCGCGAGACCCGCCGCGAGCTGCGTCAGCGCAAAGAAATAGAAGCGCTGGCGGCATGCGAAGTATTCCTGAAGCAGGTTGTGGCCGTGAAACGTATTCCACGTGAGCGGCAGCAGACCCTGTTGCGCTTGCAGACCTTCAAATTCGACCGGTGTTTTCGCGACCACGTGCCCTTCGTCTCTCGACGCGCCGTACGCGCGCACGACGGAGGCGACGCTACCGGCGTGGATCAGCTCGAACAGATGCGAAGCGATACGTTCGTCGCCACCGATGTAAATGGGCAGCCGGTCGAAGTCTGTCATCTGGTTGAACTTCACTTCGCCTGTTGTGCGCAGGCGCAGCCGTAACGCGCCGCGCAATTGCAGGTGCGGCAACAGATGGCGATCGGTGTCGGGGATATCCGGCGGCACGGCGCTGAGCCGGGCTTCGGCGATCTCGATAGGCCATAGCGTGACGTCCTGGCTGCTGCGGAATTCGCACGCGGTTTGCTCGCCGGGCGGGATCGCCGAGCGCAGCATGCTTTGCCGGGGCACCTTCAGCCCTCTCGTGAAATCGCCTTCGCGCAGGCTCGGACGCAACTGCGCGACGGCGATCGACGGCGTCGGCGCGACATAGTTCGGATAGACCACTTCGAGCAGGCGCTGCGTAAAGCGCGGAAATTCGGCGTCGAGTTTGATCTGCGTGCGCGCCGACATGAAGCAAAACGCCTCGATGAGCCGCTCCACGTAGGGGTCGGCAACGTCGATGCCCTCCATGCCAAGGCGGCGCGCGATTTTCGGGTGCTGGGCGGCGAACTCGCCGGCCATTTCCCGCATGTAGGTCAGTTCGCGGCTGTAGTAGTCGAGAAATCGTGGGTCCATGTCAACTTCCCTTGCCGGAGCCCAGCTCGAACGTGACGTGATTCATTTCGATGTCGAATGCACTCTGGATGCGAAATTCCAGTGGATAGGGCGACCAGCGCATGAGGCCATGAATCTCGAACTCGAGCTGGTTGTAGCGTACCGGGTTCTTGCTATTGAGCGGCCGGATGCGCAGCGACTCCGGAATCAGCCGCGGCTCGAAGCGAACGATCGCGTTGCGGACCGTCTTCTCGACGGTTTCCCAGTTGCGACTGGTGAGGTAGCTACCGGACAACGCGGGAATGCCGTAATTGACGACCGACGCGGCTAGCATGGGGTAGCGCGCGATGTCCATTTCGTCGTCCAGGTTCGTCGTGTTGAGCAGCAGGCCGAGATCACGCTGGATGATGCGGCGCATGCCTTCGCTATTGGGCGCATAGGCCTCCGGCCGCTCGCTGCGCCGCGCGGGCGCATCGTCGAGCAGGCGGTCGATCAGCGACGGCATGTAGGCTTGCCGGTGTCGCGCGTCGGACGTGGTCATACGTGCTCGTCGTGATTGAACCGGCATTCGCCGATGTCGAGCAGGCCGACGTCGCCCTTGTCGGTGCTCCAGGTTTTCTGGCCGAGCGCGATCACGCCGGTTTCCCCTACGTCTTTCCAGGTTGTTTCGCGCGAGAGCCGGGTGGCGGCGGGACCACTTTCCGAGCCGGGATAGCGCACCGGCAGGTAGCCGCGCAGGATAGTCGCGTCGCGTAGGCCCACGACGGCCGAGCGCCAGACGAGGTCGGTCAGCGCGGTGACCGGACCGAGTGTCAGCGATTTCATCGAGTCGAACGGCACCCAGCGATACCCGCCCGCTACGGTCAGCTCACACACGGGGCCCAGCCGGCTATCGCTATCGGTCAGCCACTCGAATGCGCCGATCTGCGTGCTGTCGCCGCGCGTGGCCGGCGCGGCGTTCAACGCGGCGCCGCGCAGTTCGTCGGCGGCGGCGAGGTTGCCCTCGCCCAGCTTGACGTTGGCTTGCAGCAGCGATTTCACCCACTCGGGCAGCGGGTTGATCTCGCCCGGCGCGCGCTGACCCGCGAACACCTCGGCGCGGAACATCTCGCTGCGAATCAGCCCGCGATACATCTGGGCACGCGATGTGCCTTCCGGCTCTAGCGTGGCCCAGGTTCGCAGCTGTTGTAACGCGCGTTTCCATTCACCGTCGAGGCACAACAGCTCGAACAACAGCCAGCGTTCGCGCACGTTCGACGGATGCTTGCGCACGTTGTCGATGGTTTGCTCCTTGAGTTCGCAGTAAGTCTGCGCGTCGAGCAGGCTGCGAAGTGTTGGCGTGTCCGACTTGGGCAGGTCAGCGGTTATTTTCATCTGAAAATTCAGGCTCTTCGTATTCGATCGATTCAGGCATGGCGATGTGGCTGTCCATACTGATCATGTGATGTTCTTCGCGCGCAAGCTGCGCGGTTCTGCTCGCACGGTGCGCGGGAATTCCGCGCGGCGCGAGCAGCGCGAGGATCTCGTGCGTTTCGTCCGCCTCGAAAATCTGCTCGGCACTGAACGAGTCAAGGCTATCGAGCAGGCTGTCGATGTTCTTCCCCTTCGTCAGCAGGTCGAACACCGACGCTTCAGCACGCGACGGATCGACAAGCTCGGCGAACGGATCGTGAGGTGAGCCGATGATCGACCCGCCGTGATCTTCGGCCGACGCCTTGGGCTCGTGCGCATTGCCGCTCTTCTGGCTCAACAGCGCGTGACGATATTCCAGCGTGAGCGCGGCGAGCGGGTCCGCTGCGTCGATGTCGGCTGTCAGAAGCTTTGCCATGCCGTCGTGTGCGCCGGGTTCCGCTGGATGCGGTTCGCGCCGCAACTGCAGCAGATCGTTATCGCCCTCGTCGGCGAGTGCGATCAGGTCGCTGAAGTCATCCGGGTTCATGAGCACGGGCTCGACCCGATCCGCGGCAGAATTCACGCTCGACGGTGGTGCCTGGACAAAGTCTCCAGACGCATTCGCTATTTCGAGAGGCGGGTTCCGTAATAAATCGGGCATAGGCTGAAGGTCGGTATGCGCGCTCGGCCTGGCGCGTGGCGAACCCTCCACGCCGGCGTGACTGTTCTCGCCTACGAAGGCCCGCTGGCTTGCCTCACTCATTTCCGACCGATCGATTCGCGAAACGGTTGGAGCGAGCCGGAAAGACTGGATCGTTCGTGCGAAGGTCCTGAGCGCGCTTGCTTCGAAGGGCGAATGGTCCCAGCGTGCGTGATATCCAGTCATGGCCTGACCCGTATGCAACGGCGAATGAGATTTGCCTGGAAAGCGCGCATTTGTAAAAACTCTCTCGCCGCAGAAATAAAAGGATCACCAACTGAAAATGTGGGTTGGCGCGTGGAAGATATGAATGCTACTTCGCGCTCCCCGAGTGGAATATGGGCGACGGCCCAAATACACGCAGCGATCGACCGGCTATCCTTTGTCGCTCGATCAGTCTGGCTGGCCGGCGCGCTTTTTCGGATACCTGCCCGCGGAGCGCGGGATGCCGACGCGAGGCCACGCCTTTCCGCTACAAACATCTTTACCTGCAACGTCATCATGTCCATTTCACGCCACGCGTTGTTCGGCAAGCTCGGCGCAACGCTCTTCAGGAGCATCGAATCCGCAACGGCGTTTTCCAAGCTGCGCGGCAACCCGTATATCGAGCTCGCGCACTGGCTGCACCAGTTGCTCGCGCAGTCCGATAGCGACCTGCACCGCATCGTCAGACACTGCGGCATCAGCCGCGAACTGCTCGAGCGGGACCTGCAGACCGCGCTTGCCGCGCTGCCGTCAGGCGCGAGCGCGCTCACGGATTTTTCGCATCACGTCGAGACGGCAATCGAGCGCGCGTGGGTGGTCGCGACGCTGGCATTCGGCGACGGTCGGATCCGCGGCGCATGGCTGATGGCGGCGCTTGTCGAGACGCCTGAGTTGCGGCGCTTGCTGCTGGCCATTTCGCCGGAGTTCGGCAAGATTGCCGTCGACGGCCTTCACGATGCGTTGCCGGCGTGGATTGCCGGCTCCCCCGAAGCGGAGGACACCCCGTACGACCAGAGTGACTTTTCGCCGGCGGTGCCGGGCGAGGCGTCCGGTGCGCTCGCTGCGTCGGTGAAGGGCGCGGCACTCGCGCAGTTTTGCGCGGATCTGACCGCACGCGCGCGCGCCGGTGAAATCGATCCGGTGGTTGGGCGCGAAGTCGAGATTCGCACGATGATCGACGTGCTGTTGCGCCGGCGTCAGAACAATCCGTTGCTGACCGGCGACGCCGGGGTTGGCAAGACGGCGGTGGTCGAAGGCCTCGCGCGCGCGATCGCGGCCGGCGAAGTCCCGCCGAAACTTGCCGACGTGCGGCTGTTGAGCCTCGACGTCGGTGCGCTGCTTGCCGGCGCGAGCATGAAGGGCGAGTTCGAGGCCAGGCTGAAGTCGGTACTCGAGGAGGCGGCAAAGTCGTCGGCGCCGGTCGTGCTGTTCGTCGATGAGATTCACACGCTGGTCGGCGCCGGCGGCCAGGCCGGCACCGGCGACGCGGCGAACCTGCTGAAACCGGCGCTCGCCCGCGGCACGTTGCGCACGATCGGCGCGACGACGTGGGCCGAGTACAAGCGGCACATCGAGAAAGACCCCGCGCTCACGCGGCGCTTTCAGGTGCTGCAGATCGCCGAGCCCGAGGAGCCGTCCGCGATCGATATGGTCCGCGGACTCGCGCGCACGCTCGCGAGCCATCATGGCGTCGTGGTTCTCGACGAAGCGATTCGCGCAGCCGTGACACTGTCGCATCGCTACATCCCGTCGCGTCAGTTGCCGGACAAGGCGATCAGCCTGCTCGACACCGCCTGCGCGCGCGTCGCGCTATCGCAGCATGCGCCGCCGCGCGAATTGCAGCGGATACGCGAGCGCTTGCAAGCCGCGCGCGTCGAAGCCGAGCTGCTCGGAAACGAGGTGCGCATCGGGCTCGGCAGCGAGGCTGCGCTGGCCGACGTCAAGGCGACCATCGCGACGTTCGAGCTCGAGGAACGTGTTGTCGAAAACGCCTGGCAGGCCCAGGCCGATGTGGCGAAGGCGCTGGCGCACGCGCGCGAGCTCGAAAGCGAGCGCGCCGCCGCAGCCGGACCTGAGGCCGAAGTGCGCGATCGCGCGGCGACCGCGCTGGAGACGTTGCGCGAGCTGGAGCGGACGTTATCGAACCTGCAGGCGGATACGCCATTCGTGTTCCCGGAAGTCGGCGAAGCGATCGTCGCCGACATCGTCTCTGACTGGACCGGTATTCCAGTCGGACGCATGATCACCGATGAGGTCAGCGCCGTTCAGGTGCTGCCCGCCACGCTGGCAGCGCGCGTGATCGGCCAGCCCGACGCGTTGCAGCAGATCGGCGAGCGCGTGCAGACGGCGCGCGCCGGGCTCGCGGACCCGCGCAAGCCACTCGGCGTCTTCCTGCTCGCGGGGCCGTCCGGCGTCGGCAAGACGGAAACCGCGCTCGCATTGGCGGAGGCGCTCTATGGCGGCGAGCAGAACCTCATCACGATCAACATGAGCGAGTACCAGGAGGCGCATACGGTCTCGGGACTCAAGGGCGCGCCGCCTGGCTACGTCGGGTACGGCGATGGCGGCGTGCTGACCGAAGCGGTGCGCCGACGTCCGTACTCGGTCGTGCTGCTCGACGAGATTGAAAAGGCGCACGGCGACGTGCACGAAATGTTCTACCAGGTGCTGGACAAGGGCTACATGGAAGACGGCGATGGTCGCTATATCGATTTCCGCAATACGACCATCCTGATGACCAGCAATGTCGGCTCCGATCTGAGCGCGAGCCTATGCGCGGACGAAATGCTTGCGCCGGACTTTGACGGTCTGCGTTCCGCGCTTTCGACGGAATTGCTGAAGGCGTTTCCGGCCGCCTTCCTCGGACGCGTGACGCTGGTGCCATATCGTCCGCTGGGCTCGGATTCGCTCGCGCGGATCGTGCGTTTGCATCTCGATCGAGTTGTTCGGCGGATGGCGGACAACAACCGCATCGCGCTGAGTTATGCGGCGGAGGTGGTCGACTACATCGTCGGGCGCTGCCTCGTGCAGGAGACCGGTGCGCGTCTTTTGATCGGCTTCATCGAACAGCACGTGCTGCCGCGCCTCGCCCGGCAGTGGCTCGATGCGTTTGCAGCGAAAAGCGCGCTCACGCATATGACGATCGAGGTGACCGATCCAGCCGCGGCACCTGTTGAAGCGCTCGTGGTTCGGTCGTCCTGCCATGTGTAGTCGGCTTCGCACTCGGTGACCTGCATCGCGAATGACGAGTCGTTGATCGTGCAGCGGCGTGACGAGGCGCATAGCCGGCCGGTCAGGGGCTGCATGGATGCTTCGCAAACGTCTCTTTTGGCATTTTTTTTGCCGGGCAAAAGCGCTGGTTTTTTGACATCATTTTCACATATGCATGTTCAATGCCACGCGGCATGATCGCCACACCACCAGAAATCGTCAATCGAACGGAATCCTTAAAAATTGCTCGCGTTACACGATCGGGATAAGCTATAAAGACAAAAAGATCCGCATCATGCATTTGCGGCGCCCGAAGTGAGGAGCACAAATGAAAGACGTGACGAACAGCGGGTTTGCGGCTTTAAACGAGCCATTGAAACTCATGCATGTCTTTCATACAGTATGAATGCGCGTGCGAATCGACATGCGGTCATGGTAGGTTTTCGGCGCTGCCGTGCTGATCGTATGCGTCATCCATAGCGGGGCAACCATAGCTCGAAATCCGTTAAGCCGTTCAATTGCAACCGGAATGACTGGAGAACAACAATGCTTTTCTTTAATGATGGTTTCACATTCCCGAATTTTCTGGCCGACGTTTTCTCCATCTTCATCTTTATCCTGTGGTTCTGGCTGTTGATCACGGTGTCGAGCGACCTGTTCCGCCGCCATGACGTGTCCGGATGGGGCAAGGTTCTGTGGGTGATTTTTCTCATCATCCTGCCGTATATCGGCATCTTCGCGTATCTGCTCACGCAGCATCGCGGCATGGCGGAACGCGATCAGGCGCGGGCCAAGCAGGTGCGCGAAGATCTGCGCAGTGTGGTGGGCTTCAGTGTCGCCGACGAAATCGAGAAGCTCGACAAGCTGAAAGCGTCCGGTTCGATTTCCGGGGAAGAGCACTCGCGTCTGCGCGCGAAGCTCGTGCAGTAAGCGTCGGTTACCTGACTGCAGCCATGGGCGAGCGGGCGCGCAGCCCGTGTCGCCTCGGCTTTTGCGCGGTGAGGGATCGTGCGATCGAACGTAACGGGAGGAACCCTTGCTTACCCGCCTCGCCCACGTTCGGAACGCTGCCGCGCGAACCGCGCGCGCGCCGCTGGCATTGCGCCGCGCCGCGCTCACGTGTGCGACGGCGTTGATGCTCGCGGCTTGCGCGCAACCGTGGCAGCAATTCCAGGCGGGTCAGGATCAAGCGGCGATCGTCGCCCGCATGGGTCCGCCGCGCGAAGTCTATGACCTGCCGGGGGGCGGCCGCCGACTGATGTGGCCGACCCAGCCGATGGGCTCGACCACCGTCGCCGCCGACATCGACGCTTCAGGCAAGATCGTGGACGTGCGTCAGGTCTTGCAGTTGAGCGAATTCAATCGCGCGGAAATCGGCAAATGGACGCGCGACGATGTGCTGATCAATTTTGGCCGCCCCGTGCAAACGCAGTTCTTCCGGCTCTCGCAACGCGAAGTCTGGTCATACCGTTATATCGAAAGCAACATCCACCACATGTTGTTCAATTTCGCGTTCGACACCAACGGCGTGTTGCGCGAGACGCAGCGCACGCCCGATCCCGTGCGAGATCGCGATTTGCGACGATTCTGAACTGTGAGCTATAGCAGCGACTCAATTGGCATAATCGACAGCATCCAAACACCGAGCCGTGCGTACCACGTCGTATTCGGTTCGGTGTCGTGGCGGGTTTCGACGTCGCCGTTGGTTTCGATCCAGTACAGCTTGCCGTTTTTGTCGAGATGCACCGCGTACGCGACGCTCGGCAGCAGCGCGAGAAACTTGCGATCGACCCGCGTCGCGAGCTCGGTGCTGTCGATGACGAGTCCAAGCTCGGTATTCAGATGCGCGGAGCGGGGATCGAAGTTGAACGAACCGACGAAGACCCGCTGGGAGTCCACGATGAAAGTCTTCGCATGCAAGCTCGACCCGGAACTGCCGAACGGCCCCGGCGACTGTTCTTTCTTGTAGGTGACACCCGCCACGCGCCGCAATTCATAGAGGTGCACGCCGTTTTGCAGCAACTCGACGCGCCGCCTCATATAGCCCGAGTGCACGGCGACGACATCGGTCGCTTCGAGCGCGTTCGTCAACACCCGCACGTCGACGCCCTGGGCGGCGAGCCCGCTCAGATACCGCGTGCCCGTGTTTGCCGGCACGAAGTACGGGGAGACGAGGTCGAGCGACTTCGTCGGCTGGCCCATCACTTCGCGGAGCTGGTGGGAAATCAGCGCTTCCGGCGGCGCGTTGTTCAGGCCTTTCGCGGGGTCGTCGCTGATCATCTTCGTTTTGGCCCAGTCGAGCGGCAGCTTGTCGTCGAGCAGGTTCTGCACGACGCGCGGGCCGCGCAGCGCTTGCTTGTACTCAGCGGCGGCAGGATCCTGCTCGATCGCCTGCGCATTACGCTCCAGCGTGGCCAGCTCATCGACGCTCTCGTGCGGCAGGATCTTCCCGACCGGATACGCCGACGCGCTTGCCCAGTAGCGGTCGAAATCGCGCGAGACGTCGGTCGCGGCCGGTCCGACCGCGAGTACGTCGAGGTCGGCGAAGACGACGCCGTCGGTGGCATCGAAGTACTCGTCGCCGATGTTGCGGCCGCCGAGGATCGTCGCGGTGGCGTCGGCGGTCAGGGACTTGTTGTGCATGCGCCGATTGGCGCGCGAAAAGTCGGTCACGAAGCCGAGGATTTTCGGGCTGCGCACGACGAACGGGTTGAACAGGCGCACCTCGATGTTCGGATGCGCGTCGAGCGCCGCCAGTGTCGGGTCGAGCGCGGAGGCGATGCCGAGATCGTCGAGCAGCAGGCGCACCCGCACGCCCCGGTCCGCCGCTTCGTGGATCTGTTCGAGCAGCAGCGTGCCGGTCAGATCGTCGCGCCAGATGTAGTACTGGATGTCGAGCGTGCGTTGCGCGGAACGGATCAGGTCCATGCGCGCGGCAAACGCGACATGCGCATCCGCCAGCGGATAAATGCCCGCCAGCCCCGCGTGCGCGGCCAGTTCGGGCGCGACCGCGCGACCGAGATCCGTGGTGGCCGCCACCGCGGGCGACAACGCATGCGACGCCTGGCGACCCTCGAGCGACGGTAACGGCGCGCAGCCGGCCAGCAGGCTTGCGCACAGCAGCGCGCACAGCGCGCTTCTCCATCGGCGATGCGGGAACGACGGGTGGTGTATCTGCGCTTGCATGGAGTCCAGGTCTTCGTTTGGGTCGCGCGAGCCGGCCGGTTCCAGAATCGGAACATCGCGTGGCGTTGCTCGACAAAGCTTCGCTCGACCGCCTGTCCTGACGGTGTCGCGCGCATGCTTGCACGCAACTTGCATTGGTTGAGAAGAATACTATGAGCGCATGCCCATCGGTGCGCCGCCCGACGCTCTTGTTGCGCAAAGCGCTTTGTCCGATGATACGGGCAGGCTGCGCGAATTCGAACGGGGGCCAACCCGGCTGCGCATCGACCGCATGGTTTCCATGCAATCGAGCGTGATCCGCTCCGTGTCAGCGTAAAGGGTCATAAAGGGTCCGGTTCACGGCGCCTTCGAGCGTTTCGCCCACTATGGAGTCGAGCAACGTGAAGATCTCCCGCTTGCTGCTTGCTAGCGTGCTGCTTTTCGTGGTGGGCACCGCGCTGCAGATGATATGGCCGCTCGCGCAGCCGGCCTCGTATCACCACTTCGCCGATCAACGCTCGCTGGGGCCGCTGCACCATGCGGCGGACGTGCTGTCGAACGTCGTCATTCTGATCGCCGGTGTGCTCTGTCTGCGTTGGGTCCGGCGCCATGCGTCCGACCAGCCGGCGCAATTTCCCGGCATGGTCGTCGCCGCGCTCGGGCTGCTCTTCACCGCGTTCGGCTCGGCTTACTACCACATGGCGCCGAACGATGCGACGCTCGTCTGGGACCGCCTGCCGATGACCATTGTGTTCGCCGGCATCCTCGCCATGCTATGGACGTCGTGGAGCGGACAGCGCGTCGGCTGGGCGCAGATGCTGATCATGGTGGTCGTGTCGCCCGCCACCGTCGGCTACTGGCTCGTGTTCAACAGCCTGTGGCCTTACGCGATTCTTCAGTTCGGCGGGCTCATGCTGATCGTCGGCCTGACGCTCACGCGTAAGGTGGACGGCGTGATCGCGTGGACGCTCGTGATCGTCTTCTACGGGGTCGCGAAGATTTTCGAAAGCCTCGATTGGCAGATATGGGAGCTGACGCATCACGTGATCGCCGGCCATGCGTTGAAGCACGTGTCGAGCGGTCTCGCCGGCGCGGCGATGATTCTGGTCGCGAACGCGGCGCCGCGCTCAGTCGCGGGCATCGTGCCGCGCGGGCCGGGCGGTATCGGGCATTCGGGTACGTCGCGTTGAAGCCGCGCCATGGCGAAGTGACGCGGCCTCCGGCCGACGTCACTGCGGTTCGTACCACGAATACGTCGCCAACGTGCTTACCGGCGGCGTACCGATTTGCAGCGTGATGTCGCGCAACGACGTCAGCTCGATACTGCGCAAGTCGCCCATATAGCGGCGCGAATCGCCCACGCGCGGCGCGGCTTTACTGCATGGATTCGGCCGTGCGCTGCCACCGCGTGACGCAGGCGCTCGCTTCGGATCACGTCAGGTGATTGAAACCGATTAGGGCAGCGTAGCAGATGGGTTTCACGAGCGAATCCGGCGCATCACAACGTTTCGCGACATTCTGCGGGCGCATTTCGAGGTGTCGGCCCGGAGTTTGCCGGCGGAGCGATCTGGCGCGCTTTTTATGTGAGCTGTCATCGTTCTGTGCGAAGATCAGTGCTGTCCATCGCGCGACCGGCTGGTAAGGGGATCGCACGGCGGGCGCGTGCCCGGCCATCGCCTTCGTCCTCGGGTGACCCTGAGGTGACTCTCTGGCGCACCTGTTTGCGGATTCATGGAGCACTGACCAATGACCGACAGATTGCAAGCGTCCGTATATGTAGTGGTGCTGCTGCTGATTGTGGGCTGGGTGCTGTATATCGGGCGCGCGGTTTTCGTGCCGATCGTGTTCGGCGCGATCGCGGTATACGTGGTGGTCGACTTCACGCGGCTGCTGCAACGCATTCCGGTGATCGGCCCGCGGCTGCCGGTCCAGTTGCGCTACGGACTCTCGATGTTCCTGATCGGTGCCGCGATCTTCTTCGCGGTCGACATGCTCGTCGAGAACTACGACGCGCTCGTCGCGCTCGCGCCGCGCTACCAGGACTCGGTCCTGCTGATGATCCACAAGATTTCGACGCTGCTGCACCTCGAAAGCGAGCCGACGTGGGAATCGCTGCGGCGGAACATGCTCACACAGTTGAATATTCAGGCGATGGTGACCGGCATGCTGGCGTCGCTGTCGTCGGTGATCATCGACCTGTTCGTGATCGTGCTGTATGCGAGTTTTCTGCTGGTCGAGCGCCGGACGTTCGGCGACAAGCTGACGAACATGACCGCCAATTCGACCAACGCGGCGCGTATCCGGGGCGTGGTCACCGACATCAACCGGCGCATTGGCGCCTATCTCGCGCTGAAGACGTTCCTCGGCGTGCTGCTAGGCGGGATCTGCTGGCTCTTGATGCGCAGCGTCGGCCTCGAGTTCGCCGGGCTGTGGGCGATACTGACCGCGCTGCTGAACTACGTGCCCTATATCGGCTCGGTGCTCGCGATCGTGTTCCCGGTGCTGATGTCGGTGCTGCAGTTCGGCGACCTGAATTCGATCCTGGTCGTGCTGGTGTCGTTGACCGCGATTCACTTCGTGATCGGCAATATTCTCGATCCGTATCTGACGGGCAACTCCCTGAACCTGAGCCCGTTCGCGATTCTCGCGAGCATGGCCGTGTGGTCGGCTTTGTGGGGCGTGCCGGGCGCCTTTCTCGCGGTGCCGATCACCGCCAGCATGACGATCATTTTCTCCGAGTTCGAAATGACACGGCCGGTTGCGGTGCTGCTGTCGAAAAACGGTCGGCTCACTTACGGCAAGACCGAACAGACCGCGTGAAGCGCCCACCATGGCGGACATGTGATCGACCCGGCGCATGAAATGAAAACGGCCCGTGCGGAATAGTCCGCGCGGGCCGTCGAATGAAACACGTCTATCTCGACGCGTGCGGCTTGCCGCCGCCGCATGCTGTTGCCATCAGCGTTTAACGCTTGCTGCTTACTGCGAAGAACCCGACCACGTCTGGCTGGTCGTCGCCGGTGCTGATGTAGTTGTAGGCGAACACGACGTTCTCCAGGTAGCCGTCGAACGCGATCTTGCCGGCCGATGAAGTCGTGGTGCTGCCGGTCGTCAGCGCCTGCATGGCCGCCTTCGACGCCGAACCCGGGTCGAACGCGTCGGTGTTCTTCGCGGTATCGTCCACAGCACCGTTGCCATCTCTTATAAATCGAAAAATTTTCGATCGGCCTTTGACGCGAGGTTCACGCAAAGCCGTGCAACAATGGCCTCGGGTTGCGGTCAGGGCCAGGGGCCGCAGCTTGTGCGTCGTTCCATCAACACGAGGCCTGCCGCTCGATGACAAAGCCTGCCTGGACGCTCCTCATGGCCGCGATCGTTCTTGGCGCGGCGGCGGCCGGGCATCGGCTATCGGTTCTAACGCGAACATATGCCCGGCTCACACGACCCTGCAGTCCAGCCGACCCCCGTCTCGGGCGGCGCCGAAGCACTCGAAGACCCGGCGCTGCTGCGTCGCCTGCTGCGTGCGAAAGACCGCATCGACGCCGCGTCGCACGAAGCCTGGCCGGTGCGGCGGCTGGCTGAAGTCAGCGGCGTGTCGGAAGCGCACTTCGCGCGTTCGTTCAAGCGGGCCTTCGGCGTGCCGCCACACCGCTATCTGCTGACGCGGCGTATCGAGCAGGCCACCACACTGCTGCGCGATACCGACCTCGGCATCACCGACATCGCGTTCGCGACCGGCTGGGAAAGCCTCGGCACGTTCGGCCGCGTCTTTCGCGACATTACCGGCCTGAGCCCGAGCGAGATGCGCGTGCAGGCACGCGCCAATCCCGCTGAACTCGATCGCGTGCCCGCCTGCGTGCTGAAGGCCGCACAACGCCCCGATCTGACGACTGCAGTTCTGGAAAAGCGCCGCCGCGTGGTCGGCGACACTGCCGAGCCTCCTACCAGCGAGACGTCGTGAATGAGGGTATCGGTGCATTGAGCCGGGTCGTCGATGGCGTCGACGCGTTGCGCCGCGCCGTGCGCGAAGAACCGCAGATGGGCGCCGACCAGATCAAGATCATGGCCTCCGGCGGCGTCGCGTCGCCGACCGATCCGATCGGCGCGCTCGGTTACTCGGAGAACGAGATTCGCACGGTCGTCGCCGAAACCGGCGCGCCGGCGTGCCGAAGGCCGGGCAAACGCCCGAACCTGCCGATCGCAGTTTTGGAGAAGCGCCGCCGCGTGGCCAGCGATACAGTCGAACCCTCAACCAGCGAGGGAGGAGTCATGAATCAGGGTATCAATGTGGTCGGTTTGTACGTCGACGATCAGGATGCGGCGCTTTCGTTCTACGTCGACAAACTCGGCTTTCGCGTCCACACCGACGTGCGCAACGGTGCTTACCGCTGGCTCACGGTCCAGCACCCGGAACAGCCGACTTTCCAGTTGGGACTGTTCGCGCCGGGGCCGCCGGTCCACGATGAAGCGACCGCGCAAACGCTGCGCGCGATGGTCGCGAAGGGGGCGATGCCGCCATTGGTGCTGTCCGTTGCCGACTGTCGCGCGAGCTACGAGCAGTTGAAGGCGCGCGGCGTGGAATTCACGCAGGAGCCGGTGGATCGTTTCGGCAGCGTCGATGCGGGCTTTCGCGATCCGGCGGGCAATGGATGGAAGATGATCCAGGCGGCAACGGGCAAGTGAGCGTGAGCGATCCGCCGCGCGCGGGCGCGGCGCGCAGCCGCATACGGCCGGCGGTGCGTCGCACGATCGCGACGCACCGCCGGCCGTCATCCCGGACCACTGGACTACCGGACTCTCACTGCTGATGCTGCTGCAGATACTGCCGAACGTCGTTCAACGTCACGCGGCCCGAATGCGCGGTATCGATCTCGTCAAAATGCCTGGCGATATAGCCAAGCCCATTGCTTTGCGCCTGGGCCTTGGTGATCGACGAGCCGTTGCTGAGCACCGATTTCGCGCCCAGTCTGCTCTCCACTTGCTGCTGAGCCTGCTGCTGCAGCGTCGAGCCGGTGGTCGGCGCGACCGCGTTGGCACGGTTACGAGGAAAGAACGGACCGTCCACGCCGTGTCCGCCGTTGGGTAGCGTCACGGGCGCCACCGGCTGGGGCGGCAACGCATGCGCACTGCCGACGATCACACCGAGGACGATCAACGCCAGAGTGCGTCGCAAGATATCGATTGAAGACATGATCATTCGCCATAAAAAGTAGTCAGAGGGTTTCGCGCGAAGCGAAACCACCATCGATCAGGGCGCGGCCGCGGCGAGCGCCTCGCTCGTCGGCGTGGCGGCTGACGCTTCGTCGGCCCACGGCTGAGGCAGCGTCGCGAGCGTCAGCGCGCCCGCTATCGGCGTGCCGCCATAGAAGGCCGCGAGATCCGCCTTCATCTGCGGGCGCGCCACGTCATCCAGATAAATCATATGTCCGCCCTGGAAGAAGTTGACCTGCAGATTCGGGTTGAGACCCTGGACCGTCTTGAGCCGCGCGAGCTCCTTCTCGGTATTGAAGAACGGCGTGGCGAGATCGTGGAAGCCGTTTTCCGCCAGCACCTTCAGTTGCGGATTCAGCTTTAGCGCGCCGAGCAGATCGGGGATCGTGTCGGGCAGCGGCTGGCCGCCGTGCGAGAAATCCCACACCTCGATGATTGCGTCGTTCAGCGGCATGTACGCCGCGTTCGGCGCCGTGTAGCCGAGGTAATCCGGCATCTGTGTCGCCAATGCATTGGTGAATGGCAGTGAGATCAGGATGTCCGACGGGTCGCCGTCGCTCTGCAGACGCGAGTCCGAGTTGGGCAACGACACGCGACCATCGTAGCGGCCTATCGTCGAGCCTGGCACCAGCGTGAGGTTGAACGGATTGATGTTGAAGTAGCCCTGCATCGCCTGCAACGTGAGACCGGATTCGGCGTCCCAGAACTTCTCCAGCCACGTCGGCGGGAAGTTCGGCGGTCCCGCGTAGGTGGGCGCGCCGAGCTGGCTCAAGGTCCAGTACAGCGAATAATTCTTGAACAGGTTGTAGTTGGCGGTCACGAACGCCTCGCTGCGAAGCGCGTAGGTCGCCTGACTCACTGGCGCTGGCGATACCTGGTCGTAGTACGCCGCGACCTCGGCGTAGCCCGGCATGTAGCCGCTCAATGTATCGGTTTCGAGCGCGAGCTGGTCGGGCGAACCCGTGATTGCCACCGCCTCGATCGCGTCCGCGAAGTAGTTCAGGATCGAAGACTGCAGCGTGATCCCCGTCAGTTGCACGCCGGCCGATTCGAGCGCGAGCGCGAGGATGTCGGTGCGAGGCGTGCCGTACGATTCGCCGTACAGATAGATCGGCGAGCTGCTGCGTGAATTGACCGTCAGGTAGCGGATGATGAAGTCGCGCATGATGTTCGCGTCCGCATCGGTGCTCCAGTAGGTCTGGTTCGTGTTCGGCAGGATCGCTTCGGAGAGGCCCGTGCCAGGCGGATCGATGAACACGAGATCGGTCGTGTCGATCAGGCTCTCGGTGTTGTTCACAAGCGGGTAGTTCGGCCAGCTGGTGCCGTTCAGCAGCGGATCGGTGGTCGCGACGCGCGTCGGCGCGAACGATCCGAGACGCAGCCAGATCGACGAAGAACCCGGCCCGCCGTTATAGACGAACGTCACGGGGCGCGGTTTGCCATTCGTGCTCGGCGCCGTGTAGGCCACGTAGGACATCGTCGCTTCGGGTGCGCCGCTCGTCAGATCCATTGCGCTCAGGTGGCCCGTGGTCGTCGTGTAATTGACGGTGGTGCTGCCGGACGTCCATTGGTAATGCATGATCGCCGCTTTCTCCGCGACCAGCGACGCGGCTATCCCGGACGTCGCACTCGTCGAATAGGTGGTGAGATCGGTGTAGGGCTGATTGGCGGATGGCGTCTGCGGCGCCGACGCCGCTTGCGCCTGATTGGCGACCTGCGCCATGCCGCTTGGTACCGCCGACGCCGACGAACCTCCGTCGCCGCCGCCGCATCCGGCGAGCATAACGATTCCGAGTGTCAGCGCGCTTAGCGCGGCGAGCCGGCCATGACGACGGACGCGACCATCGTCGGTACTCCTTCTGTCTGGATTCATCTCGTTCCCTGGTGAGTGATACCGCTACACAAAGGCCGCTTTTCGCAATGCATTAATTCAAAATACTTGCATCAATATTTCCATTCGCTTTCTGTAATTGCTAATTGAATGGATAAAGGAATTCCCTGTCGATTTATCTCGACATTTCAAGGGAAATTAAAAATTGAATCTTTCCGATGCTTACAGCAAGAGTGAAAATAGGATGCGAAATGCGGTCTTGTCAAGGATCAAGCGGCAATTATGCGATTCAGAATAAAGTCGGATCTTGTGGAGGAGTAGCACTTTGAGATCGAGCGCTGGCGCGGTCGCCGCCGCATGGGGGGCAGAAAAACGCTGGCGGATTTATCCGAATTGCATTGAATGGCGACGAGGAACTGCGGATTCTCGTGGTTATGTCGTCGGAATTAATTGCGTTTGATAAATATAACTTAATGGTAAATTTAACCGGTGAAAACGCGTCCTCAATAGAATTAAAAAAAATAGCAGGCTGGGGAATTTCCGTCCGGGCGGCGTCGATCGCTTCGGCGAGCGGGGCGGCGGTACGCCCGTCACGCTCGTGGCCGAATTCGGTACCACGTAACAATCACTGCCAGCAAGAACGCGACATAGGCGACTACGAACACCCAGCCCGGAAAGTCGTAATACAGCCAGGCGCTGACCCAGCGCTGTATGAAGCCCTGCGGACCGACCGTTCCCGTGCGCAGACGATCCTCCAGAACGGTTAACGGGCACGGCACATTGAGCACCGCAAGGGTCGCCACGATACCGATGGCGAGAACATGTACCGTCCGGAATGTGCGATTGCGCGCCCACGGGAGTCCCAAACCGTGGGCGATCCAGATGGCGAATAGTCCGCCGACGATAAACACCACGATCAGCGCGTGCAGCACGAGAACAATATTGGCGAGCCAGATCATCCTGCTTCCATTGGGACTAGCCGCACGACACTCGCTTGACGATGCCGCGGGGACTCACTGCCCATTGCCATACAGATCGAGCAGCATCAAGGTTACGCCATTGGTCCACCCGAAGCCGTCCTGCAGCGGATACTCGCCACCCCCGCCGCCGCCTTCGCCCGCGCCTTCCACGACGTATTTCTCGACGAGCTTGTGCTGCGTGTTGTAGACGTTCTCGACGTCCGCGAGAAAGCGCGTGCCGATCGGCTGCGCGAGGTCGGCGCGTCCGTAGCGCTTGAGGCCCTGAATCGCGATCCAGTGCAACGGCGCCCAGCCGTTCGGCGCGTCCCATTGCTGCGTGGTGTTATAGGTCGACGTCGTAAGGCCGCCCTGCTTGAGCAGCACATTCTGCACGGTCTGGGCGGTCTTCCACGCGCGATCGGGCCACGCCACGCCGGCCATCAGCGGATACAGCATCGCCGGTGTCTGGTTGTCGCGCGACTTGCCGAGTTGCCAGTCGTAGTCGCCGTAGTAGCCGTGGCTATTCCACAGATAGCGGTTGATGCCTTCCGCGCGCCGCGCCGCGTAGCCGATGAACTGCGCGACGCAACGGAAGTCGCGTGTCTCCGAGCAGCCGCGCGCGATCGTCGTCTCCAGATGGAACAACAGGCTGTTCAGATCGACCGGGATGATCGATGTCGTGCGCACCGTTGCGAGCGTCTGGTTGTCGCCGAACCAGCGTGAGCTGAAATCCCAGCCGCTTTCGGCGGTCGCGCGCAGATCGCGGTAGACCTGGTTGGCCGGCCGGCCGCTCGCCTGCGCGGTCTGCACGTCCTCGAGGTACGACTCGTCGCGCGGCGTGTCCAGATCGTCCCAGTAGCGGTTGAGCACGGTGCCATCGTTGAGCACGACCACATTGCGCGTAGCGCCGCCGCTCGGCGTGCTGGACGAGCCTTGCATCCAGTACGCGTACTCCTTGCGCAGCACAGGCAGGTACTTCTGATAAACCTTGTTGCCTTCCTTTTGCGCCGCGAGCTCCACCATATACGAGTAGAACGGCGGCTGCGAGCGGCTCAGATAGTACGTGCGATTGCCGTTCGGTATGTGGCCGAACGTGTCGATCATGTACGCGAAGTTGTCGAGCATATCGTCGACGAGATCTTCACGTCCGGACTCCTGCAGCCCCAGCATCGTGAAATAGGTATCCCAGTAGTAGCCTTCGCGAAAGCGGCCGCCCGGCACGACGTATGGTTTGGGCAGCGGGATCAGCGAGCTGTAGTCGGGCGCGCTCGTCGTCGTGCGCGTGAGGCCGTCCCAGAGCCAGTCGATGTGCTCGCGCAGACTCTGGTTCGGCGGCGGCGTGATGCTCTGATCGGGCGGCGGCGTGAAGTACTGGCTGACGAATTTCTGCAGCGAAAAGCCGGGCTGGTTCTTCTGCGTTTCGTATAGCTGGACGATCGCGGCGGGATTGCCATTCGGCGTCGCGTCGACGAACGTCTTCTGGTCGGCGAAGATCTGCGCGGTTTGCACGGCGACGAACAGATCGCCGTACAGAATGTCGGGCGCCGGCGGCAGCGTAGCGCCCACCTGGATATCGGCCAGACAGCTCGCGGATGCGAAGACGAGCGAGGCGATGCAGGCGACGCCGAGCGTGATCGGCGAACGCCGCGGCACGAAGTACTTACTTGAGCTGGGGAAGAGATGGGCGGTTGATGCGTTGCGGCTGCGAGACAGTGATTGAATGCTCATGATGCCTCCAAGGTTGTGGGCATTTCACTGGTCTCATCGCGTGCCATTCGAGGTCGTCTCCCGGCGACATGCGAGTCCGACACGAGGTGGCCGGATCAATGGCTCCGAAAGCATCGCACGCTTTCGAAGCATCAGGCAACTGCGGCGCAGCAGAGCGTGCATGCATTCAGCACGAAGAATGAAACGTGATGAACGAGGGAGAAGGTGCGCGTAATGGCGTATCCGCGCTTGCTTCGTGATTCGAAGCAATGGAAGCGTTGATCGCGAGCGATTGCGCGGCAGAAACCGCTCAGCGAGCAAGCGGCGTACCCGCGTCGACCATTCGGCAGCTCGGCGCGGGTACGCGAGAACAACGAGAAAATTACTGCGCGATAGGCTGAGTCACGTCCGTGCCGAACCAGTGCATCGAGATCTTCTTGAGCGTGCCGTCCTGCTTCATTTGGGTCAGCGCGTCGTCGAGTGCTTTCGCGAACTTCGGATTGTCCTTGCGGAACGGGATGCCCATTTCCTGCTCGGCGCCTTTCAGCACCGCGCCCGTACGCAACGGCAACTGCGAGTTCTTGATGATGTACGGCAGCATCAGCCGGTCGTCGATCGTCGCATCGATACGCCTGGCGGCGAGATCGCGCAGTTTCTCGGGCGCACCCGGATAAGTTTGCACGTTGATGCCAGGTACCGCGCGGGCCATCTGGTCGTAGTTGGTGCCGAGCGTCACGCCGATCTTCTTGTCGCCCTTGAATTCGTCGAGCGATTTGAACTCACGCTTGTCGTCCGCCCGTTGGATCAGCTGCGCGGCCGAGTACGTGTACGGCTGGCTGAAATCAAGAACCTGTTTGCGTTGCGGGGTAATGGTGACCTGATTGATGATCACGTCGAATTTGCCGCTCTGCAGCGCCGCGATAATGCCGCTCCACTCGGTCGGAATGAATACCGGCTTTACGCCGAGCTTCGCCGCCACGGCTTTCGCGACATCGACGTCGAAGCCTTCGAGCTCGCCGTCCTTGTTGCGCGAGTCGAACGGCGGATAGGTGCCTTCGAGACCGATCTTCAGGACTCCGGCCTGTTTGACCGAGTCGAGCAGATCTTCGGCATGAGCCGCGACCGCGGTAAAGCTGAGAGCCGAGAGCGCCAACGCGTTTATAAGCAGCTTCGAAAGTTTCATTGAGTGTCTCCTCTGTACTTGAGTATCAGGCTGCACAACGCAACGATTTCACCATCGTGTCGGCAACCCGGCAGTGTCGCTTCGTGGAACAAGCCGGGTTGCGCGCGTCATCCTAGCACTCCAGAAGTCGCCTGTTTTATCTTTGTTCGGAAGCGGCCGCGCGCGGATGAAACTCCGGCTTCGAAAAATCGCAGCGGCGCGATCTCGTGGTGGATAGACTGAATGCGATCGATGGATTCTATTGTCCTCGTCCGACCGGCGCCTTCTATGTCTATCCGTCATGCGCGGGTGTGATCGGGCGGCGTACGCCCGACGGACGCGTGATCCAGGGCGCGCCACCCCTACGCTCTCACCACAGTCACCCCAGCCGCTTCGATCGGCTTCGTCAATTCCGCGCGGGTCTTCTTCTCGACCACGATGGTCTGCGCGAGTTTGATCTCGCCGATCACGAACCGCGATGCGGCGTTCAGTTTCGACGATGACGCAAGCACGACCGTTTCCGCCGCCCGCGCGGCGAGCGCGCGCTTGATCGCGGCTTCCTCGAAGTCACCGGTGCTCAGCCCAGCGCTGGGATGCACGCCGGTCACCCCCATGAAGTACAGGTCGGCATGGATGCGCGAAATGCCTTCCATCGCCGCGGCGCCGACGGCCACGATCGAATGTTTGTAAAGCCGGCCGCCAATCAGGATCACCTCGACACAAGGATGCGCGGCAAGCGCCGTGGCGACGCTCGGACTATGCGTGACGATGGTCGCGTGCAAATCGGACGGCAGCGCCTGGACCAATAGCGCCGACGTGGTGCCGCCGTCGACGATCACGGTTTGCCCCGGCGCGATCAGTTCGACCGCTCGCCGAGCGATGCGCCGCTTGGCGAGCGTCTCGATGTCCTGACGCTGCTCGAATGACGCGAGCGCCGCCGACGCGGGCAACGCGCCGCCGTGGACGCGCTGCAAGCGCCCCTGCGCGGCCAGTTCGCGTAGATCGCGGCGGATCGTGTCTTCCGACACGCCAAACGCCGCGCTCAGCTCGCCTGCCAGGACCTGCCCGTTGCGCGCGAGTTCGTCGAGGATCGCTTTCTTGCGTTGGGTCGTCAACATTGCATTGCACGAAATATCTTGAAATTGCACGAAGTTGCACGATACCATGAATCATTGTCCATGGTCGACAGGAGGCGCCATGACCGCAACGAAAGACCGGGTTCGCATCGTCGGAACGACCTTGCTATCCGACGACTGGTACACGCTGAAGAAGGTGACGTTCGATTTCCTGCGTCGCGATGGCAGATGGCAGCGGCAGAACCGCGAGACCTACGATCGCGGCAACGGCGCGACGATCCTGCTGCACAGTCCGCGCACCGGCAACGTGATACTCACGCGACAATTCCGCATGCCCGCGTTCGTGAACGGTCACGACGGCATGATGATCGAAGCGCCGGGCGGGTTGCTCGACAACGCTTCGCCGGAAGAACGCATCCGGCTCGAAGTCGAGGAGGAAACGGGGTATCGCGTGGGTCAGGTCCACAAGATTTTCGAGGCCTACATGAGCCCGGGATCCGTAACCGAAAAGCTCTACTTCTATGTCGGCGAGTACGACGCGTCGATGCGGGTCAACGACGGCGGCGGCGTCGAGGATGAAGGGGAAGATCTCGAGGTGATCGAAATGCCGTTGCACGCCGCGTTGCGAGCGGTCGACGCAGGGGAAATCGTCGACGGCAAGACGATCATGCTGTTGCAGTACGTCGCCTTGCGTGGGTTTGCGTCAGCGCGCGCAGCCTAGTTGCGTCGCGAGTTCGTGCAGATCGTCGACGATGAAGTCCCACGCCTCGTCCGCCTTCAGATCGCTCGTCTGTTGAGGGCCATGCTCGGTGGGCCGCACGACGAACGCGGTGCTCAAGCCGACGCGCCGGGCAGCGGCGAGATCGTTGTTATGCGCGGCCACGAGGCATAATTCGCGTGGCGCAATGCCGAGAATTTCCGCCGTTTCGCTATAGACCAGCGGCGAGGGTTTATAAGCGCGGACGACTTCGGCACCGAGAATGGCATCCCAAGGCAGACCGGCACGCTTTGCCATGTCCACCATCAGGCGAATGTTGCCGTTGGATAGCGGTGCGATGATGAAGCGCGCCTTCAGGCGCCGCAATGCGTCGACGGCATCGGGCCAGGGGTCCAGCCGATGCCAGGCCAGGTTCAACTCATCGATCTCCGGTTCGGGAACATTGGCGATGCCGAAACGCGCCAGCACTTTGACGAGGTTTTCCCGGTGCAGCACGTCGAGACGCACATACGGTCTGCGTCCGCTACGCACTTCTTCCATCGCGGGCGAATACTCGCGTCGCCATGCGTCCGCGAAGTCGGATGCGTCGAGATTCGGCGCGTGCCGCTGCAGAAACGGTTGCGCTTCGCGCGCGACGCCGCTTCGCCAGTCAACCACGGTTCCGAAGACATCGAACACGAAAGCTTTGATGGCGGTTTGATGTGTCGAGTCGATGCCCATGACCTTCCTTTGTGGCTCTGACGGGAACCACCCATCTTAGATGCGTGTTCGGAACTTCGCGCCAGACCTGGTATCCTGGCGGCATGAAAAAACGCAGGCCCTACCCAACGGATGTATTGGATGAAGAGTGGTATTTCGCTGCTCCGTATCTGACCATGATGAGCAAAGACGCACCGCAGCGCCGCTACGAATTGCGCGAGATTGAATCTTTGCGGCTGCCTTTCCCCGCCTTCTGACGATCATTCGAGGGTCGGCGACTTCGTGATTCGGACCGCGGGCGCCGGTACGAGATATCGCCCCCCCGGTACGGCGGCGGCGATATGCAACGCACCGGTTTCGATACGGTCTAGCAAGCCGCGCAGTTTCAGGGCACGCTTTTCGACGCCATGCCACGACATCATTGCAAAGAGAAGTGTGAGGGCGAGGGAAATCGGAAAATGAACGTACCAGGTGAGCGCGGCCGGGGCAAGCATCGCGGCCACAGATTGCTGTATCGGGAAACCGTAAAGAAAGATGCCGTATGAGTAGTCACCGCTTGCGACAAAGCGGTGGCGTCTTGGTTGCGTGAGTCCGAGAAAGACGGTCAGATAGGCGGCGGGCAGCGCCGCGAAGTAATCCGCGCCGCGAACGGATAGGCAAATCACTGCGACGAGGCCAGATAGCACGCCGAGCCATGAACTCCAGACGATCCGGTTGCGGAACTGGTACGCGCAAACGCCATAGAAGAAACAGAGAACGAGCATCGGTCCGTGTACGGTCATACCAGCCGAACCGGAACGGTGCGCAAGCGCAACGAGTAAGACGTTCGCACCAATCGATGCGGCGAGTAAAAGATGCGGTCGTTGTGCCATGCCGGCATACGACGCAATAGTCAATGCGACGTAACAGGCTAGTTCGAACGGTAACGTCCACAATTGCTGATTGATTGCATCCGGCCAAGGATTGTTGGCGAACATACCTGGCAGCTCGAAATGAACGTCTCCGAGAATGTTCAGGAAGTACGCCCGGAACTCGGGATCAGTGAAATATTGATGAAGTGGAAGCGTGGTAAAGAACGGCCCGATCAGCAATGCGGCGATCAGCGTGTCGACCGCCAATGCAGGTAGCAGCCGCAGTACCCGCAGCCCGCAGAAGGAAACGATCGTGCGGCAACGTTCGAAGCTGCCAGCAACCAGGAAACCGCTCAGAGCGAAGAACATTGGCAAAATTAGCGCGAGCGGTGCTCGTGCAGGCCCGGACCATACCGCTTGAGTGAACTTGTGACCATAACAGACGTTAATGGTGTGGCTCGCGACCACGAGGACGGCGAGCACGAGACGCATGTAGTCGAAACCCGATGGCCTGTTTTTCGCATCGGCAAGCCGCGATCCGAGTGTCGTTGCGAGTGGGGACATCACTCCGTCCTCCGTGAGGATGGGTCTTGTACAGCGGTGGCGGGTAGCCTGACGGTGAATGGCATCAGCAGATAATCAACCAGACCGTCAGGTTCATCAGTGTAGTCAAGACCGACATCGGGCCATTCGCCTTTCTTCGGGAAGTGTGCGGTCCCAAACAATACGTCCCATAAGGTCACGACTGCAGCGAAATTTCGGTTGTAATGGCGCAACTCGACTGAATGATGAATTCGATGAAATCGATTGTCTGGGAACAGATAGGAAATCGGGCCAAAGCTGATGCGTGTATCGGCGTGCTCGAAGGTGCCCTGAATGAGTATCACCATGCCAATCAACGACCATAGGAATGGAGGATGGAAGTCGATCAGTAGTGCCATTGGAAGCGTGACAACGAGGGGACGGAGCAACTCCTCCGATACATGCATATTGCAGTTCCACACATTCATCTCGCGAATCGAATGGTGGACCTGGTGGAACCGCCATAAGAAACCGAACGTATGCTGCGCGCGATGGAACCAGTAGTACAGCAAATCACCAATCAGTAACGCCCCAGCGATAGCAAGTGCGATGCCGGTGGCGCGCCAGACTGGCCGCGGCGAATCCAATACGCCGTCAAGCGATATCGAGAAAAGCGGTCGGATATGCAGTGCGACGATCACAGAATGATAAAGTTCGAAGAAAAGCCCACCTATAAACAAATAACAAATGTGAAACAGAATGCCGCGCGCGCGTGATGCAAACGACACCTTGCCATACGGCAGCATTATCTCGACGGCGACGCAGAGAATAGAGGCAACACCTACGCGCTCTCCCGCACGCAAGGTATGAGCAACATAAGTCAACACATCGAACGTTTGCATCTTTTTCCCCGATTCGAGATGTGGAGGTCTTCGAATGCTGTGCTGCACAACGCTGCCATGAGGATGAGGATAGTGGGACATAAAGGCTCTCGGGGGCGCATCACACCGTCAGTTTCGGCCATCATTCAGCGGGTATTGCCTAAACGTAATACGAATTATGTTTTATGGCCGTACGTAAACGGCGGTTTCAAGGTCGAAGCGCAACGGCGGATTTAATGTTTAGAGCCTTGAGGTTGAGCTGCTGAAGCAAGTGTTGCGGCAAAGACCTCGAATGGCGAATGGAAGGCGCGTTTGATCGTTTCGTGACGGTCTACGCGGCGAAATATCCGAAGGCAACGGAAACGTTGAAGAAGGACCGGGAAAGCCTGCTGGCGTTTTACGACTTCCCGGCTGAGCACTGGCAGCATTTGCGGACCACGAATGCGATTGAGTCGACGTTCGCGACGGTGCGACACCGTACGACGCGCACGCGCAACTGTGTGTCGCGACCCACCTTCCTTGGTCTGGCATTCAAGCTGATCGAGGAAGCCGAGAAAGCCTGGCGCCGCGTCAAGGGCCCGAAAAGATCAAGCTGTTGCTGGAAGGCATTGCCTTCAGGGATGGCGAACCGGTGAAAGACGATCAACCGGTTCAGCAGAAACTCGCCGCCTGAAGTCCCTGCTCATCAAGTTGCCTATACACCATGCATGGACGCCCCCGGCTTGCCAAGTTCTCATTTGCAACGGATTGAAGGTAACGATTGCAGCCATGCATCCGGACTTCAATGGCCGGCGTAGGCCGGCGGTCCCTGATGCGTTGCAATCATCGATCATCTAAAAAGGACGGGGACGCTATGGCGACCGGGGACGCTTCGACCGCAACGCAGTCCGTAAGGGGCGATACATCTGCTAAACGAGTGTCAACCGTCTACGGGTTTTGCCTGGTCTCGTGCGTGTCGATTCCCGCAACGCGGGCGCGTCGTGACAGTATGTTCAACCCCTCCAGTTAAAGGCATACTCATCATGGCTACCGGAACCGTCAAATTCCACCGTGTTTTGCGCACGACGCCCGAGCGTATCTATCGCGCATTCCTCGAACCCGCCGCGATGGCGAAATGGCTACCGCCGTATGGCTTCACCTGCGACGTGCATCAGATGGATGCGCGCGTCGGCGGCACCTACAGGATGTCGTTTCATAACTTCGGCTCGGGCAAGGGGCACTCGTTCGGCGGCGAGTACATCGAACTGGTGCCGTTCGAAAAGATTCGCTATTCGGACCATTTCGACGACCCGAATCTGCCCGGTCAGATGCACACGACCGTTTCGTTGCGGCAGGTGTCGTGCGGGACCGAACTGAACATCGTGCAGGAAGGCATCCCCGAGATGATTCCGGTCGAGATGTGTTACCTCGGCTGGCAGGAGTCGCTCGCGCAACTGGCGAAGCTGGTCGAGCCGGAGATTGCGGACTGACATTCAATAACAGCCGCTTGCTCCGCCATCGAGCAAGTGACCCGAGAGCACTTTATTCTCCCCGCCAAACGACCGTCCAGCGTTCAACCGCTTCGCGACGGATTGAATGCTATTCCCCGAGGTTTTCCGACTGGGCGCCGCCGAATCTCCGTTGCGGCGAGGCGTTCTCATCGTTGGCATTGTTTAAGCTTGAATTAAGCCACGCTACGTACTCTTCGGACCGAAGCATGAGACGACAACGGCCCGACGGGGCGCATTCTTTCCGTCGAGGTATGAGCGCGACAACTCGGGGCATTCCCAGACAGAAAGAGGTTGAGATGATGTACTTGATTACCGACCTGAAAATGGTCGAAAGCTACGGTCGCATCAAAGCTGACAGCGGCGATGATGCGCTGCATGAGTTTGCGCTCAGCGAGGGCTTCCTCGACCTGATGGAGTTCGCCTCCGCCCGACCCGCGTTCGCCAACGACTTGCTCGCTGTTCAACTGCAATAAGGGGACTGACGTGGCCATGACTTTGGGGCAGGCGCTGGTGCACGCCGAGCAGCTGGAAGTCTACGGTGTGATTTCCAGGGCGTCGCAGGCGCTCATCCGGCTGATGCAGGAGTACCGAGTCGTAGTCGGTGTGGAACAATACGAGCAGGTCGCAAATATTCGTCGCTTTTAAACCTATGCTTTTCTACGGGCATCGACTGGCCGGACGTCGTGCGAAATCGCCCCAACTGACGAATGGACCCTTTCACTCAACCATGCGCGCAATGCGCTGACCTTTACGGCATCGCGCGCTGAACCTCCGCACCGGGACTCTTGCTCGATACCCATCGAGCCGCTAAAAGATAAAGCCGGTGTTCACGAACTTCGAGTGATGATTCGTGACCATCGTATCGAGCAGCGTCTTGTTCAGGTCGGTCTCTTTGGCCGCGACCATGGAGCGAATCGAGAACGCGCGCAACGCATCGGTGACCGATAGCGTACCTTCCGCAGAATCCTTGCGGCCGGCAAACGGAAAGACGTCTGGGCCTCGCTGGCACTGGCTGTTGAGATTGACGCGGCACACCTGATTGACGAGCGGGTCGACCAGCGAGCCAATTTGGGCAGCGTCGGTGCCGAAAATGCTGACCTGCTGACCGTGGTCCGAAGTGATGACATACTCGAGTGGTGTATCGATGTCATCGAACGGCACGACTGGGATGATCGGTCCGAACTGCTCCTCACGATAGAGCATCATCCCTTCCTTCACGGGGTACACCACGGCCGGATAGAAAAGAGTTTTGCAGAACACGCCGCCACCTTCGTTCACGACCGCCGCGCCTTTCGCTTTCGCATCGTCAATTGCCTGAGTCATGTAGGCCGTGCGATGCATCCCCGGCAGCGGTGTAATGGACACACCCTGTTCCCACGGCATGCCGACCTTGAGATTTTTGAGCGCTGCGTTAAAGCGCTGAAGAAACGTATCGGCGATCGAGCGGTGCACCATCAATATCTTGAGCGCTGTGCACCGTTGACCATTGAACGACAACGTACCGAGCAGACATTCCTTCACGGCGAGGTCTATGTCGGCGTCAGCCAACACAATCGCGGCGTTTTTGGCGTCAAGGCCGAGAACGGCGCGTAGCCGATGCGACTTTGGGTGCTGTTTTTTCAGGTGGTCTGCAACCTTGCTTGAGCCGATGAGGGCAAGCACGTCGATCTTTCCTGAGGCGAGCATGTGTGGCACCACCACCGCACCCGGTGCATAAATCGTGTTGACGACGCCTTTCGGGAAAGCGGAGCGGAAGGCCTCGAGCAGTGGAAAGAACAACAGCGTGCCATATTGGGGCGGCTTGAACACGACGGTGTTGCCCATCAGCAATGCGGGAATGAGCGTCGCGAACGTTTCGTTCAGCGGATAGTTGTAAGGCCCCATGCACAGTACGACGCCCAGCGGGGTGCGGCGAATCTGGCCGATGGTTCCCTCGGCGATGACAAAGCGCGAGTTGCTATTGTCTAGCTCCTTTAGCGCCGAGATAGTGTCTTGCATATAGCTGATGGTGCGGTCGAACTCCTTCTGCGAATCGGCAAGGCTCTTGCCGATTTCCCACATGATCAGATTCACAATCTCATGGCGCCTGGCCGCCATGAGACGAATGAAGTCTTGCATGCAGCCGATGCGCTGCGCGACTGTCATCGTTGGCCACTCACCGCGGCCGTGATCGTAGGCTCGCACGGCCGCGTTCAGCGCGGCATCGCTCTCGACCTCGCCCATGACCGGATAACTGCCAATTACGACCTGTTCAGCGTCGCCGGAGGCTTGTCGCACGCAGACTGGCGACTGCACGTTCTTGCAGGCGCCATCCCATGCTTTCAGTTCTCCATCGACGAGCGAGACGCGCTGATGAATCGGCTCCGCGAGGCGGGCGGAATCGGGAATATCGTCGGTGACTGGAAACAACTGCCAGAGGTTCTCGAAGTCAATATTTGCCACGTTTCGCTCCTATGTTCGTGCAGTACGCGGTGGTCCGCCAGGTGTTGGGCATTGCTCGAACGCAATCAATGCGACCGCGCCTACCCGCTGGTACGTAACGGTACCTGTCGGACCGATCATTGGGTCGTGCGCAAGCGACTGTGCCGGTGTTTGGTGGCTGTGCTTCGCGGCGGGCGCAAGACACAGAGAGAAGCATAGCTAATGGCAGAGAACAGAGTTGAAGACGAACCGTGTTCAACACCTGATGAACGGTGAAGTCGGTTCCGACAGTGATATCACGTGGCGCGGCGCGGCACCGCCGAGCTTGCGGGCGAGCTTAGTCAGCAGTTGCGGAAATGTCCTCGTAACCGGATTCGATTAGATTCGTCATCGTGGTCTGCAGTTCGACCAACGGCGTAGCGGTCACTGCGGTCGCTACCCCGTCGGATTTCGGAAGCAGTCCGGCGAATGCCGCCATTCCCGTCCCGCATGCTGTTAGGAGTATGGTGGCAGCAAGTACGGCTGCACTGCCGCGCAGCGCTTGCTTGGGAGCGAAGTCCGCAAAACATCGCATCATGGCTATCTCCGGTTGACGCAGTTTCTGGATGCAAAGACCGTGCCGACGGAGGGGCTGTCAGGCAAGCGTGCCGCTAACGGGCTGCGTAGGCGTTGAATGCTCGCGTGACAGTGGCGACATGGACTCGATGGTGGGACTCACCCTACACTTTGACCGGGCAGCGACGGTCCGAAACCAACATTTCGCTGCGCAGAAGTGCGCCCGCATGTTCTTGAACATTGCCCGGCAAGCGTTCAGGGATTGTCCTGTGCCGCTCGCTTGACCAACCGTATGTGCGAGGCAGCGAGGAACCCGGCGATAGTTCACTTGTTGCGAAGTCCACGTGACACTTCTGCGGCGTGCGCACCGATATACTGTTTCCTCCTACCGAACAGCTGTACTAACATCGAGTAACGGTTCGAGCATTGACGACCGGGCGGGGCTGGGGAGCGAGTGTGTTTTCCCCTTGGAGAGCCAGGATGAAAGAAAACTCATCTCGTGAAATCGTCGAACTGCTGACAAAAGTGGTCGGGCGCAGCGCCACGCATGTACCTAGGGGGCAGACCCGCCGTAGTGCCTCAAAAGCGATCGACCGGCTTGAAGAGATCAAACGGAACGCCGCGTTTGCTCGCCAATACGAATCAGCTCCGGAACCACTACGCGAATTGGTGATGAGGCGGGCCGTAGAAGTCCACGACCTGGCAATTGCACGAGATTACGCGAGCGCCCTCAATGCCCTCAGTGCGGTTGTCGATTTCCTCTATCAACATCTTGTGGACGACTCCGGCTCAGCAACGCCGCCGAGCAAACTGGCAAGCATCGATTTGAATGCCGTTCACCGGGCTCTTCAATTCGGAGGTCTTCCGGGACAGTCGCAGCAGGACCCAGATGACGACAACCCACCGCCAGTGCGTCGCTGAACTTGCCAAGGGATAATCTCCGATGCTCTCGGGCCTATCGAAACTGCTGGACAAAGCATTTATCCTCGGCTTCTTTTTGCCGGCCCTGCTTGGCTTTACAGGCTTTCTCGCGGCAAACGCCGATATCCCGGCATTTTGCGATTTGCTACACAAAGCGACCTCGGACAGCGACAAGGTTGGAAGCCTGTTCTCTTTCCTCATCATCGTATGGGTCCTATCGCTGATCCTGTTGGTATTGAACAACTGGTTTTATCAGGTCCTCGAAGGATACAAATGGCCATTCAATCGCGAGGCCTGGAAGCGCGATGAGCGAAATCGCCGCAATCGTCAGCTGGACCTCATAGAACGCCTCCGTACGGAACTCGCTACAGAGAACAGTACAATCGAGCGGCTTAAAGCCTCAAAGGAATCATTGGAATACAGAAAGGCTGAATCGAACCGAGCCACCGTAAGGGCGAGGCTGTACCGCAACCAGGAGCGGAACGCCCGTGATTTCCCCCGGCATGAAAATCTCGTTCTTCCTACGGCCTTTGGGAACACGTTGCGTGCATTCGAGGGTTACTCGAGCGAAGTCTATAAGGTTGACAGCATATTCGTATGGCCGCGTCTTCTTGCAGTCATCCCAAAGGACTATCAAGCAATCATTGCGGATTCGAGAGCTCCAGTTGACTTTCTGGTCGGACTCGTCGTTCTGGGTACCTTTACGTCCATCTTTACCTTGGTGCGAGCGATTGACATCTGGCTTGCCGACGGACTGGCCGGTAATTACCTGTTGGCGGATCTTTTTCAGAACGCTGCGATTGCGGCCGCCATTGCGGCAATTGCGTATCGGCTTGCGATTCTTGAGGCAAGAAGCTGGGGCGACGTTGTCAAATCAACGTTTGACCTCTATCTGCCGGCACTCGCTGAGAAGTTAGGTTTTGTTCTCCCGACGTCCCAGGCCGCACAGCGGGAGTTCTGGGCGGCATGGAGCACGCAGTTCCGCTTCCATGCACCGGCAAATACCGCGTGGTGGACACGTATCAAGCCGGTGACGCCAGCAGCAACGACGAAGGCGGATTGGGAGGCGACAGACTCGGCAGGCGAAACCGACGAGGTGCGCGGAGGTTGACTGTCGAACCCGCGATTCGTGTCGAGCAGAGCTTTTGCTTCCGGACTGACAGCGACAGCGTCCAGAGGCAATTGCGCTGCGTCTTATCCGGCCTGGAGTTACGTGCATCATGACGCCACAGTTCGATACCGATTTACGGACCAGACTGGTCAGGGTATATGGCCACGTGCAGGGTGTAGGTTACCGGCAGGCTTGCATCAACGAGGCCACGGCTCGAGGCATCACGGGTTGGGTGCGCAACCGGATGGACGGTTCGGTCGAGGCTGTGTTGCAAGGACACGCTGAAGAACTCGAGCGAATCTGCCATTGGCTGGTTGACGGTGCGCATGCAGCTCTGGTGGACCGTCTGGAAGTCCAGGAACTATCGCCACCAGTAGCCAGGTTCGATGAATTCAAGCTCGCCGCGACGGTCTAGGTGAGTTGAGTCAGCCCGCTCGCCCTAAGGCTTGAGTGCGGAAGCCAGAACGCAGCTCATCGGAAGCCTGAGGTCCCCAGTATCGCTGCGATACGCCTGCGCCTCGTGTGCGACGGCCCGTTCAATAGACGCTAGCGCGGCCGGCGTCTGCGCGTGTAGCAACGCGGAAACCCGCACGCCACCACGCAGGAGTGCATGAAAAGGTGTATTGGGAGCACGAAGCACGAGCGTGAGGTCCAACTCCCGCACCTCCGGTTGGACGAACCCGGCATCGAGTAACAGGTGCTTCGATTCCTCCCAATCGCTGAATCGGAAGAAGGGTGGTCCCGGCGGGACGGGTACGTCGGTCGTCCCGTGCTCCTCGATCGCCTTCAACACCATGCCGAAGCCAACCGCCTTGTTCGGTGTCGCCCAGACCGTGAAGGCGATTCTGCCGTTAGGTTGCAGTACACGAAACGCCTCCGCGAGTGCGCGCTCGGGGTGCGCAAAGTGCAACATTCCGAAGCTGATCCCCACTGCCGAGAAGCTTGCGTCGGGAAATGGCAAATCCTCCGCGTCGCCGACGCGGAACTCAAGTGCCGGAAAGACGCGTCTCGCCTTGTCGACCATCGCGACCGAAAAATCCACGCCGGCGACATCCGCGCCGCTGCGCGCGGCGGCCGCCGCGAGGTAGCCCGGGCCGCAGGCGACGTCGAGAAAACGGGCTCCGCGCCGAATGCAGAGGGTCTCGAGCATGGCCTGATTCGACTGGGCGGTCAAATCGCCAAAATACTCATGATAGGCCTGCGCGACCCGCTCCCAACCTTCGTGCTCGAAGGTACTGAAGTCGAGTTGTCCCATGCTTACCCCCATCGGTTTTACACGTTGGCAACCTTTAGCGCATGCCTATGTTCCTCGTAATCCGTATGTCTGGCTATCGGGGAAACAATCCAGGCCGGCGACGGAGAAAGCGAACGAATGTGTGGTGCGACGCACAACCAACGTCGTCTAAAGCCGCCAGACTTTCGCGCGCGTCGGCGCTGGCTGACGCACCCCCACGAACCGATACGCCTGCTTTCTCTCTGGCACTTCGCATTTCAGCGCCAGGTCGCGAAACGCATCACTTGCGTTAGACTGGCTCGAGCAACCGGGAGGAGACCTGGATGATACGCAAGACGCTTAATGCCTCGCAGCTTCAGCAGGAGGTCAGTCGGCGAATCCATCGACTGCAGGAAATCGTCGAGGATGGCGTGAAGATTCGCGTGCCGCGGCCGCAATTGCAAGAGGCTGACAAGACAGGCTGCAACTGGAACATGACCCACTTCGGTAACGCGATCGGCTTCGAGCGCGACATCGAGGGCGTACTCAAGGCCATGCGTGCGGAATACAACCTCAGTACCGAAGTGAAGGACACCAACAACCCGTTCGGGGACTAGCCGCGAAAGTTACAACCAGCGCGGGTCGCGCATGAACGCCACCGTCAGCCAGCGGTCCGGGCCCGATTCGCCGATTGCGCGCGAGATCCTGTCGCGGATCTGATGGAGCCGGCGGACGCCGGCGTGCTCCATCGCCTCGGGCAACACGATATGCACCTCGACGAACAGGCCGCGGCCGACGCGCGTCGCGTAGTGCGAGTGCTTGACGAAGCCGTAGTCGGCGGTCAGTTGTTGCATCAGGTCGCGCAGCTCGCGCTCCAGATCCGGCGGCGTGATCAGCAACACTTCCTTGACCGCGCCGATCACGGTTCCGATCGGCATCGGGATCAGGACGAGCGTCAGTAGTGCGAGCACGCTGGGGTCGATGTACGGTGTCAGGTGGCCGTGCCCGATTCGTTCGAGCAGCCATGCAATCGAAAGCGCCAGCAACAGCGCCGCGCTGACGCACGCCGACATCAGCCAGCTCTTGATGTCGAGCCCTATCAGCTCGGAGTCGATCGCGCGATTCACGCGCCGCTCGCGCAAGAACATGACGAAGGCGAACGTGGCAACCACCACTGCGTAGAAGACGCCCCAGCCGAACTCGGGCTCCATCGAGGAGCCCGCGTGCTTCATGAATAGAGGAGCCGGCTCAGGTCTGGTTGCCCCACAGATCGTCAATCGCGCGGATTGCTAGCAAGTATCCGTTTGCGCCAGCCCCGCAAATTACCGCGGTAGCCGCCACCGAAATCGTCGAGTGACGATATTCCTCCGAGCGTCGATGGATGTTGGTGATATGCAATTCCACTACTGGTCGGCGGATGAGCTTGACTGCGTCGAGCACCGGAATCCGACCGAATGAAAAGCCGGCTGGATTGATGATCAGCGCGGCGTCCTGCAAGAACGCTTCCTGGATCCAGTCGATCAACTCGCTTTCGCTGTTCGTTTGTCGGAATACGCAGTCGAACTCGAGGGCGTCGGCCAGCGCGAGGCAGTTCTGTTCGATGTCCTTCAGCGTCGTGCTGCCATAAAGATGAGGCTCCCGCGCGCCCAGCATGTTCAGGTTGGAGCCATTGAGGATGTAGAGTTTGCGAGTCATGGTGTCAGTGTGTAGAAGAGCGTTCCAGGGCCGTGTCTCTGGTTTCCCGGGATATTGCGATCATCAGGAAGGAGATCAGGTTCAGCGAGCCGCAGACCGCTACGATGGCCCAAGGGGAACCGTTAAAGGCATTGAGCAGCGCCACGGCGACGATTGGCATCGGGCCGCCGGTAAGCAGGTTGGCTCCCGAGTACGACAGTGCGGACCCCGTGTAGCGCGCATCGGTCGGAAACGACTCGGCGAACCACACCGGCTGGATGCCGCTCTGGAACTGTGTGAAGCCGAGGAAGGCGCCCATCACGGACATCGTCATGGCGATCGAGTTCTGGTTGAGAATCGGAAAGTAGATCAGGCAGCAGATCAGCGTGCAGAACGAGCCGATCATCAGCGCACGTTTGCGTCCGATCCGATCGCTCAGATAACCGCCCGCCAGCGCTCCCGCGATGGCACAGACATTCGCAACCATCAGCAGCATGAAACCGGTCTGCTTTGGTACGCCGAGGTGTTTCGTCAGATAGCTGAGCGAGAAAACCACGATCAGATAAAACAGTGCGGCCGGGCCACAGAAGAACAGCGTCAGGCGAAGCGCGGTGCGCCAGTGATATTTGAAAACGGTGCCTAGCGGATTGGCGGCGCGTGTGGGCGAGCCACTCTTCCTGAGCGCCTCGAAGGCCGGTGTCTCGCTAACCTTCCTGCGGATGTAGATGCCCAGCAGCACCAGCACAAAGCTTGCGAGGAACGGGACTCGCCATCCCCAGGAGTCGAAGTCGTCCGATGAAAGCAACGCGGCCAGTGTAAAGAGCGAGAAATTGGCGAGAATCTGGCTGAGTGGCGAGCAGATGCCAAGCAGGCCCGAATACCAACCGCGTCGGTTGGCAGACGCATGCTCGACCGCCATCAGTTGCGCGCCCGTCGACTCGCCGCCAAGCGCGAATCCCTGGATGATGCGCAGTGTCACCAGCAACGTCGGCGCGAAGATGCCAACCTGGTGGTAAGTGGGCAACAGCCCCATCAGGAACGATGAAGCTCCCATTACCGACACGGTGATAAGCATCAGTTTGCGGCGTCCCCAACGGTCCCCGAGCATCCCGCAGATCACCGCGCCTAGCGGGCGTGCGGCCAGCCCTGCCCAGAAACTAGCCAACGACGCGAGCAACGAGGCGGTCGGGTCCAGCGATGGGAAAAACAGCTTTGGAAAGATCGTGGCCGCGACCACACCATACAGCGCGAAGTCGAACCATTCGAGCGCGGTTCCGACGGTTGCGCCTGCCACCGCCCGACGCGCCATCAAGTGAGCCTGCGCGGACTGTTGTTCCGCGGCAAGGCCTGAATCAGCAAAAAATGACATGTTGTCTCCTGAATTCCTCATATGTCGAACCGTTCGTTCTGGCGACGAACAAGTGCTATTGTTTGCGCTCGGAAAGCTAGGCGTTCCGCACCGGAACTGCATTGCACATAATGAAAATCACGCGAAATGTCGCTCAAAAACGGCCTGAGAATTCTTGATTTCCTGGCGACGCAAGCCGAAGGCGCGGGTCTTCTGGCGATTGCCGACGCTTTGTCCCTGCCCCGCAGCACGTGCCACCGCGTGCTCGCCGAGCTCATCGAAGGCGGCTATGTCAGGCAACTGGTCGATCACAGCCGCTACATTCTGACAATGCGTATGACGTCGAACGGGCTGGAATTCCTGAGCCTGACGGGCATCGCGGATATCGCCCAGCCGATCATCGAACGCGTCGCTGCGCAGACAGGTGAACTGGCGCGGCTGTCGTTGGCGGACGGCGAAGCAATCATCTGGGTGGGGAAGGCGGACGGACAGCGCATCGGCTTTCGCTACGATCCTGACATGGGCCACGCAGCACGACTTTCATGCACGTCGACCGGACACGCATGGCTGATGACAATGACTGACGAACAGGCGGCGGCACTGGTTTTGAAGCAGGGTTTTGGACAGCCCAATGAGTTTGGACCCAATGCGCCGACGACGCTCAAGGCGCTGCTGGGCTTCCTGCACGCTGCGCGCGTGCGTGGCTACGCGATGATCGACGAGGTGTTTGCCCCGCGCATGTCAGCGGTGGCGGTGCCCGTGGTGAGCGGCTCGCGTTGCGTCGGCGTCATCAGTTTGGCCGGTCCGCGGGTGCGGCTGACGACCGAGAAGATTCACGAGTACTCGATGCTGCTGCGCGAGGCGGCGAATGAACTGGCCCAGCTAAGCAATATGGCGGGATTCCCGAGTCGGCCGCCGCTCGGCAAGGGATGACGAGACACACGTGTAAAGCCATCCGACCGGCGAACGTCGTCCGCTTCGCGCCGAACTGCGGTCTCCGATACGTTGGCGCAGATGACCGAACGTCTTCCTGTCGGATGCGCAACTAACGGTCGGGTGCCATGCTGCCATCGCACTCGGGCTTCGCCCCAAAACCCGCTGACAAAGGCGGCCACGACGACTTGCCGTCGCGGCGTTATGTCTGGTTGGCACCGGGATAGCACGCTTCCATCGAAGCGACTTCGCTTTCGTACAGCAAACACGTCGCTCATCTGCCGTGCCCGCTTTACTTCGTCACTGTGCAGATAGATCGACGTCGTCGATACAGACGCGTGCCGCAGATAGCTGAAGTCGAGCAGGAAGCGCAGCCGTTGCGCGGCCGGGGCTGACCAGCCAAACGACCACTCGAATCCATCGGCGATCGTGCGCACGCACGCCCCGCGGCCCCGCGTCGGGCCAACGAGTTTTTCGACCTCAGAACGCAGTGATCTGTTGCCGCCACGATTTTCCCTTCGATAGACGATGAATCGATGCGATGGAGATCGGTGCGTGCGTCCAATCGGCGCCGGAGGAATGTCGTCTCAGGAAATGCTGGTTTCAGCCGTCAGGACTTCCGGAATCGGAACCAGCATGCAGAACGGCATTTAAGGATTTTTGCCCCTCGGCGGGGGCTTTTCTAATTGGGTGCGCTGGAGGCCTTCATGCGACGCGTTCGTACCCAGCCCGCGATGCTCAAAGATCGAGAACCAGCTCCGCGGATTTCGCACGCGACACGCAAACCATGATCTGCGTTTCTTTCTCGTCGTCGCGCAGCACGAGGTCCCGGTGATCCGCCTCCCCTGAGCACAACGCTGTCTTGCACGAGCCGCAGGTGCCGCTTTCGCACGAACTCGGCACGCGCACGTTGGCGTCGCGCAGCACCTCGAGGATCGAGCGATTGGCGGGAATGTCGAACGACGTGCCGCTGCGCGAAAGCCGCACAGTGAACGGCGTGCTTTCGCGCGCATCCGCATTGCTTGCACCGAAGCTCTCGAAGTGCACCGTGCCCGACGGCCAGTGGCCGGTCATGTCCCGCACGGTGTCCATCAGCGCTTGCGGGCCGCAGCAGTACACGTGTTGCGCCGACTTCGACCTCTCGAACACAGGCCAGAAGTCGAATGCTTTCGACGCGTCGCCGTGATCGTGATGAATCTTCACGTCCGAACGCCATTCGTCGCTGGTCAGTTCCTCGAAGAACGCCGTGCCTTCCTGATCGCGGGCGAGGTAATACAGCTTGAACGAGCGCAGGCCTTCCGCCCGCAACTGCCGTGCCATCGACAACATCGGCGTGATACCGATGCCGCCCGCGACGAGAACGAATGACTTTGCGCGCTCATCGAGGGGAAACTCGTTGCGGGGCAAAGAGACGTCCACGGTGTCGCCCTCGGCCGTATCGTCGATGAAGCTCATCGAACCGCCCCGTCCGTTGCTGTCACGCTTGACCGCGATGACGTAGCGATTGCGCTCCTGCGAGTCATTGCACAGCGAATAACTGCGTCGCGAACCGTTGGGCACCACGACGGTCAAGTTCGCGCCCGCCTCGAACGGCGGCAACGGCGCGCCTTGCGGGTCGGTCAGTTCAAAGCGCCAGATGTCACGGGCGATCTTCTCCTTGCCAGCAATGTTCAGACGACGAAAACCGTCTTCCGATGGGGGCGTCATGTCTGTCTCCTTCTGACCAGTCCAGTCTTGCGTTGCATCAACATGGATTGCATATTATGACTAGATCTCTAATTATGCAAGTCAAGGCGCGCGATTTTTCGCGATCTTGCTCTCGGTATAAACCCGTTCTTGCCAGCGACATAAAGCCGCCGTAAGCTGAATATTAGAGCTCTAATTAAACGGTGAGAGGGACGCTGTTCCGGCCGGTATCCAGAGTGAAATTCGGAGAGATTCAGTCATGGCACATTCAACGTTGCACTCAGGGGACCTATCCCTGTCTGCCATAGCCGACTCGGCGGCGGAGGAGGCGACATACCGCAAGATCACGTTAAGGCTAATGAGCTTTCTTTTCCTGTGCTGGGTCCTCAACTATCTCGATCGCGTCAACGTCAGCTTCGCGCAGCTGCAGCTGAAGCACGATCTCGGGCTGAGCGACGCGGCGTACGGGCTCGGCGTGAGTCTGTTCTTTATCGGCTACATCCTGCTCGAAGTGCCGAGCACGCTGTTGCTGCGGCGCATTGGCGCCCGCAAGACCGTCACGCGGATCATGCTGCTGTGGGGTGCCATCTCGACTGCCATGGCGTTCATGACCGCTCCATGGCAGTTCTATCTCGCCCGGACGCTCCTCGGCGCGGCCGAAGCGGGCTTTTGGCCCGGCATCATCCTCTATCTCTCGTACTGGTACCCGTCGAAGCGCCGCGCTCGTATCACGTCGCGGTTCCTGCTGGCGATCGCGGTTGCGGGGATTGTCGGCGGCCCGCTTTCTGGCTTCATCCTGCAAAACTTCATGGACGTATGGGGCTTCCGCAACTGGCAGTGGCTGTTCTTCCTTGAAGGCGTCCCCGCCGTGATTGCCGGTGTCGTTGCCTACTTCTACCTGATCGACCGGCCGCAAGATGCGAGGTGGCTGACCGAGGATCAAAAACGAATTGTCATCGGCGCGCTCGACGAGGAAGGTCGCAGCAAGCCGCATAACTCGCCGAGCACGCTCCTCGCGGCGCTGCGCGACCCGCGCGTGTACGTGATTGCCGCGGGCTGGGCCACGGTGCCCATTTGCGGAACCATCCTCAACTACTGGACGCCCACGATCATCAAACAGGCGGGCGTTTCCGACCTGTTGCAGATCGGCTTCCTGTCGGCGCTGCCTTATATCGTCGGCGCGGTTGCCATGCTGCTGATCGCACGCAGCTCCGACCTGCGGCTCGAGCGCCGCTGGCACTTCGTGCTGTCGACGACAGCGGGCGCCACGGGCGCGGTGCTCCTGACGGTTCTGACGCACAACTCGGTTGCCGCCATCGCGTGCCTGAGTCTCGTTTCGGTGAGCTATTTCGCGGCCGCAGCCATTATCTGGACCATTCCGCCGAACTACCTGAAGGGCACGGCGGCCGCCGGCGGCATTGGCGTGATCAGCAGTCTCGGTCAGGTGGGCGCTTTCTTCGCACCAATCGTCCTCGGCTGGGTGAAGAGCGTGACCGGCAGCTTTTCGGCCGGCATCCTGCTGGTGGCGGCGCTCGTTTTCATCGGCGGCATCGCCGTCTTCTTCGGCGTGCCGCGCGAGCGGCAGGCACAGCAATCCGGCGCGTGACGATGCACGCGACGGCAAGCATTTTGACAGTCAGACAGGAGCAGGAATGAGCAAGCTTCAACTTTCCATCGCGGTGGGCAACTACGACCGGATGCGGCCGCTGATCGACGGCGACGTCCAGATCGACGGTGTCGATCCGGTGTTCATGCTGCAGGACCCGGAGGAAATCTTCTTTCGTGCGTTCCGGCACGCCGATTACGACATTTGCGAGCTTTCGCTCAGCAGCTATTCGGTGAAGATGGCCGCGGGCACGTCGCCCTACATCGCGGTGCCGGTCTTTCCGTCGCGCGCGTTCCGACACAGCTCGGTCTACGTGCGTTCCGACCGTGGGATCGACCGGCCCGAGGACCTGAAAGGCAAACGCATCGGCGTGCCGGAATACCAGCTCACGGCCAACGTATGGGTGCGGCTCTTTCTCGAAGAGGAATATGGCGTGAAGGCGTCGGATATCCGCTGGGTGCGGGGCGGCTACGAGGATCCGACGCGCGTGGAGAAGATTGCGCTCAAGCTGCCTGAAGGCGTCGTGCTGGAAAGCGCACCCGAAGGGCAGACGATCTCGAACCTGCTGGCCGAAGGCGAGATTGACGGCGTGATCGGACCGCGCGCGCCGTCGTGCTTCGACCGTGGGCATCCGAAGGTCAAGTACCTTTTCGATGATCCGCAGAAAAGCGCCGCCGAATGGTACGAGCACAGGCAGCTCTTCCCGATCATGCACACGCTGGGCATTCGCAAGACGCTCGCGGATCAGCACCCGTGGCTGCCCGGCGCGATCGCGAAGGCGTTCGAGCAATCGAAGGAAGTGGCGCTGGCCCGTTTGAGCGACACCTCGGCGACCAAGGTGACGCTGCCGTTCGTCGAGGACCAGTTGCGCAATGCACGGCGTCTGATGGGGCACGACTTCTGGTCGTACGGATTCGCGAACAACGAGCATGTGATCGACCGCTTTCTCGCGCAGCACCACGCCGAGGGATTGTCGAGCCGTCGCCTGCAGGCTGCCGAACTGTTCCACCCGGCCAGCCTGGAGCGATTCAAGATCTGACCTCTCGCGGCGGTTGTTCGTGCCGTCGCGCATCCGGCAGGCGCTGGGTGCGCGACGGATGCGCGGAAGGGGACAATACATCCAATATACTCAGTAATCCAGAAGACAGATGATCATGAAGAGACACACATTCCCGCTTGCCTGCGGCGGGTTGCTGACGCTCGCCTGCACGTCGGCCCATGCGCAGAGTTCGGTCACGCTCTACGGCATCGTTGATGCGGGCGTCGAGTACGTCAATCGGGTACCCCAGGGCAGTCAGACGGGCTCGGTGATCCGGGAACAGTCGGGCAATCTCGCCGGATCGCGCTGGGGGCTCAAGGGATCAGAAGACCTTGGCGGCGGCTACAAGGCCGTGTTTACGCTGGAGGGCGGGTTCAACGTGAACACCGGCGCGCTAGGTCAGAACGGACGGCTGTTCGGCCGCAAGGCATTCGTTGGCGTCTCAACGCCGTACGGCACGCTCACGCTCGGACGTCACCAAAACCTGCTCTACGAGCTGATGTACAAGTACGACGCGCTGACGTTTAACCCCAGCTATTCCGCGCAAAGCATGGACAGCCAGTTCGTGAACCGCGCGGACAATTCGGTGCGCTATGGCGTGCACCTCGGCGGCGTCACGTTCGCGGCACTGTACAGCACCGGGTTCGACGCGACGATTCCGAACGGTGGGAGCGTGCCCGGCGCAACGAAGGTGGGCCGCGAAATGAGCGCGGCGGTCCTGTACGATCGGGGGCCGTTCAGCATCGGGTTGACGTACGACCAGTTGCAGGGCACCTCGATCGCGACACAGAGCAATGCGCAGCAGCGCGCGCTGCTCGGCGTGTCGTACGACTTCGGGCCGGTCACGACGCTGGCCGGCCTGCGCTGGCTGAACACGCGCAATACGGATGTGCCGCCGAGCTCGCTGCTCTATTGGGGCGGCGTGACCTGGAGGGTGAATGCGCCGCTTGCCATTTCCGCCAGCGTCTATCACACGCAGTTTCGCAATCCGCACGGCGGCCCGACGATGGGGGTATTGCTCGTCGACTACTCGCTGTCCAGGCGCACCGACGTGTATGCGGAAGGAGCGTATGTCTCCAATCGTTCATTCTCCAACGTCGGTATTCGTGGCACAGGCGTGGACATTGCGCCAGGCATGGACCAGGCGGGCGTGACCGTGGGCATTCGCCACACCTTCTGAGCGGCCCAGGCGATGCGCTCCAGCGCCTCTCGCGCCGGCTAAAGCGCTATGATTGTCACCGGTCTGGTCACAATAACAGCGAGGAAGGTATGGCAGCAGCACGTACTTCGGGCAAGGGCGGGGGCGCGAGCGAGGACCCCATCCTGCGGCACTGGCGCGAGGCGGTTCCGGATGATCGTCTTGCTCACCTGGTGAAGGATGCAGGCCGCGCGATGATTCGCGGTCTGCAAATGCGCCTGGCGCAGCATGAAGTTTCGTTCGGCCACTGGGCTTATCTGCGTGTGCTATGGGTCACCGACGGGCTTACGCAGAAGGAGCTCAGCGACGAGACCGGCACCACCACGCCCACCACATTCAGTGCGGTGTCGGCAATGGAAAAGCTCGGGTATGTCGAGCGCCGCTATGAACCCGGCAATCGCAAGAACACGCACGTCTACCTCACGCCGCGCGGCCGGAGCCTGAAAAACAAGCTCGTCCCGCTCGCGGAAGAAGTCAACGAAATTAGCGTCAGGGGCCTGAAAACCACCGAGATCAACGTCGCGCGGAAGGTTCTGCTGACGATCATCGAGAACATGGCACGCGACGAATCCGAGTCGGACAACCCGGCGCTGCGCATTCCGTCGACGCGGGAAGTGGGCAATCTGATCGCGGCACGCGGCGAAGAAATCGATCAGGATTGAGGCGCAGCTCAGCGATTCAGGTCCTTCCCGAGTAGCATATTCATTATAGATCTAATAATATAGACGGGCGTGCCAGGTCCACGACAGGCACGACGGCAGACCACCGACGGCATTCTGATCAAGGAAAACCACATCGCGGCGGGCGGCGGCATTGCGTCGACGCTTCGCGCCACTCAAGCATTGGGTGCGGGTGTGCCCGTGCAGGTCGAGGCGGAGACGCTCGATGAGTTAAAGGAAGCGTTGGCTGGGGGCGCCGCGGCGATTCTGCTCGACAATTTCTCGATCGAGACGATGCGCGAGGCTGTGCGTGGCATCGGAGGGCGCGCCGAGCTGGAAGTCTCGGGCGGTGTGGCCGAGCAGACGCTGCGAACCATTGGCGAGACCGGCGTGGACCATATTTCGTTAGGTAAGCTGACGAAGAACGTCGGGGCGATTGATTTTTCGCGGCGCTTCGCGGCGTTCGCCGGGTAACGAGATCGGGGCGCATGTGTGCGCCCCGTAGAAGGAAGCGCTGATAAAAAAATCCCTCGTTTTAACTGTACATGGCTCAGTTCAAACGAGGGCGATGAGGGCTTTTGCGCTTACCGCGAACTATCAAAGCGTTACATCTGCGCCCGTTTTGCTCGACTTCAGAATCGCGATACAGATTTCCAGCGTGCCCTTTGCCCATTCGCCATCGTGAAGGGGCGAGTGTCCGTCGACGACCGCGCCATACAACTCGTCGATGACTTCGGCGCGCGGCACGACGGGCGCAGGCAGTGGCAGCGTTTGGCGCTGCTCGTCGCCGTAGACGACGATTGAATCGGGCAGCGGGCGCAGGTCCGCGCGTTCGCACGAGACGATGATCGGACCGAAATGCTGATGAAAGCGCGGCGGCTCGTCCGCGGCGGCCGTCGGCGGCTTGTATGCCGATCCGCCGTAGGTGCCGGCCGCCTTGAGTCTGGCTTCGTCGCCCGAGGACGCGAGCGTCCCCAGACGGCGGCGGGCGCTCCCGTACATGTCGGGGCTTGTTCGATCACCCATTTCGCCGATCCAGCCGCTCCACTCTTCGGTATTGAAGTGGCCATAGCCGTTGTACGAGAGCGAGGCATAAGCACCGTTCTCGAACCAGATCAGCGCCGAATAAGCACCTTCGGTTGGGCGTGACGAATCCCACCGTCCCACACTCGCGCGCAGCCGCGTCGCGCGCGAGCCGGCGAGCATTCGCACGATGTCGACCTGGTGAGCCGCCTGGCTGAAGACGGCGCCGCCACCTTCAGCCGTGGCCAGCTCCTCGGGCCGGCGCGGGCGGTAAAGGTAGTCGGTGTAGTTCACGGCCTGGATCATTTTCACCGCGCCGAAATCGCCGCGCCTGATCAATTCGCGCGTACACAGGTACGGCGTGTCGAAACTGTGGCAATGCCCGACGATCAGATGCACGTTCGCTGCGCGGCATGCAGCGATCATGCGATCGCAGTCCGCAGCGGCGAGCGCCATCGGCTTTTCGACCAGCACGTGTTTGCCTTTTGCCGCGGCAATTTCAGTGTGCTGCGCGTGGAACTGGTGCGGACTCGCAACGTAGATGATCTCGACGTTGGGGTCATCCGCCAACTCCGCCACGTCCGCATAGGTGGGCGCAGCGAAGTCGGCGGCGAACTGCCGCCGCGCTTCGTCACGCGGGTCGCACGCAGCGACGAGCTGGACTCTGGGGTCGCGCAGGAAGGTCGGCAACATCAGCGAGAATGCCCGTCCCAGTCCTGCGACCCCGATACGCAAACGGCGCTGCTCCATGGCCGTGTGTCTCCCGTTATTGCTTGACCTGATAGTCCGTTGCAAGCGCGGACGGTTGGTCGGCCGGTTCCGGATTCTTTTTGCTGACGTAGCGCGCAGCATACGTGCGCCAGTCGATTTCCTTCGGCACGACAGCCTGGTACGAACACACTTCCCGGGAAATCGCCTTTGCACCGGTGCCAATTGCTTCGCCATCCTTCTCGAATTCGGCGATCGCATCGATCATGCGGCGACGGAATTCGACGATGGCGAGATCGCTCGCGCCGAGGCGCTCGTCCGAGCGGTTCGCAATCGGGCCCATCGTGACCCACATGGCGATGTCCTGGTTCGGGAAGCCCGAAATGCCAGTGAAATTGCCAGCCTTCATCGCCTGGCGGTCCTGCCAGAAGCGGTTGTCGTGATTGCGCAGCGGACGATAGTACTGGTCGAGATCAACACCGACCTGCTGACGCAGGAACTTGCGCCACGTTTCGTTTTCCGGCGTCGTCTCCGGATCGCCCCAGGCGATGAAGTAGAACGCCGTGTTCGTGTCGTCCATCGGCACATTGATGTTCGCAACGTTGTAAAGATTGTTCGGCGGAATCAGCACCGTTCCCGGCGCCACGAACACCGTGGAGCGCACGTAGTCGTGCGTGTTGGAGTTGAAGATCGGGCGGCGCAGCGCGGCGTAACGGAAGCCGTAGTCGGTGCGCTCGACCTGCAGGCGCGGGGCCTTGTCGGTGGAGGGGCGCAACCAGTTCTTCCCGGTCGCTTCGGCGCCGCCGACGCGTGCCGGCACGAAGTCGGACGAATGCAGGCTGGAGCTGTGCGCGGAGTCGATCGCGCCTTCGAGGATTTGCGCCCAATTGCACGGCAGCAGCGCCTTGGCGATGCTCACGCGGGTGTCGGCAGTCGGCGCCCAGGCCGGCGGCACGAATTCGGGGATGGCGTCTTGCGGGCCCATATACGCCCACACCATGCCGCCCCATTCCTGCACTGGGTAGGCCTTGTGCTTGACCTTGTCGGTCATGCAGCTCGCTGCCGGCTCGGACACCATTTCAAGCACGTTGCCCGCGACGTCGAACTTCCAGCCGTGATACAGGCAGCGCAGGCCGGAGTCTTCGTTGCGGCCGTAGACGAGCGATGCGCGACGGTGCGGGCAGTACTCGTCCAGCACACCAACGCTGCCTTCCGAGTCCCGGAATACGACGAGGTCTTCGCCAAATACGCGCGCTTTGACCGGCGCACCATCCGGCTCGCTGACTTCTTCGATGAGGCAAACCGGCGTCCAGTGCCGTCGCATCAGTTGGCCCATCGGGGCATCGCCTTCGACGCGGCACAGCAATTCATTTTCTTGGTGGGTCAGCATGTAATGTCTCCCGGCGACAGGTCGCCTTCATCAACAGGTGTTACTCAACTATATTAGATATCTAGTGAAATTGGCAAGAACCTTTGGGGGCATCCGGGAAAGTACGTATGGTCGGAAGTGCCGCAGGACTAGGAATATTCGATCTCTAATATAAAGGGACGGGATTCATCGCCGATGGATCTAATTTGTGAGGCGCTGGCTGTGCTTCGGTCGGCAATTTTTTCGGTGACTACACCGGCGCGAAAGGGAGCGCAACGGCAAGCGGCGACCGGGTGCCGCAGATCGCGGTATCGACGAGCCTGAAGATTTGAAGGGCAAGCGCATCGGCGTGCCCGAATGCCGGCCGAATTGTTCCACCCGGCTAGCCTCGAAAGACTTAAGGATTTAAGCTGCGCTGACGGTGGAATGCTGGGAAATTCGCGGCGTTCTACATGTCGCGGCTATGATTTAGATCTTGATAAAGCCAGATTGATCGAACATGACAGCCTCTGTATTGAAAGATGTCGAAGCCCCTGTGCGGGAAAGTGACAACAGCCTTGTGTGGTCGGACGCACGGCTACTCGGCTTCACGCCGATGGATGACGTGCATAAGGAATTCTATGAAGTTGCGCTACGGCTCGTGACCTGCACCGATGCGAGCGCCCTTGCCGCAATCGACGAATTCGAAAAACACGCCGTCAGCCATTTCGAGCAGGAAGACGAATGGATGCGCACGACAAACTTTCCCCCGCGCGACTGCCACATCGAAGAGCACGAAGCCGTGCTGAATTCAGTCCGAGACGTTAAAGCCGCGGTCGAAGCAGGGCAGGCCGGTTGCGCGTTGGTGCAAGACATCGGCATGCATCTGTACAACTGGTTTCCGGGACACGCCGACTACCTGGATTCGGCGCTTGCTGCATGGATGACGAAACAGACGATGGGTGGAAAGCCTGTTGTCTTAAGACGGACGATTTGAAGAAAAAGCTGCAGGGATTTCTCTCTGCAGCCCTTCAGCTCTCCAAGCGTTTATGCTTCGCGCGTTCGGAATTCTTGCTGACCTGTGGCTTCCGTCAACGCATCGTCGCTACCTTCCTCCAGCGAAATATTCCGGGTTTCGCGTCCCTTGACCCACCAGATCGCGGCGGGCAACCGGACCGGACCGGGCAGCGCAGGCGCCAGCAGTACGAGCAATGGTGCGGAAGGTGCGCCCGTCGTGCTGAAGGCACTCGTCAGCAGCGGGCGATACGGAACGGGGGCTGCGGATGCGCTCGCGAAGGCGCACGCCCACCCTGGCCTGAGTCTGATTCACGTGCCGGTCTATTACGGTGCGGATCCCGCAGGCGGGATGGGTGCGTATGGGCAGTGGAACGTCGGCCCGTGGTCCGACAGCGTTCAGGAAACTTATACGAAGACGCTTATCTGAAGGGGCGGGCATGTACGAATCTTGTGGCCCGCTGATTGATGGCGCGTGGCGCGGTGCGTCCGACGGTGCATGTATCGTGGTCAGAAGTCCGGCGACAGCGTGCCCGCCGCGACCGAAGCGGACGAAGCGGACGAAGCGGCTGCGCTTGCGGCGGCCGAGCGCGGTTTCGCACTGTGGTCGAAGACGCCGGCGTGGGAGCGGGCCGCGGTGCTGCGCCGTGCTGCGGATCTTCTGAGAGCCCGGAATGAAACGTATGCCTTCCTGATGAGCGGCGAGACCGGCAAGCCGTTGCTCGAGGCGCGAGGCGAGGTCAATGCGAGCGCGCCGAAACAACGTTCCGGATGTGATTCCCGACTATGGCGGATTGCCTGGGCCCCAGTGTTTCGAGGCGTGTAACGCCCATTGGTATCGCGGCTCAATCTCGCAAGTGGCCGGACTAGACCGTCGATCCTGTTGGATATGACCAGGTGAGATGGTGCTGAACGGAGGCTAGCTTGTTATTCCTTGTCATAACGGCGCACTGGAACGCGGCTATCGGCGCGAGCTACGATGAAGCACAACGACGGCGTGTAAATTACGCCTTTTTCACGTAGGCGTTACACCACCCTTTTGCGTCGACCAGCTTGCCCCCGTAGGTCGGACACGGCCCATTCGTGGAACCGGGTTTGCCTTGATACAGTTGGCAATTGGCGCAGGTCTGCCCTGTCTGGTACCGAGGGAATTTCGCCTTGTCGACCTTCGATGCGTCCATCTTGTATCCGAGGGCCAGTGCGGTCGGATCGTTTTCGGACAGCACAGGCGCGTCCGCGTTTGACTTTGTCGAGAGAACCGTCGTTGAGGCGACGGATGCGGCAAGTATCATGAAATGACGGCGAGAGAGCGACACGATCGAAACTCCTTTCGAGACCCAATCAGACGGTGGCAAAGTGACGGTGAACCGGTCAATCGCAAACCGCCTCGTCATAACATGAGCAATCAGCATACCTGTCGATTGTCGAACACCAGTTTCGCAGCCGGCCTGTTGGTTGAAATATCACATGCGATATATTGAAAGCCGAGGCATGACCGAGCCACGGAGGGTCGATCGTGGAACTGGATGTGACGCAGAAGCTGATCGGTACGAGGAGCACGATATGAAGATGACCTTGCGCGGCCCGCTATCGTTGTGAACCGGACCAAAGCGAAGTCCGGAGAACTCCAGAAGCGGCCCTGGGTCTCGCGCCGAGTTTTCGGCTGTGAGACCGCGCTCGCTTGAGTGCGCTGTGCCGCGTTACTCTCGTGTCATCCGTCTACCGGCGAACGCATGTCATTGCGGCTTGAGGTGCAGATCGTTGCTCACGGATTGCACCCCCGGCACGCCGTGGGTCACCGCAAGTGCTTCCAGAATCTGTGCCTCTGAATCCACGTATCCCGACAACTGCACGACGCCTCGATACGTTGCCACGCTTATCGGTAACGATCGTAGCGCGGGGTCCGCGACAAGCGCCTGCTTCACCCGGCGGGCGAGCGTAGCGTCGTCAGTGGTGATTGCCCCCGGCGCGGTCGCGGACGGTGTCGCCGTCGCCGTCGACTTACAGCCGTTGGTGAACACGAACGCGGGCAACGCGAACATCGCGACGATCAGCAACCGGCCTTTGATGTGTGGCGCGTTTCGCATGTCGGTTATGACATCCAAATCCGTTCATTCGTACATTCAAACGTCGACACAAAAACATCGCTGCCGTGGCGCTCGCGGCAAAGAATGCACGGACGGCATGGGCCATGCTGATACGAAACCAGGCCTTTCAGGCTAGCCATGTACCTGCACGATCCAGCGTGACGGATTGACAGATTCAGCGATTAGCAGCGAAACAGCGTTCACTTACCATCACAAGCTGTGTCATACGTTGGGCGGTACGTTTAACCTGCCGCATACGGCACACTACACCCACAGCGCCGCGCCCGATGCGCTTGCGCGCGTCGCACGCGCGCTCGGCATTCCGATGGCGCTCGCGCAGATCGGCATGCCCGAGCAGGGACTCGACGAAGCGGCCGATCTCGCGTGCAAGAATCCGTATGCGAACCCGCGTCCCGTGGCGCGCGACGCGATCCGCGCGCTGCTGCAACGTGCGTGGCAGGGCGCCGAACCCGCCTGAGCATTGGCCAACGCAGCGCCGCCAGAACAATCGATGGAGGAAGACATGTCGACAGACAGCAAAGAAGCCGAGCAGGCCCTGACCGAGCAGGTGGTAGCAAGCTTCGCGGGCACGCCCGACGAACGGCTGCGCACGCTGATGCAAAGCCTCGTGCGGCACATGCATGCGTTCGTGCGTGAAGTCGAGCCGACCGAGGCCGAATGGATGTCGGCCATTCGCTTTCTGACCGACACCGGCAAGATGTGCGATGACCTCGTGCGTCAGGAATTCATCCTGTTGTCGGATACGCTCGGCGTATCGATGCTCGTCGACGCGATCAATCACCGTCTCGCGACGGGCGCGACCGACACCACCGTATTCGGTCCGTTCTATATTCGCGGCATGCCCGAGCGCGCGTACGGCGAGAACATCGCGTTCACGCCGGGCACGCCCGCACTCGTGCATGGGCGCGTGCTGTCGACGGACGGTGAGCCGCTTGCCAACGCGGTGCTCGACGTCTGGCAGACCGCCGATAACGGCATGTACTCGGGGCAGGACACCGAGCAGCCGCACGGCAATCTGCGTGGACGTTTTCGCACCGACGCCGAAGGCCGCTACGCGATTTCGACGATCGTGCCAGTCAGTTATCCGATTCCGACCGACGGCCCGGTCGGCCGCATGCTCGAAGCGACCGGACGGCATCCGTGGCGACCCGCGCATCTGCACTTCATGATAGATGCGCCGGGGCATCGGACACTGGTCACGCATGTGTTCGATCGCGAGGATCCGTATCTGGATTCGGACGCGGTGTTCGGCGTGAAACCCTCGCTGATGGTCGACTATCGCGAGTGCTCCGCGGATCACGAACTCGCGCGCCGCTTCGGTTTCGATGGACCGTTCCGCGAAGCGCGCTACGACTTCATCCTCGATCGGAGTTGATGACGATGGCACGTTTTTTCGCGGTATTCGCGACCGACAAGCCCGGCATGCGCGAAGTGCGCGAACGGGTGCGTCCGGTGCATCGGACGTGGTTGCGCGGCAATACGCATCGTGGCGTGTTCGTGCGCCTCGGCGGTCCGACGCTCGCGCCGCAATGCGATGCGATGAACGGCACGTTGCGGGTCGTCGAAGCGGAGCGTATCGACGATGTGATGGAGTTCGTCAGCAACGATCCGTATATGCAGGCGGGGCTATTCGGTTGCGTCGAGATCCGTCCGTGGGACTGGAGCCTCGGCAATCCGGAACGGAGAGTCTGAGCGATGAACGAAACACCGCTGTGCCCGCTTGCCGACGTGCCCGATGGCAGCGCGCGGGTCGTCGATGCTACGGCCGCCGGCGTGCCCGTCGTGGTCGTGCGGCGTGGCGAGCAGGTGTGGGCTTACGCGAACCGTTGCCCGCATTTTTCGGTGCCGCTCGATTTCGAGCCCGGCGATGTGCTGTGCTATCGCGCGCAGGTGTTGATGTGCGCGCATCACAGCGCGCTGTTGTCAGGCGTGATCCTCGTGCTGCCGGAGGGCGAGAGCGAACACACGGTGTATCTGTGAACCGCGCGCAGACCAGTGCGATCGGGTGAGTGGGCGCAGTCGTTCTGGAAATGATTCGGGGTAAGGCGCGAGGCTGAACGACGCGCCATACCCCGCCGCCGCTACTTCAACCGCCCCGCCAAAAACTGCTGCAACCGCTCGCTGCGCGGATTCGTCAGCACCTGATGCGGATGCCCTTGCTCCTCGATCTTGCCCTTGTGCAGGAATACGACATGATTCGACACGTTGCGCGCAAAGCCCATTTCGTGCGTGACGACGATCATCGTGCGGCCTTCTTCGGCGAGCGCCTGCATCACACGCAGCACTTCGCCGACGAGTTCGGGATCGAGCGCCGAAGTCGGTTCGTCGAACAGCATCACTTCCGGCTCCATCGCAAGCGCGCGAGCAATCGCGACGCGCTGCTGCTGACCACCGGACAGATGCGACGGATATTTTTTCTCCGTGCTGGCCGGCAAACCGACCTTGGTCAGATACTTCCGGGCGCGTTCCTCGGCTTGCGCGCGGCTCAATCCCAGCACGCTGATCGGCGCCTCGATGATGTTCTCGAGCGCCGTCATATGCGCCCACAGATTGAAATGCTGGAACACCATCGACAGACGCGTGCGCATCGTTTGCAACTGCTTCGGATGGGTCACGCGTAGCGAGCCGTTGCGATCCCTGCTCGTGTTGATTTCCTCTGCGTTCAGCGTGATGCGCCCGGAGCACGGCGATTCGAGAAAGTTGATGCACCGCAGGAAGGTGCTTTTCCCGGAGCCGCTCGACCCGATGAGGCTAATCACGTCGCCCGCCTTCGCCTTCAGCGAGACGCCCTTCAATACCTCGTTGTCGCCGAACTTCTTGTGCAGATCGTCGACCGTCAGCTTGTACATGCTCGTATGCTCCATCATGACGCGAATGCGTCCGGGTTTAATGCGCTTGCGGTTGCAGATAAGCCAGCAATCGGATTTCCATCTTGCGGAAGCCCCAGATCAGCGCGAACACGATCGCCGCATACAGGATCGCCGCGATGCCGTACGCCTGGAACGTCGCGTAGGTCGCGGAGTTGACGTCGCGCGCCACTTTCAGAATGTCGGGGACGGTCGCCGTGAACGCGAGTGTCGTCGCGTGCAGCATCAGGATCACCTCGTTGCTGTACGAGGGCAGTGCCCGGCGCAGCGCCGAAGGCAGGATGATGCGCGTGTACAGCTTGAACTTCGACATGCCGTAAGCCTGGGCCGCCTCGATTTCACCGTGCGAGGTCTCCCGGATCGAACCCGCGAAGATCTCGGTAGCATACGCGCATTCGTTCAGCGCGAACGCGAGCAGCGTGCAGTTCATCGCATTGCGAAAGAAGCTGTCGAGCATCTGGTGCGAATGGACGAAATGCAGACTGTAGAGGCCCGTGTAGATCAACAGCAACTGAACGTATAACGGCGTGCCCCGGAAGATGTAGGTGTAAAGCCAGACGGGTCCGGAGATGTAGCGGTTGCGCGACGCGCGCGCGATCGCGAGCGGCACGGCCAACACGAAACCCAACACGATCGACGCAACCAGCAACCACAGCGTGATGACGAGGCCGGTGTAGTTGAAGCCGTCCGTGAACAGGTAGTTCTGCCAGTATTGACGAGTCAGTTCGATCACAGCGTGGCCCTCCGTACGCCGATCGAGTAGCGCTTCTCGAGGCGGTTCAATAGCAGATTCGAAATGGTGGTGATGGCGAGGTAGATGGCCCCGGTCGCCAGCGTGAAGAAGAAGAACGACTGCGTGCTCTTGCCGGCGTCCTGCGATGCCTTGACCACGTCCGCGAGACCGATGATCGACACGAGCGCGGTGGCCTTCACGAGCACCTGCCAGTTGTTGCCGATGCCGGGCAGCGCGAAGCGCATCATCTGCGGGAACAGGATGCGCGTGAACACGCGCCGCGCGCTCATGCCGTACGCGAAGCCCGCTTCGATCTGCCCGCGCGGCACGGAGAGAAACGCGCCGCGGAAGGTTTCGGTGAAGTACGCGCCGTAAATGAAGCCCAGCGTGATCACACCGGCGAGAAACGGATCGATGTCGATCTGCTCGATGCTGAACATGTCGGTCAGATCATTGAGCCAGATCTGGATGCTGTAGAACAGCAACAGCATCAGCACGAGATCGGGCACGGCGCGGATCAGCGTCGTGTACATCGTGCCGATGCGCGAGATCGCACGGTTGGTCGACAGCTTCGCGGCGGCGCCGAGAAGTCCCAGCGCAAACGACGCCGCGAGCGACAGCACCGCGAGCTTGATGGTTACCCACGTGCCCGCGAGGAGCAGCGGACCGAAGCCTTGAAACAGCATGGGAGTGTCCTTGATGGAGCGAGCCGCGCGCATGCGCGCGGGGCCTGGCGATCGGGTGGAGCGGGCTTGTGGGGGGCGGACTCAACTGCCGTACACGTCGAAGTTGAAGTACTTCTGCTCGATCTTCTTGTAGGTGCCGTCCTTGATCATGTCGGCGATCGCCTTGTCGACCTTCGTCTTCAGATCGGCGTCTTCCTTGCGCATGCCGATGCCCGCGCCGTTGCCGAGGATCTTCGGATCGTCGATGGTCTTGCCGACGAAGTCGAAGCCCGCGCCGCGCGGCGTCTTCAGGAAACCCTGGTCAGCCTGCACGGCGTCCTGCAGGGCTGCGTCCAGACGGCCCGACTGCAGGTCGGTATAGACCGCGTCCTGGTTCTGATACGGCACGACCTTCACGCCCTTGGCCTCCCAATAGGTCTTCGCGTAGGTTTCCTGGATCGTGCCCTGTTCGACGCCCACCGTCTTGCCCTTCAGCGAGTCGGCCGTCGGCAGGATGCCCGAACCCTGCTTCGCGACGAGACGTGTCGGCGTGTTGAACAGCTTCGACGAGAAGGCGATCTGTTCGGCGCGTTGCGGTGTCATCGACATCGACGACAGCACGCCGTCGAACTTCTTTGCCTTCAGTGCCGGAATCATGCTGTCGAAGTCCTGCTCGACCCACACGCACTTCGCGTTCAAACGGCGGCAGATTTCAGTGCCGAGGTCGACGTCGAAGCCGACCAGCTTGCCATCGGTCGCTTTCGATTCGAACGGCGCGTAGCTCGCATCCACGCCGAAGCGAACCGTGGACCAATCTTTGGCGAAGGCGCCGGTGGCAGCGAGCGCGAGGGCGAGGGACAAGGCGAGTTTCTTCATAAAGTCTCCGGGAGGGAATGCTGCGAGGTGCGATGTTGTATAGACAATTATCCCGTACGAGCGATGAGCGACAATCAGGGTTAGTGCTTACGGGCACCCGGGAAGGAGACAGGGAATAGGCGTGAAAGCCTTTGTGGACAAGCTTGAAAGGCTAATTGAAGGGCTGCGGGCGCAGCCGGAATTTTCGCGTATACCCGCGGTCTATACCGTGGCGAATATCTTGTCCATACAACTTCGTTGCGGCGACGCCCGCGTAGGCGTCGGGCCGCGAACCGCGCAATCCGCTCTACGAATGCGCAGGCGGCAGATACGTCATCTGCTCTTCGTCGTACAGCGCATAGATCAGTTCGAGCATTCGCTGGATATCGGCCGATTCGTCGAGCATGCGCATGCTCATGATGATCGGCGACACGAGGTTCTGATCGTCGAGGTCCTTGTAGGCGACGTCGCCGCGCTGCAAGCCGTACACGCTCGCCGGCACGATCGAGATGCCTTCGCCCGCGCCGACGAGGCCGAGCGCGATCTGCAATTCGCGCGTCTCGTAGAGCCGCTGCGGCTTCAGACCGCGATCGTGAAACGCGGCGAGCACCTGGTCCGCGTAACTGGGCCGTGGCGCCTTCGGGAAAATGATCAGCGTTTCGCCGGTCAAGTCGTGCAGCGACAGCACCGGCTTCGCGGCGATCAGCGGATGGCCGAGCGGCAGCGCGACGATCATCCGTTCTTCGCGCAGCACGACGCGCCGGATGCTCGGGTCTTCATGACGGATGCGGCCGAAGCCGACGTCGATGCGGCCTTCCTTGAGCGCCCTGATCTGATCCATCGTCGACATCTCGTGCAGGCTCAACTCGACGGTGCTGTTCTCGGTACGAAAGCGCCGGATGATTTTCGGCAGCATGCCGTACAGCGTCGAGCCGACGAAGCCCACCGACAAACTGCGCTCGATCTTGCCGACGCGCCGCGTCATCGCCTCGATTTCCGTCGTTTGCGCGAGCAGTTGCACGGCGTGCGAATAGAAGAAGCGGCCAGCCTCGGTCAGCTTCAGCGGCCGCGAGTTGCGCTCGAACAACTGCACGCCGAGGATGTCTTCGAGCTGCTGGATCTGCCGGCTCAGCGGCGGCTGCGCAATATGCAGACGTTTGGCGGCCTTGGTGACATTGCATTCCTCGGCGACGGCCACGAAGTAGCGCAGATGGCGCAGTTCCATAGAAATACCTTTTAAGTATCGTCGCGATACCAAATCAGTGTTGGACGATGCAAATGGCGTAGAACTATCCTTCAGTTACCGTAGACGCCCCACAAAATTATACCTCCCGAGCATCGATAACTCGGCCCGGTCTGAAGCGTCGGTCGGCCCCTGGAGACGGCGCAGGCAAATCCTCGCGCATGGGATCCAAGACCTAGAAAGAGTTCAGGAGCAGCAATGAGACATGCTGATATCGCAACCCCGATGCAAGGGTTGTCCACCGATTCCACCGATTCCCTCAGGCACCAGGTCCCGCCTCCCGTGCCGAAGGTCGAGCGCTTGCGCGCCACGGCCTGACGCCATACGGAGGCGCACCGCCTCCGCTCCCCGACGTGAAAGACCAACCGGCCACCGGCCTCCCGGCAGGCAGGCCGCTCCCTATACGCGTGCGTCGCACGCATACCAACAGTCCGAACCAGGAGACAGGCATGATTCCGATCTACCCGGATCACACTCCGCAACTGAAGAACATCGACGACTTTCTCGTGGAAGACCGCGAGCGCGGCGATTACCGCCTGCATCGCAGCGCGTTCACCGACGAGCGTCTGTTCGAACTCGAAATGCAGCACATTTTCGAGGGCAACTGGATTTACCTGGCCCACGAAAGCCAGATTCCGAACAACAACGATTACTTCACGACCTACATGGGCCGTCAGCCGGTCGTGATCGCACGCAATCGTCAGGGCGAGCTGAACGCGTTCATCAACTCGTGCACGCATCGCGGCGCGATGCTGTGCCGCCACAAGCGCGGCAACAAAGCGACCTATACGTGCCCGTTTCACGGCTGGACCTTCAACAACAGCGGCAAGCTGCTGAAGGTCAAGGACCCCGCGGAGGCCGGCTATCCCGACTGCTTTAACAAGGAAGGCTCGCACGACCTGAAGAAGCTCGCGCGCTTCGGCAACTATCGCGGCTTCCTGTTCGGCAGCTTGAGCGATGACGTGCCGCCGCTCGAGACGTTTCTCGGCGAGGCCGCGCGCATTATCGACATGATCGTCGACCAGTCGGAAGACGGTCTCGAAGTGCTGCGCGGCTCGTCGACCTATACGTACGAAGGCAACTGGAAGCTGACCGCCGAAAACGGCGCGGACGGTTATCACGTGTCGGCCGTGCACTGGAACTATGCGGCAACGACCAATCATCGCAAGGAAGAGAACGCGCGCGAAGACAAGATCCGCGCGATGGATGCCGGCAGTTGGGGCCGTCAGGGCGGCGGCTTCTATGCGTTCGAGCACGGTCACATGCTGCTGTGGACGCGCTGGGCGAATCCCGAAGACCGTCCGAACTTCAGCCGCCGCGAGGAATTCGCCGCGCGCTGCGGCGCCGAGCGCGCGGACTGGATGATCCAGAACTCCCGCAACCTGTGCCTCTACCCGAACGTGTATCTGATGGACCAGTTCGGCTCGCAGATTCGCGTGCTGCGGCCGCTGTCGGTCAACAAGACCGAGGTGACGATCTACTGCATCGCGCCGAAGGGCGAGTCCGACGAAGCGCGCTCGCGCCGCATCCGTCAATACGAGGACTTTTTCAACGTGAGCGGCATGGCCACCCCCGACGACCTCGAGGAATTCCGCGCCTGCCAGCTGGGCTATGCGGGCCGCGCGGTCGAATGGAACGACATGTGCCGCGGTTCGAAGCACTGGATCGACGGCGCGGACGAAGCCGCGCAAAAGATCGGGCTCAACCCGGTGATGAGCGGTGTGAAGACCGAGGACGAGGGCCTCTACACGGTGCAGCACCGCTACTGGATCGACACGATGAAAAAGGCGCTGAATGCGCCGGGGAGCCGCGCATGAGCAACATCGCCATCACCGATATTCAGGCATTCCTGTTCCGCGAAAGCCGTCTGCTCGACGACGAGCAATGGGACGAGTGGCTCGCCTGCTATCACCCGGACGCGTCGTTCTGGATGCCGTCGTGGGACGACGAGGACAAGCTCGTCACCGATCCGCAGCGCGAGATTTCGCTGATCTACTATCCGAACCGCCAGGGCCTCGAAGACCGCGTGTTCCGCATCAAGACCGAGCGTTCGAGCGCGACGATGCCCGACACGCGCACGAGCCACAACGTGGCCAACGTCGAAGTGGAGAGCGCGGACAACGGCGTGTACACGGTGCGCTTCAACTGGCACACGCTGAGCCATCGCTACAGGACGAACTACAGCTACTTCGGCATGTCGCGCTACGTGATCGACTTCAACGGCGCGCAGCCGCAAATCCTGAGCAAGTACGTCGTGCTGAAGAACGACTACATCAATCAGGTCATCGACATCTACCACATCTAGCCGGTGCGGTTGCAGGAGACAGGCCATGGAACACACTATTGCACTTCAGTTCGAAGACGGCGTCACGCGCTTCATCAGCTGCCGTGAGAACGAAACGCTGTCGGACGCCGCTTACCGGCAGAAGATCAACATTCCGCTCGATTGCCGTGAAGGCGCGTGCGGCACCTGTCGGGGGCTGTGCGAATCGGGTGCGTACGACATGCCCGAGTCGAGCTACGTCGAAGATGCGTTGACCCCCGAGGAAGCGAGCCAGGGCTATATCCTCGCGTGCCAGACGCGGCCGCGCTCGGATCTGGTGATTCGCGTGCAGGCGTCGTCGGCGGCGTGCAAGACCGGGGTGTCGCGTTTCGAAGGCACGCTCGCGGCGGTCGAACGGCTGTCGGATTCGACGATCCATTTCTCGATCGATATCGACGGCGCGAGCGCGCCGAGCTTTCTCGCGGGTCAATACGTGAACGTCGAGATTCCGGGCGCGAGCGGCGAGAGCCGGTCGTACTCGTTCAGCTCGGCGCCGGGCGCGACGCGTGCGGCGTTCGTCGTGCGCAACGTGCCGGACGGCAAGATGAGCGGCTTTCTGAGCAACGATGCGCAGCCCGGTCAGCAGATCGGCTTCACGGGTCCGTATGGCAGCTTCTATCTGCGCGATCCGCAGCGTCCGGTGCTGTTCCTCGCGGGCGGCACCGGCATCGCACCGTTTCTGTCGATGCTCGACGTGCTGAAGGCGAGCGGCAACCTGCAGCCGGTGCGCCTCGTGTACGGCGTGACCAACGACATCGATCTGATCGCGCTCGAACAGATCGAAGAGGCGCAGCGCTCGCTGCCGAATTTCAGCTATCGCACCTGTGTCGTCGATTCCGCGAGCAGCCACGAGCGCAAGGGCTACGTGAGCGCGCATGTGGATAGCGAATGGCTGAACGACGGCGACGTCGACGTCTACCTGTGCGGCCCGGTCGCGATGGTCGAAGCGGTGCAGGGCTGGCTGCGCGACAGCAGCGTCGAGCCCGCGAACTTCTACTACGAAAAATTCTCGGCGAGCAACGTAGCATGACTTCGACCTTTACCGATCGCTTCAAGGGCAAGGTGCTCGTCGTGACCGGCGCGGGCCAGGGCATCGGCTGTGGCGTCGCGTTGCGCGCGGCGCGCGAGGGCGCGGCTTTGGTGCTCGTCGACCGTTCGCCGATCGTGCACGAGGTGGCCGAAGAGATCGCACGCACAGGCGGCGATGCGCGCGCGTTCATCGCCGACCTCGAAACCTATGCGGGCGCGGCCGCGATGACGGCCTTCGCGATCGAGGCGTTCGGCCGCATCGATGCGCTCGTCAACAACGTCGGCGGCACGATCTGGGCGAAGCCGTATGAGGAATATGAAGCAGAGCAGATCGAGGCCGAGGTGCGGCGTTCGCTGTTCCCGACACTGTGGTGCTGCCACGCGGTGTTGCCCGCGATGCTGAAGCGCGCGAGCGGGGCGATCGTCAACGTGTCGTCGATTGCGACGCGCAGTATCTATCGCGTGCCGTATGCGGCGTCGAAGGGCGGCGTCAATGCGCTGACCGCGAGCCTCGCGTTCGAGCATGCCGAACACGGCATCCGCATCAACGCGGTCGCGACCGGCGGCACCGAAGCGCCGCCGCGCCGCGTGCCGCGCAATACGGCACCGCAAAGCGAGCAGGAAGCGACGTGGTATCAGGGCATCGTCGATCAGACGATCGCGTCGAGCCTGATGCATCGCTACGGCACGATCGACGAACAGGTCGGCGCGATCCTGTTCCTCGCTTCCGATGAAGCGTCGTATATCACCGGCACCGTGCTGCCGGTCGGCGGCGGCGATCAGGGCTAGCGAGCGGCGGCCGCTGAACAATGCCGACAGGCCGCGCGGCGATCGTCCTTCATACTGCTGCCGAAGGAGTTTGTGGCGATTCTGGCGGGCCTCGCGTTGATCGGTGCGATCACGTCGAACGTGATTGGGCGCGATCCAGGACGAAAACCATCGCGAGGCCTCCGTCATCACGTTTCTCGCGACCGCATCCGGTATGATGTTCCTCGGGCTCGGCTCCGCGTTCTGGGGCATCGTGATCGGCTCGTTCGCGTACCTCGTGCTGAACAAGGTGCGGCGCGAGACGGCGGCAAACCGATGACCAACCGATCGACTCAAGGCCGCGCCCCGAGCGCCTGATAGAGCGCGGCGGTATCGGCATAACGCTGCGCGGCGGCTTTGGTGCGATCGAGTCCGGTCTGCAATTCCTGACGCTGCGTATCGAGCAGTGTCAATTGACTGATGCCGCCCGCCGCATACCGCTGGCTGGCGATCCCTGCGCTGTGTTGCGCGCTGCGCTGCGCGGCGTCGAGTGCCTGTAATGCAATCGCGTCCTGATCGAGCGCGCGCAGCGCGTCGGCGACCTGTTGCAGTCCCTGCAGCACGGTTTGCTTGTAGACGGCGAGCGCCGCTTGCCAGGCCGCCTCCGACGAGCGCTTGCGCGCCAGCAGTTCACCGCCGTGGAACAGCGGCTGCGTGAGACCCGCACCGAAATTCCACACGTTGAAGCCCGTCAGCAGATCGGACACGTTGACGCGTTCGGTCGCCGCGCTGCCCGACAGCGTGATGCGCGGATACAGGTTCGCGGTCGCGACGCCGATGTTCGCGCTCGCCTGATGCAACAGCGCCTCGGACGCGCGAATGTCGGGCCGCTGCCGCGCGAGCGTCGACGGCAAGGTCAGCGGCAGATCGGCCGGCAGCACGAGCGTATCCAGGTCGAGCGCGGCGAGGTCGTGGGTGGTGGCCAATTCCGCCGGCGCGCGTCCCAGATAGATCGCGAGTTGATGATCGGTCTGCGCAAGCTGCGTGCGCAATGGCGGTAACGTCGCGCGGGTTTGCTGCACGAGCGTGCGCTGGCTCAGCAGATCGACCTCGGAGATGCCGCCCGCGCCATAGCGGCGTTCGGCGATATCGAGTTGCTGCATCTGGTTGGCGAGCAGCGCTTCGGTGAGGGCGATCTGCCGCGCGAGCGATGCGCGCCGGATCGCCGCCGTCACGACGTTGCCCGCGACCGTCAAACGCGCGGCTTCGAGTTCATATTGCTGATAGTCGACCTGCGCGGCCACCGCTTCGAGCGCGCGGCGATTCGCGCCGAACAGATCGAGCGTGTACGACACCGTGACCTGTGCGCTGTACAGCGTGAACGGCGCAAACGCGCGGCCCTGCGTCAGCTGACCGAAGCCGAGCGCCTCGGGATCGATTTTCTCGCGCGTGGTCGACAGGTTCGCATCGACTTGCGGCCATAGCGTGCCGCCCGCCTGCGCGCGATAGTCCTGCTGCGCTTCGTCGAGTTTCGCGCGGGCTTGCGCGAGAGTCGGGCTATCGTCGAGCGCCTGCTGCACGAGCGCGTCCAGCGCCGGCGAGCCGAAAGCGCGCCACCAGCCGTCGCCGGGTACGTCTGTCGGCACGAAGTGTTGCGCGGCGCCGCCGGGACCATCGGCTGCGACGGTGCTCGCCGCAAGCGGCGCGGCGGTATAGCTCGACACGCTGGTCACGTCGGGTCGATGGAAATCCGGGCCGACGCTGCACGCGCACAATGCCGCGCTTGCGCAGAAGCCGGCCAGCCGGCGCATGGCGCAACGCTGGGACCAACAAGCCGCGCGATGAAAAACCGCGTCACGAAAGCCAGGAGCGGAACACATTGCAGGCCTTCCTCAATCGAGCGTGCGCCGATAGAACTTCACGGCGATACCCATTACGACCAACAGAAAGATCAGCAGCGGCCATACATGCGGCCACATGTCGGCCCAACCGACACCCTTGAGCAGAATGCCGCGCACCAGCCGGTTGAAGTAGGTGAGCGGCAACAGGTTGCCGATGTACTGCGCCCACTTCGGCATGCCCGCGAACGGAAACATGAAACCCGACAGCAGGATGTTGGGCAGAAAATAGAACATCGTCAGTTGCATGGCCTGCAACTGGTTCTGCGCGAGCGACGACAGCGTAATGCCGATCGTCAGATTGGCCGCAACGAACAATAGAGCGGACAGATACAGCGCGATCAGACTGCCTTCGAACGGCACGTTGAACACGAAGCGCGCCGCCGCGAGAATGATGCTGACCTGCACCAGGCCGATCGCCACGTAAGGCACGATCTTGCCGGTCATCACTTCGAGCGGCAGTACCGGTGTGGCGAGCAGATTTTCCATCGTGCCGCGCTCGCGTTCACGCGTGATCGCGAGGCCCGTCATCATCACCATCGTCATCGTCAGGATCACGCCCATCAGGCCGGGCACCACGTTGTACTGGGTCAGGCTTTCGGGGTTGTAGAGCCGGTGCAATTGAACGTCGAAAGCGGCCGGGCCGACCGCGAGCGTCGACAGCGGACCCGTGAGGTCCTTCTGCAACACCGACTGCGCGATCGACGGCAGCGCGCCGAGCGCGGTGCCCACCGCGGTGGGGTCCGTCGCGTCGGCTTCGACGAGCAGCGATGGCCGCGCGCCCTTGGCCAGATCGCGCGTGAAACCGACGGGGATATTCAGCACGAACAGCACCTTGCCCTGCGCGAGCGCGCGGCGACCGGATTCTTCGTCGGGCAGCGTCGATACGATGTCGAAGTATTCGGAGTTGCGCATCGCCATCAGGAAACTGCGCGTGAACTCGCTGTGATCGGCGGCGATGACGGCGGTCGGCAGATGCTTGGGGTCGGTATTGATCGCGAAGCCGAACAGCGCCATCTGCATGATCGGCAGCACGATCATCATCGCAAACGTGATGCGGTCGCGCTTCAGTTGCAAAAACTCCTTGCGCACGACGCTCCACCAACGCATCAGCGAAAAGCGTGGAAGTCGGCGCGCGGAATTCACGATGCTTTGCCCGAAGGGGTGGCGTAATTGTCGGTCGAGCGGTTCATCATGAAGATGAACACGTCCTCGAGGCCGGTTTCCTGTGGTTCGATCCGCAACGCCGGGTCCGAATGAGCCAGCCGGTCGATCGTGGCGTGGAGTTCGGGTGTGTCGGGACCGCTCACGTGCAGCGACGAACCGAACGCCACCGTCTGCTCGACGCCGGGCGAGCGGCGCAGCCGGTCGCCGAGCTCGACGAGACTCTGGCCGTACACGGCCCACGTCACGAGCCCTTGCGAATCGATGACCTGTTTCGACGTGCCCTGCGCGAGCAGCTTGCCGTAGGCGATATAGGCGAGCTTGTGGCAGCGTTCCGCTTCGTCCATATAGTGCGTGCTGACGAGCACCGAGATGCCGCGCGCCGCGAGGCGATGCAACTCTTCCCAGAAGTCGCGGCGCGCGCTCGGGTCGACACCTGCGGTCGGTTCGTCGAGCAGCAGCAGTTCCGGCTCATGGAGCATGCACGCGGCCAGCGCGAGACGCTGCTTCCATCCGCCCGACAGTGCGCCGGCCAACTGCTTCGCACGGCTTTGAAGGCCAAGCTGTTCGAGCGCGCGATCGACCGCCTCGCGGCGGTTCTTCATCTCGTAGATGCGCGCGACGAAGTCGAGGTTTTCGCGGATCGTCAGATCTTCCCAATAGGAGAAGCGCTGCGTCATATAACCGGTGCGCCGCTTGATCTGCGCGCTGTCCCGCACGATGTCGTAGCCGAGACACGTGCCGCTGCCGGAGTCGGGCGTCAGCAGTCCGCACATCATGCGGATGCAGGTGGTCTTGCCACTGCCGTTGGGGCCGAGAAAGCCGAAAATCTCACCGCGCTGCACGCGCATCGTGACATCGTTGACCACGTGCTTGGTGCCGAAATGCTTGTTCAGCCCCTGCACGTCGATCGCGTACACGGGGTCGCTGGCATTGCCGGAGGGCGCGGGCGCACTCATTGCAGCGTGACCGTGACGGGCTGGCCGGGCCGCAGCTTCGGCGCATCGGCGGTCTGGGGTCGGGCTTCGACCATGAACACGAGCTTCGCGCGGCTTTCGTTGCTGAAGATCACCGGCGGCGTGTACTCCGCCTGGTCCGAAATGAAGCTGAGCACGGCCGGCACATCGGCCGCGCAACCGTCGCAATGAATCGATACGCGACGGCCCGGCGCGAGCGAACCGACCACTCCCTGGGGCACGAAAAAGCGCACCTTGACGTTCTCCGGCGGCAGCATGCGCACGACGGGGCTGCCGGCCGGCACCCATTCGCCGCTGCGATACATCGTGTCGAACACGAGACCGGCGTGCGGCGCGTGCACGCTTTTCTGATCGAGCTTCCATTGGGCCTGGCCGAGCTGGGCCTGCGCCGCGTCGACCTGCGCCTGCTGCGCGCGGATCTGTTCGATCCGCCCAGGCAGACGCGCGACGGCCAGCTGGCTTTGCAACTCACGCACGTGCGCGGCGCTCGACAACGCGCTCGCGCGCGAGTCGTCGAGCTGGCTTTGCGCGATGCCGCCCGCGCCGAATTGCTGTTGGTCGCGGCGCAACTGCGTCGCGGCGCGCGTCGCATCGGCTTCGGCCTGTACGAGTTGCGCGCGCGTCACATCGACTTCCGGCGGACGCTTGCCGGTTCCAAGGTCGGCAAGCTGGGCGCGGGCCGAGCGCAATTGCTCGCTCGCCTGCGCGACGGCGTCGGTTTCGTTCTGCGCTTCGAGCGCGAAGAGCGGCGTGTTCTGCGCGACGGTCTGCCCGCGCGAGACCGCGAGCTCGGTCAACTGTCCCGCCTGCGAAGACGCGAGGTACAGGAACTCGCCTTCCACATAGCCTTGCCACGTGTTCGCCGGTGGTCGCGAACAGCTTGCGCACGCGATGCACAGCGCGAGCAACGCGCCACGTCGGGATGAGCTGGCGAACACGATCATGACGGCTTGCCCTTCGCGCGGCGTGCGGTGGACGTCGCCCCGGTTCTGGCCTTGGCGTTGGTCTCGACCGCCGTGGTTGCGCTCATGCCGTGCGCGAGCAGCGCGACGACATGGCGTTCGAGCGTCGCGCGGTCGAACGAGGTGCGCGGATTCAGGCGCTGCCAGATCCTCGCGGTTGCCTGCGGCAGCATCACCAGAGCGAGCACCGAGTTGAACAGCAGCAACGGTTCGAGCTGGGCGTTCAACTGACCCGACGCGCAGCCACGCGCGATGTTCTGACCGAACGCGGCGAGCTTTTGCACGGGGATGCGCGCAAACGCGCGCTCGCGCAGCAAACCGCCTTCGTTGACGATCTCGCGCAGCCAGAGCGAAGGCAGCCACGGCATGGTTTCGGTGACATCGAACATGCGCTTGACGATGCCTTGCGTCAGCGCGAGCGGTTCGTCGTGTTCGGGATCGACCGGGTCCCAGATCGCGCCGAACGCGGCGACGAGCCTTTCCTCGAACAACGCGTCGAGCAGCTTTTCGCGCGTCTGGAACCAGTAGTGCACCATCGCGGACGTCACGCCGCTCGCCGCCGCGATCTGCGCAACCGTCGTGTTGGCGATACCGCGCTCGGCGAACAGCGCCACCGCGACATCGAGCAGATGTTCGCGTGCGTCGAAGTCCTGCGGATGAGGACGGCGACCCATTCGGGAACGGGTGGGTTGCGGCATGGACACCAGACTAATTGATGAGTTAGTTAGTTTTAACTCATTGATGCTAGGATATTTTCCGGTATGGCGAAGGAGGGGAAACCCCTGGCGGCGGGCGGCCTTTATTCTCTCGTTGATCCGCGTCAGGAAACGCGCGACGTCACTGCCTGGGTAGCTTCGCTTTCGCCGTTCCGCCTGACGTTAAGCTGACAATGGACGGCAGCTGGCATCCCCGCGCGAAGCGCACTTTCGCCGGAAATTTCTATACTTTCTCTAGCGCACACCCGGCACGATCCAGCCCGTACGACCCAAACGAATTCAAGTCAACGAAACGAAAGAATCGAAGCGAACCCGCGGCGCGGCCACCACGGCTCACGCGCGATTCGTATGAGGAGGCAGACATGCCACATTCCGCATCCGCCGCGCCGGCGAAGGAAGGCCACGGCGAAGCGTCGCCGGCTCTGCCAGCGCTCGCGCTGGCCGCGCTCGGCGTGGTCTATGGCGACATCGGCACGAGCCCGCTCTATACGCTCGCCACCGTGTTCGATCCCAGCAACGGTCTCACGCTCAATGCTTTCAATATCGTCGGCATCGTCTCGCTGATCTTCTGGTCGCTGATGATCGTCGTTTCGCTCAAGTACGTCGTACTGATCCTGCGGGCGAATAATCATGGCGAAGGCGGCATCATGGCGCTGCTCGCGCTCGCGGCGTCGTCGATCGCGTCGCGGCCGCGTTTGCGTCGCGGCCTCCTCGTGGTGGGCGTGATGGGCGCGGCGCTGTTCTTCGGCGATAGCGTGATCACGCCGGCCATTTCCGTGCTGAGCGCCGTGGAAGGGCTCGAAGTCGTCGAGCCCGGGCTCAAGACCTATGTGATTCCAGTGACGCTCGCCGCGCTCATCATCCTGTTCGTCACGCAAAAGCACGGCACGGGCGGCATCGGCGCCGTGTTCGGGCCCGTGATGGTGCTCTGGTTCGTCGTGATCGGCGTGGCGGGCGTCGCGAACATCATGTCCGCGCCGGTCGTGCTGTATGCGCTCAATCCGCTGGAAGGGCTCGGCTTCGTCATGCATCACCGCTGGCTCGCGTTCGTCGCGCTCGGCGCGGTGGTGCTCTCACTGACGGGCGCCGAGGCGCTCTACGCCGACATGGGCCATTTCGGCAAGCGACCCATCCGCCTTACCTGGTTCGGCGTCGTTTTTCCCGCGCTTGCGCTCAACTATCTGGGCCAGGGCGCGCTGCTGCTGGCGAACCCCGGCGCGGTGCAAAACCCGTTCTACCGCCTGTTCCCGCAGTGGGCCATCGTGCCGATGATCGTGCTGGCGACGATCGCCACCGTGATCGCCTCGCAGGCCGTTATTTCGGGCACCTATTCGATGACGATGCAGGCCATGCAGCTTTCCTTCCTGCCGCGCATGAACGTCGTGCATACGTCGGAGCGCGAGATCGGGCAAATCTACGTGCCCGGCATCAACTGGATCCTGTTGATCGCCGTGGTTGCGGCGGTGTTGGGCTTCCGCTCGTCCACGGCGCTCGGGTCCGCGTATGGCATCGCCGTGACCGGCACGATGCTCATCACCACGTTCCTGACGTTCTTCGTCGTGCGTTACGCGTGGCGCTACAACTGGCTGCTGTGCCTGCTGTCCACCGCGTTCTTCTTCGTGATCGACGCGTTGTTCTTCTCGGCTAATCTGCTCAAGATCGTCGATGGCGGCTGGTTCCCGCTCGTGATCGGCGCGATCGTGTTCACGGTCATGGCGACGTGGGGACGCGGCTGGGAAATGATGCTGGCCGAGGCGCGCGTGCGGGCGGGAAAGACGCCGCTCAAGCCGTACCTCGCTGCGCTGCTCGAAAGTTCGCCGACGCGCGTGGGCGGCACGGCGATCTTCCTGACGCCGGACGCCGAAGCGGTGCCGCACGCGCTCGTCAACAACCTGCGGCACAACCGTGTGCTGCATGAGCGCACGGTTTTCCTGAGCGTAATAACGAAGAACGTGCCGTGGGTGGCCGACAGCGAGCGCGTGCAGATCAGGCCGCTGTGCACGGGTTGCTGGCACGCAACGGTGAAGTACGGATTCAAGGACGAAGTGGACTTGCCGCGCACGCTGGCCGCCTACAAATCGCCGGAACTGGCCTTCAACCTGGACGACACATCGTGGTTCCTGAGCCGCGCGGCCGTGGTGCCCAAACGCGGCCATGGCATGGCGCTATGGCGCGAGCGGCTTTTCGCGGTGATGCTGCACAACGTGGGCAATATCGCGGCGTTCTTCAAACTACCGGCCAATCGCGTGATCGAAGTCGGCGCGCGCGTGGAGATCTAGAGCGCGCCGTTCAGCAAGCGCGGAGCAGCGGCCGGCCTGCTTCGATACTCCTCGGCCCCGTAACCGCCGCGCCTGCGTAGTCAGCACGCGAGGCGGAGGCGAATCGCCCTTGTCCGACGCTACCGTTGAGCGCCGCTTCGCAACTCGGATACCTCGGGTTCGAAACTTGCTGCCCACGACCAACCCGCCGCTCGAATCGGCGCGCGCGTTTTGCTTCGCGGCAGGCTGGCATGGACGGACGCCCGCGCCGCATCCAACCAGGAGACGTGTCATGGGCGACGAGACTCACCAGAATCACGGACACGACCGCCGCCGCTTTCTTGCGGGCGTGGCCGCGGTGGCCGGCAGCGTTGCGCTATCGGGTTGCGGAGGCGGCGGTGGATTGGGCGGAGACGGCCAACCGGGCGGCGGGAGCGCCGGCGAACCCGCGTCCTCGATTACCGACATTCCATCGCCCAACGCCGCCGACCGCTACAGCCTGCCGCGCCCGGCGTTGCCCGCGCCGGCCAGTTCGGGCATCGACTTCATCGTGCTGGTCACGATGGAAAATCGTTCCTTCGACCATTTCCTCGGCTGGGTGCCGGGGGCCGAGGGCATGCCCGCGAACCAGCAGTTCAAAGACGCGTTCGGCGCGACGCAAACGCCGTTTTCCCTCGCGGCGAATGCCGCGTACGGCTATCAGGCGTGCGCCTACCAGGACCCTAATCACAGCTTCTCGGGGGCGCGCACGCAACTGGCATCGGGTGCGATGAATGGCTGGCTGCTCACACCGGGCACGAGCCTGAACTCGGGCGACCTGCTGCCTATCGGTTACTACACGTCAGCCGATCTTCAATTTTTCAACGCCGTGGCGAGCAGTTATACGATCGGCGACTTCTACTTCAGCGGCGTTCTGACCAGCACCTTTCCCAATCGCGTCTATCTGCATAGCGGCGCAACGGATCGGCTCGACGACAGCACCGACACTTCGTCGCTCGCCACGATCTGGGACAAGCTGAGCGACGGCAATATCGACTGTCACTATTACTACCATGACGTGCCGTTCACGGCGCTTTATGGCACGCGTTATCTGGGCATTTCGCGCCCGTTTGCTGATTTCCTCGTGAATGCCGCGGCCGGGACGCTGCCGCCGTTCTGCATGGTCGATCCGTCCTTCGCGGGCGAGCTGGAAGGCGTTTCCGCCGACGATCATCCGCATGCCGATATCCGCGACGGCGAGGCGTTTCTCGCGCAGGTCTACGAGGCGCTGCGCACGAGCCCGACGTGGAGCCGCACGCTGATGATCGTCGTCTACGACGAATGGGGCGGCTTTCTCGAGCACGTGGTGCCGCCCACCAGGCCGATCAGCAACAGCGAGCTCACACTCGGCAACGACGGCAAGCTCGGCTTTCGCGTGCCGCTCGCGCTGCTTGGCCCGCGCGTGCGCGCGAACTCGATCACCCGCTATCCGTTCGACCCCAGCTCGATTCACGCGCTGCTGCAATGGCGCTTCGGCTTACAGCCGCTTGGCGTGCGCGGCAGCGATCCGGCGACGTTCAATCTCGCCTACGCGCTCGATCTCGACGACGCGCCGCGCACCGACGCTCCCGCGTTCACGGTCGCCCAAGGGCCGTTCGGCGGGATCTGTCTGGGGGCGGCGGCACCTTCGCCCTCAAGCTCCGTAGCGGCGATCGATCAGTCGCAAAAGCTGGCGATCAACCCGACGGCGGACCGCTTCGCGGATCTGCGCGCGAAGGCGGCGTCACTAGGATTCCGGACCGGAGGCTAAGCTGGGTTTCCGCTTAAAATGAGCGGGCCGCAAGCCGGCGCCGGCGCCGGACCGGGCCGCGCTGGATTCTGAATGGCAGCGCGCACGGCGCGATGCACGGCCTGATGAAGGCTCATGCCTTGAGCGCAGTTTGGTGAGAAACGCTTGCGCGCGACATCGTTTTGCGAAGCGGGCCCCGCACTTGCTGGCGAGACCGCCTCGAAGCCCCGCGGTAGCGTGCAGCATGTCATCGGCGCGCGCGGCGGGCCGCCTACGTCGACGTCACCGCGTCGTCCTCAACGGGTCCGCCGATGCCATTTCGTTACGATCTTCCCGTTTGGTGTTCCCGCGAGCGGCCGTACCGCCGCGTTGTAGCCTCCGTGGCCGCCGCGCTGGCGTTCGCCGCAAGCACCAGCGTCATTGCGCAATCCGCGCCGACGGTCGCCCAGACCCCGCCGGCCGCGCCGGCCGTTACGCTGCCCGCATCGGCCGCCACCGCGAATGCCGCCAGCAGCGCCGCGGACCGGCACGTCGAAAACACGGATCACGCGCAGCCGTCGCCGGTCGTGCCGACGCCGCCGTCCGAGCTGTACGGCGAGCTGTATCGCGACGTCGAACTCGCGCATCTTTACCCGGACAGCAAGACGTTTGCCGATATGTCGCCAGGCGAGCCGCCGGCCCAGGTCATCGCCGACTACGACAGCCAGCGTGCTCAGCCGCGCTTCGACCTGAAACAATTTGTCGAACAGCGCTTCACGCTGCCCCCGCGCGCGCCGAAGCGCTACGCGTCCGATCCTGACGAGAGCGTCACCGCGCACATCGATACGCTGTGGAACGTGCTGCGTCGCGAACCGGATGCGAGCGCGAGCCCGTACTCGTCGCTGTTGCCGCTGCCGTCGCCGTACATCGTGCCGGGCGACCGCTTCGACGAGATCTACTACTGGGATTCGTACTTCATCCTGCTGGGGCTCGACGCGAGCGGCCAGCACGCGCTCGTCGACGACGAGCTGAACAATTTCTCGACGTTGATCGACCGCTATGGCCACATCCCCAACGGCAATCGCACGTATTACCTGAGCCGTTCGCAGCCGCCGTTCTTCGCGCAGATGGTGCAGCTCGTCGCGCGCAAGGAGGGCGATCAGGTCTACGCCCGCTATCTGCCCGAGTTGCGCCGTGAATACGCGTACTGGATGGCCGGCAGCGACCATCTCGCGCCGGGCAACGCGGCCCACCATCTCGTGCGCCTCGCCGACGGCACGCTGCTCAATCGCTACTGGGACGAGCGCGCGGCGCCGCGCGACGAGTCGTACCGCGAGGATGTGATGACGGCGCAGCGGATGCCGCAACGCGATGCGCGGGATTTGTGGCGCAACCTGCGCGCGGGCGGCGAAACCGGCTGGGACTTCAGCTCGCGCTGGTTCGCCGACGGCAGGACGCTCGCGACCATCGACGTGACCTCGCTGGTGCCGGTGGACCTGAACTGCCTGATGGTGGACCTCGAACGCACGCTCGCGAAAGCCTACCGTGTGACCGGCGATGCAGGCCACGCCGAGAATCTCGAACTACGTGCCCGGGTGCGCGCCGATGCGATCCGCCGGGTGCTGTGGGATCCGCAACTGCACGCATTCGGCGACTACGACTTCGTGCACCGCACGCTCACGCACCGGCTTACCGCCGCGACGGTGTACCCGCTTTACGCCGGCGTCGCGACACGCAACGACGCGCGCGAAGTGGCGCAGACGATCCGGCGCGATCTGCTGCGTCCGGGCGGTCTCGCGACGACGCGGACCGACACCGGCCAGCAGTGGGACGAACCGAACGGCTGGGCGCCGCTGCAGTACCTCGCGGTGATCGGGCTGCGCCGCTATAGCGAGCCGGAGCTCGCGCGCGATATCGCGACGCGCTGGATCCGCACCGACGTCGCGTACTACCAGCGCACCGGCAAGCTGGTCGAGAAGTACGACGTCGACGCGAGCGGCAAGTCGGCGGGGGGCGGCGAGTATCCGCTACAGGACGGCTTTGGCTGGACCAATGGCGTGCTGCGCGTGCTGATGCAGCTCTATCCGGATGCGGTGAGTTCGACGAAGCCGGCCGATCTGCCGGGCGGCGCGGTGGGGGTGTCGGATGCGGCGGCATCGGCGGCGGCCGCGCCGCAGACGTCGCACAGCACGTCGCCCGCGGGCCACTAGTTGCAAAGAGGCGCGCAGCCAGGTCCGCGCGTTCCGAAGAGGTAGTAGCGATACCAGGATGATGGGTTGACTGCCTGGCGGCGGCGCAGCCCGTTACGATGCTTTGGATAGCTCGAACAGACCCTCGTCACCCTGGAAAGCCTCGAAGATGAATCGTAAGCTCGACGTACCATCGGCCGAACCGGTGCCGCCGCAGGTGCAGGCCACGGCGACAGCCAAGGCCGCCCCGCCGGCCGGCGATGAAGCCGCCGCGCATTGGCAGCGCAATCTGTGCGTGTGCGTGTTCGGCTCGTTCACGACCATCGTCGCGATGACGCTGCTGCTGCCGTTCCTGCCGCTCTATGTCGAGCAGCTCGGCGTAAAGGATCATGCGGCGATCGTGCAGTGGTCCGGCGCCGCGTTCGGCGCGACCTTCTTCAGCGCCGCGCTCGTCGCGCCCCTGTGGGGCAAGCTCGCGGACCTCTACGGCCGCAAGCTGATGCTGATCCGCTCGAGCCTCGGCATGGCGGTCGCGATGTCGCTGATCGGCATGGCGCACTCGGCGTGGCAGCTGGTCGCGTTGCGGCTGCTCGCCGGGTTGCTCGGCGGCTATGCGTCGGGCTCGATGATCCTCGTCGCGACGCAGACGCCGAAGGCGCGTTCGGGCTGGGCGCTTGGCGTGCTGTCGTCGGGGATCATGGCGGGCAATCTGGTCGGCCCGCTGATCGGCGGCTTCCTGCCGCCGCTGATCGGCATCCGCGCGACCTTTTGGGCCTCGGGCGCGGCGATCTTCGTCGCCTTTCTCGCGACGGCGTTCCTGATTCGCGAAATGCCGGTTCGCAAGCGCGCGGACAGCGCGCCGAAGCAGGGCGCGTGGGCCTCGGTGGACGACAAGCGGCCGGCCATCGCGATGCTTGCCACGGGTCTGCTGCTGATGGTCGCGAACATGTCGATAGAGCCGATCATCACCGTCTACGTCGCCCAGCTCACGAAGCCTCAAAGCGTGACGATGATCGCGGGCTTCGTGATGTCGGGCGCGGCGCTCGGCAGCGTGATCTCGTCGTCGCGTCTCGGCAAGTTCGCCGATCGCGCCGGGCACTGGAATGTGATCGTCGGCTGCCTCGCCGTATCGGCGGTGTTGCTCGTTCCGCAGGCGTTCGTCACCGCGAGCTGGCAACTGATCGTGCTGCGTTTCCTGATGGGGATGGCACTGGGCGGCCTGTTGCCGTGCATCGCGAGCGTGATCCGCCATAACGTGCCGGCGAGCGTGACGGGCGCGATCCTTGGGTACTCGGTGTCGTCGCAATACGCGGGGCAGGTGGCTGGCCCGTTGCTGGGCGGTTTCGTCGGCGGACACATCGGTATGCGCGCGGTGTTTCTCGGCACCAGCGTGCTGATGGCGCTCGGCGCGCTCGCGAACTGGCGCGTAAAGTCGGGCAGGGCACGGGCAGCGGTGGCGCGCTGATACAAGCCTCCTCGACGGTCAACGCGTTTGCCATTCCGGCGCAAACACCTTTCCCCTGAAGACGGCCGCCGAGGAAAAGGCCAGCGTGTTTCAATCAGGTCGCGATACCTTGGAGACGTACAACGATCGACGCATCATCATGATCGGAATGATCCCGCCATTCAATTGCTCGAACTGATAGGCATAGCCCGCATATCTGCTGATTTCGATCTTCTGGACTCGCTTCAGGTGACTTTCGTTCTCAATCAGATGAAGCTCGATCATCGATGCAATCGTTGCGGCTTCGACTTGCAACGCATAAGGGGATTGTTTGACAGGCGACATTGCGACTCTGTATGCAGGCCGATCGATGGAGGAAATGATTTTTGAACCGTCAGATGGCGGGTTCGAGTTTTGCGGCCGGCACAAATAAAATCAATGGGTTACGCGCTGTGTGCGTAACCCATTTGTCTTTGGACTTCGCAAAAAGTACAGCTTCGATACACTGCCTAAGGTCTAGGCGGCTGGCTGTGGGGCCGTTGGTCATCGATGGCTATCGAACTGGGACTGATTAATGACAATGAATAATTCCGAAGGTCAGAGGTATTCGCAACGCAATGTTGCCGCCCGAATGGGTGCCTACATCGCTGAGCACGTTTTCGAGGGTGTCGCCCTAGTATTCACCGTAGCTGCTGCGCTGAACTATGCGGTCGGTCGGTCGTATCTGGACGGCTGGGCTGAAACGGCCGGTGTTCCTGGCATGATGTTTCAGCCGGATTTGTACGACACAATGCTGGCCGGAGTGCGGCTTGAGAGCGTCTGGCGCATTGCGGCCGTTGTTGTCGTGCTGTCGGTTCTGTATCTCTGGTTGAATGTCGTTGCCTCGGATTGGTGGCCTGGCCGACGTTCGTCTGCAAAGCGGCGCCGCCAGCGGCAGGACGGATATGACCAGTTGGGATTGCGCCGACGCTATGCTTGGGCGGCGAGGCGGGCGAGCGTCGGAGTGCCTGCAGAGCAATACGATGCGGTCATTGAACGTTCGAGATGGAGAGCTCTCGGACATAGAGGCTTGCGTCGTATGGAGCGGGCGGCTCGCCCAGCTCGTCGCGTAACCCCGCCTCGACTGATTACGCTTGTTGCAATTCTCGTAGGGGCGATCACGCTGATTGCAGCAAGCGTCTACGTCCTCTTTCGGAACACGTTGATTGATCCGGCAAAGGCGGATGGTGCCCGAGACTTCGTCAAAGTTTACGCGGCAGTTACCGGGCATATTCCATACCAATATTTTGCCTCAACAGTTTCCAAAGAAACGCTGCAGAACTGGGCCTGCGAAGGCCGGTTGGCTCTTTCACAATACAGATCGGTGATGCTGGCTGACTCAGACGCTCCTAACGTAAAGAAAGAGGCGTTTTACCTATTGCAGGGCTATGGCAGCACTTTTGTGCTACTGGGCGAGAAAGGCTCTATGATCAGGTCATTCGGAGACGCTCCTTTCAACTTACCTGAGTCGTCGACACGCCCGTTGTCCCCGTTGGCCAAAGGCTGCGAATAGGACTCATTGGCGACGATGGTCAAAACACCTTTAGGGACTTGGAAGACTGTAATTCGCAAAATCGGGTGGCCGACTACAGCTACAACTTTCCGCACCAAACGCGATGCCGAGGATTGGGCGCGTCGGACCGAGGATGAGATGGTTCGGTGTCTACCAAACGGCGGTTGTCAACGTACTTGTCGCGTCACCTCATGCGCACTGCTTTAGTTCTTCCGGTTGCATGCGCTCCGGATTGAGCCAGACTTCATCCTTCAATTTCCAGTTGCGCGTCGATCGGGACCAAC
>NZ_VZQN01000023.1:0-130631 GCF_014397645.1 Paraburkholderia sp. 31.1
CTCCGGCGGCAGCAACCGCGCCACCGCTCTGTCCTTGAATGTCTTTCCGTAACGCGCCAACTTGTTCTCTCTTTATCGCCCCCAGATTCCAATTTTATCCAGGCGACAACCATTGTGACGCGGGGGGGTCGCGCACCAGCGCTTCGCGTACCCGATGCAGCGCTGAGATCGTCTGCTGCACCTCATTGCGCGGACTGACGAACCGCATGCTGGGACGTGACGCGGCCTCGCAGATCGCTTGCGCGTCGGCGAAGTCATTCTTGTTGCCTTGCACGAAAGGTTTGACGAACTGCGGGGATATCAGCTTCGGGTGGTGCCCAAGTTCCTGGAGGCGACGGGCGACCCAGTGAGCGCCGGCACAGGCTTCCATGACCACCGTGCAGCTCGGAACACGGGCAAGCAGTGTGAACATCTGGTTGCGCGTCAGCTTCTTGCGCAACACCATGTGGCCCGATGCGGACTGTGCGTGCAGGTGAAAGCAATGCTTGCCAAGATCGATTCCAATCAACGAGATGGTGTCCATGACGATCTCCCATAAGGAAACAGCCCGATCAGCGTAAGCCGATCGGGCTGTTTCGGTCAGGCTGACCATCTCATTAAAGCCGGTGAGCACTTCCCGAATTGCTGGACGAACGACGGCCAGCACCTCGAGTTTGAACGATGCGCAGAAGAACTATGAGAGCTTTGCACTCACGTCTAACGGTGGACTGCATTATGTCGATGGCAGCCTTTCGCTCAGCGCGAATTCGGCGGGCGCGCTATCGGTCAGCTCGAGTAGCACGTTTTTCACCATCGACTCCAGCATCGCTCAAAGCCCCTCCACGGGCACTCAGTCGCTGATTGCCGGGACGGCCGCGCTCTCGTCGGCGCTCAAGCTCCCCACGTTGACCAATGGACGCCAGATCGTCAATGGCGCTGTGTATGTCGGCGCAGTTCCCGCGCAGGCGCGGGTCAGCTACGTGGGACCCAACGTGCAGGAAGACTATCTGGCGGCGGACGGTAGTACCGTGATCCGCACCTTGCTCGGCACCAGCTACACCGTCGTTTCGCTGAGCGGTCTGATATCCGCGACGCCGTCCGAACTCTTCACGAATAGCGCGTTGCTCGGCAACGGTATCGACGCTGGAAAGTTTCTTTCCCTACTCCTGCACGACGGATGACAAGACCTATCAGCTATCCGCGATGGCCAGATCGTCGCGTTGCAGGGCGTTCGCGCATGGTTGGCCAACAGCGTGCTCGGGGGTAGCACGACCGACTATCGCGTGTATTACCAGAACAACGGCCGCATCTACGCGAGTTACATGATCAGGAGCGGCACGACGATGCAGATAGCACACCGCTCGGAGGCGGTACGCCGCAAGAGCACTACTGCTTCCTGAACACCGCTGCCGTGCAGTCAATCAAATCCGCGCTCGATTTCTGATCGATTCGGAGGAACGTCTGCGGCACGCAGTCGGATCGACCGCTCCGCTCACCTTGATGACGACGATCGACAAGGCTGGCGAAGAGAGGAACAGAAAAAGAAAAGCCCCGACAAGTCGGGGCTTTCGCTTTACATCAAAGACTGGAGGCGCGAGCCGGAGTCGAACCGGCCTAAACGGCTTTGCAGGCCGCTGCATAACCGCTTTGCTATCGCGCCACAAGCGGACTGGAACCTGGACACGGGTTCGCAGATTTATCTGGTGATAACCAGAAGAACCGAAGCTCTGGAAGTTCAGAACGAGCGGCCTTCCAAACAAAAAGGGAAGCGCTGCTTCCCCTGATGTATGGAGCGGGAGACGAGGCTCGAACTCGCGACCTCAACCTTGGCAAGGTTGCGCTCTACCAACTGAGCTACTCCCGCATTGAACTGCTTCACCGCGCTGCCTTTTTTACTTCGCCAAACAACGCGATGCTTCGAATACTGGAGCGGGAAACGAGGCTCGAACTCGCGACCTCAACCTTGGCAAGGTTGCGCTCTACCAACTGAGCTATTCCCGCGTTGTGCTGCATTTACTGCTACTGCTTGACTGCGTCTCCGGTGTTTCGCGTTGCGTGCATCGGAGAAACGAAATTATGGAGAATCGACTGAAACGTGTCAACCCCTTTGCCCGTCTGTGTTAAAGAAAATATTTCTCTCGTAGTAGTGCGGGGTTCGAACACACTTTTGCGCCCCCGCGCTCTTCTATTCACACCGTCACGCAATGCCGCCGCGCTCGCGAATCTGCGGCCACGCGAGCTTCATGTAGTACAGCATCGACCAGATCGTCAGGAACGCAGCCAGATAGATCAGCCACAGGCCCCACACGCGCGTGTCGACCGTCACGCCGCCACCGAGCGGCAGCGGGCCATAGAACAGCAGCATCGGAATCGCGACCATCTGGCAAGCGGTCTTGAACTTGCCGAGCGAGTTCACCGCGACGCTCTTCGACGCACCGATCTGCGCCATCCATTCGCGCAGGGCCGAGATCGCGATTTCACGTCCGACGATCACGAGCGCGATCGCGGAATCGATCCGCGTGAGTTGCACGAGCACGAGCAGCGCCGCGGTCACCATCAGCTTGTCGGCGACCGGATCGAGAAACGCGCCGAATGCCGAGGTCTGATTCCATTTGCGGGCCAGAAAGCCGTCGAACCAGTCGGTGAGTGCCGCCAGGATGAAGATCGTCGCGGCCGCGAGATTGCGGTGCGCGGGGCTCATCATCATGTCGGGCAAATAGAACACACCGACGACGAGCGGAATCAGCACGATCCGCAGCCAGGTCAGGAATATCGGGAAATTAAACGGCATGGGGCAGGCGCAGCGTCTGACGAGTGAGTTGCAATTGTGCCGTGTCACAGGGCCTGCCACAAGCAAGCGCGCCCAGGCATGGCCGCGCGGGGGCGGCAAGCGAGCCGCCCCCGGCGCGTGGTTCGCAGCCAGCGCATCCGCAGCGCGACGCCGCGGGTCCGACGAACCGTCGTTCCGATCACAGCCCCGCGTGGCCCGCCAATTCAATGCAGTTGCCGGTAGATCTGCTCGGCGAGCGCCTGCGAAATGCCTTCGACGCTCGCGAGATCCTCTACACTCGCGGCCACCACGCCGCGCAAGCCGCCAAAGCGCGCCAGCAGGCGCTGACGCCGCTTCGCCCCTACGCCTTCGAGTTCTTCGAGCCGCGAGGTCTGGCGCGTCTTGCCGCGTTTGGCGCGCATGCCAGTGATCGCGAAACGATGCGCTTCGTCGCGGATCTGCGCGACCAGCATCAGCGCGGCGCTTTCCTTGCCGAGTTCGAGCGGCGTGCGGCCGTCCGCGAAAATCAGCGTCTCGAGACCGACCTTGCGCCCCTCGCCCTTTGCGACGCCGACGAGCATGCCAGTATCGAGCCCCAACTCCGTGAACACCTGCCGCGCGATCTCCACCTGCCCCTTGCCGCCGTCGATCAGCACGATGGTCGGCAGCACGCCGCCGGCCGCGGCCGGCTCGGCGGCATCGGCGGCGAGCGCGGGATCGGCGGCCGCGTCACTTTGCGATTCGGCGGCTTCGTCGCTCGCATTCGCGGCGGCCTGCGCGACCATCTTTTCGTAGCGGCGCGTGAGCACCTGGCGCATCGCCGCGTAATCGTCACCGGGCGTGATGCCGGTGATGTTGTAGCGGCGATACTCGGACGACTGCATCTTGTGGTGGTGATAGACGACGCAGGACGCCTGCGTCGCCTCGCCCATCGTGTGACTGATGTCGAAGCATTCGATGCGCAGATGCGCGAGGTCGTCGCACTCCATGCCGAGCGTGTCGGTCAACGCGCGCGTGCGCGCCTGCTGCGAGCCCTGCTCGGAGAGCAGGCGCGCGAGCGCGAGCCGCGCGTTCTGCTCGGCCATCGCGAGCCACGCGCGCCGCTGTCCTTGCGGTTGACGCAGTACGGTCACCTTGTGGCCCGCCTGCTCGATCAGCACGTCGACGAGTTCGCGCGCCGGCGCGTGGCTGACCACCAGCACCGGCGGCACGCGATTGCCGAGGTAATGCTGCGCGATGAACGCTTCGAGCACTTCGGATTCGATGCCGCCTGGCGCGCGGCCGTTGCGGCGCTTCGCCGCGGGGCCGGACCCTGCGTTCCCGTCGGTGCCTTCGTCCGCGCCTTCGTCGCTGACGGCGTCCGGGGTCGCTTCGGCAGCCTCGTCGATCGCGTCTTCTTCACTACCATCGACGTCCTCGTCTTCCGACGGCATGTCCTGAGCGATCGCGAGCGCATCGGCCGGGGCGCTCGCCGCCGCGGCCGCTGGCGCGACCGCTCGCGCATCCGCCGATGCATCGTCCTGATCGCCGTCTTCTTCGAGCCCGCCTTCCTCCGCCGTCAACGCGCTCTCCACGTGCGTGGGAAAGTACGCCTTGTCGCCGAGATGTCGTCCGCCGCGCACCATCGCGAGATTCACGCACACGCGGCCGCCCAGCGCGACTACCGCGAGAATGTCGACGTCGCTGTCGCTGCCGACTTCGATTGCCTGCTGATGCAGCACCGTCGACAGCGAACTCATCTGGTTGCGCACCGCCGCGGCCTGCTCGAACTTCAGCTCGCTCGCGAACGCATGCATCTTCTGCTCGAGCTCCTTCATCACCTCGCCCTGACGGCCGAGCAGAAAGCGCGACGCGTTGGCGACGTCGCGCGCGTAATCCTCCTCGCTGATGTTCGCGACGCACGGCGCCGTGCAACGGCCGATCTGATGCAGCAGACACGGCCGCGTGCGGTTGTTGAACACCGAGTCTTCGCAGGTGCGCAGCTGGAACACGCGCTGCAGGATCTGAATGCTCTCGCGCACCGCCCACGCGCTCGGGAACGGGCCGAAGTACTGGTTCTTGCGATCGACCGAGCCGCGGTAATAGGCCATGCGCGGAAACTTGTGGCCGGTCAGCTTCAGATAGGGATACGACTTGTCGTCGCGAAACAGGATGTTGTAACGCGGCGTGAGCGCCTTGATCAGGTTGTTTTCGAGCAGCAGCGCCTCGGCCTCGGAACGCGTGACCGTGGTCTCGATGCGCGCGATGCGCGTGACCATCATCGCGATACGCGGCGACAGCTGCGTCTTCGTGAAGTAGCTCGATACGCGCTTCTTCAGATCGCGCGCCTTGCCGACGTAGAGCACCGCGCCACTCGTGTCGTAATAGCGGTAGACGCCGGGCAGATGCGGCAGTTGGGCGAGCACTGTTTTCGGCTCGAAGGTGTCGGGGGCGTCGCTGGCTTCGGGTTCGGTCATGCGGGATCGATTGGGGTGGGACTGTCTCGCGCTGCCTCGCCGCTTGCACCGATTGCACCGATTGCGCCGCCGGGGGCCCGGCATCGTGCGCCGGGGGTCATGTCGCGTGTCGCCGATGCGGCCCGCATGGCGGACAAAGGGCGCGCGCGATCGCGAGCGAGGCTTTAGAATCGCCAGTTTAGAACATTCCGCGTTCGTTCGAACCCGCTCCGTCCGCCGGAGTCACCGAGCCAGCCGAGCCGCCATGTCCTCCGTCGCGCCCGATTCCGGATCACCCGCCGCCCCTGCCAACCCGATCGCCTGCGATATCTTCTGCGCGGTGATCGACAACTTCGGCGACATCGGCGTGTGCTGGCGCCTTGCGCGCCAACTCGCGCGCGAGCACGGCTGGCAGGTGCGCGTGTTCGTCGACGATCTGCATGCGTTCAGGAGGCTGTGCCCGTCGCTCGAGCTGGAGCGTGCGCGGCAGACGCTCGACGGCATCGTCGTCGAGCATTGGCACGAGCCGTCCCATGTTGGCGATACGCTCGAAGTCGCCGACGTCGTGATCGAGGCGTTCGCCTGCGAACTGCCGCCCGTCTATATCGCGGCGATGGCAGAGCGAGCGTGCGTGCCGCTGTGGTTCAACCTCGAATATCTGAGCGCCGAGGACTGGATCGCCGATTTTCATCTGCGGCCGTCGCCGCATCCGCGCTACGCACTCAGCAAGACCTTCTTTTTCCCCGGACTCGGCCCCGGCACCGGTGGCGTCCTGAAGGAGCGCGATCTCGACGCGGCGCGCGCCGCGTTCGAAGCATCGCCCGCCGCGCGCACCGACTGGTGGCGCAACGTCACGGGCCACGCGCCGCCGCCCGCCGACGCGACGGTCGTGTCGCTGTTCGCCTACGAAAACCCGGCCGTCGACAGCCTGCTCGAACAATGGCGCGACAACGCAAGCCCGATCGTGCTGCTGGTGCCCGAAGGACGCATTTCCGGCGCGCTGGCGCGCTTTTTCGGCCTACCGTCGTTTGCAGCGGGCACCCATGCGACGCTCGGCAACCTCAGCGCGCATGCGCTCGCGTTCACCGAACAGCCTGGCTACGACGCACTGCTATGGGCGAGCGACGTCAATTTCGTACGCGGCGAGGACTCGTTCGTGCGCGCGCAGTGGGCCGCCAAGCCGTTCGTCTGGCACATCTACCCGCAGGCCGACGACGCCCATCTGCCAAAGCTCGACGCCGCACTTGCGCACTACACCCGCACGCTCCCAGCTGACGCGCGCGCCGCGCTCGAGCGCTTCTGGCACGCGTGGAACGGCGCTGGTCAGCCGGACTGGGCGGAATTCCAGCGCCACTATCCGGCCCTGAAACGGCGCGCCGCTGGCTGGGCGGTCGAACTCGCGCAAGTCGGCGATCTCGCCGGAAATCTGACCTCGTTCGCAAAAACTCAGTTAAAATAAGCGGTTATCCAACGGCCGACGACGCAAGCGCGGCCCGATTAGACAACTACCCCATGGTCAGCCTGTCTGACCGGTCCCCTCGAAAAACACAGCACGCGTCCCAATCTTCCGGTCGGGCACGCGAATGTCAAAAAAGGGACGTATGTTTGGGCGTGTTGCAGATCGGCGCCACTCGTGTACACGCCCGAACAGGGTAAAAATCAGGTAACGGACAGGTGGAACGCCGAGGCATCACGCCCCCGGGTTTTCACCGCGAGCCGATCCCGTTTCACGCATCCGGGCTGCGCGGCCGCTTCACGCGGCGCGCGGCAGGCGGTGGGCGAAACGCCGAAGCCGCTTGCGCCGTATGCCGTTGAGCAACAGTTAAGCTATTTATCTCGTACAGGACAGTTTTATGAAGACCGCACAGGAACTCCGCACCGGCAACGTCGTGATGATCGGCGCAGACGCAATGGTCGTGCAAAAGGCCGAATACAACAAATCGGGCCGTAACTCCGCCGTCGTCAAGATGAAGTTCAAGAACCTGCTGACCGGCGCAGGCATGGAAACCGTGTACAAGGCGGACGACAAGTTCGACGTCGTCGTGCTCGAGCGCAAGGAAGTGACGTACTCGTACTTCGCCGACCCGATGTACGTGTTCATGGACGCCGACTACAACCAGTACGAAGTCGAAGCCGAAATGATGGGCGACGCGATGCACTACCTCGAAGACGGCATGGCTTGCGAAGTCGTGTTCTACAACGAGAAGGCGATCTCGGTCGAACTGCCGACCACGCTGGTTCGCGAAATCATCTACACGGAACCGGCCGTCAAGGGCGATACGTCGTCGGGCAAGGTGCTGAAGAACGCCAAGCTGAACACCGGCTTCGAACTGCAAGTGCCGCTCTTCTGCAACATCGGCGACAAGATCGAAATCGACACGCGTACGCACGAATACCGCAGCCGCGCCTAAGCGCCCGCCTGCGTCACCCCGCCAGCGCCGGCGCCCTGCCGGCCTGCACAAAAAGCGCTCAATTTTTTGGGCGCTTTTTCTTTTCTGCCGCGCCGTGTATGGTTTAGGAAAACTTTACCGGCAAATTTCTCAAAATTACCATCGCGACATCCGGATTTCGCGTTGGGCGCGCGGCAAGGCCTCGATCGATTTCATCCACACCCTTTGGCACGATCTCTGCTAGGTGGAGAGAGTTACGCGAGTACGCTCATTTTCCACTCTTGGGGAGGCACCATGAACAACGACATCGCTGAAGGTAAATGGAGACAGATGATCGGCAAGGCGAAGACCGCATGGGGCGAACTGACGGACGACGAGTTGACCAAGGCCGAAGGCCGGGCCGACAAGCTCGCTGGTCTGATTCAGGAACGCTATGGCAAAACCCGTGAACAGGCGGAACTCGAAGTGCGCCGGTTTTTCGATAGCAACCGGGATTTCTGACAGGACCAGTGAAGGAACTACAGGCGCCGGCCCGCGCGACTCAAGGCGCAGTGCCGGCGGCTGTCGTTTTTTCACCGCCCAAGGACCGTTGGTTTAGCCCTGTCATCGAGCCCTCAGAGCCCGGAGTGCGCGCCATCAGCGTTGGCGGCGCACCGGGCATTCAACCCATTCATAAAATTGCGCTCGCCATGCCACACGCCCTGATTGTTGAAGACGATCCCAACAGCCTGTCCGGTCTGTCGGCAATCCTCGCCGCCGACGGCTTTTCAGTCGACACCGCGACCACGCTCGCCGAGGCCCGCGGCGCATTGACGCGCTTCATCCCCGACGTCGTGCTCGTCGACCTGAATCTGCCGGACGGCAGCGGCCTCGATCTGTTGCAGCATCTGCCCGCGCATCCGCCGGGCGGCGCGCTTCCGGTGATCGTGATGACCGGCAATGCGACCGTCGAGAGTGCGATCGAGGGCTTGCGGCACGGTATCTGGGACTATCTGCTGAAGCCGGTCAACATTCCGCGCCTGCGCAGCCTGCTCGCGCGCATTCCGCGGCCTTATGAGCTGACCGAGGAGGTCCAGGCGCTGCGCGCGGCGCTGCGTCAGCTTGGACGCTTCGGCTCGATGCTCGGTCGCAGCGGCGCCATTCAGCACGTGTACGACACGATCGAGCGTCTCGCGCCGACAGAAGCCGCGGTGCTGATCTCCGGCGAGGCTGGCACCGGCAAGCAGATCGCCGCGCGCACGCTGCACGACATGAGCCGCCGCCGCAAAGGCCCGTTCGTCACGTTCGATTGCCGCGGCGCGACCGCGGGCGGGCTCAATCGCTCGCTCGACAGCATGCTGCTCGGTCACGAACGCGGAGCGTTCGGCGGCGCCGAGCAGCGCGAGCCGGGCCTCTTCGAACAGGCGAGCGGCGGCACGTTGTTCATCAACGAAATCACCGAGCTGCCGCGCACGCAGCAGGAAGCGCTGTTGCGCGCGCTCGATTCGCAGACCTTCATGCGCGTGGGCGGTACCAGCCAGATCGTGACCGACTTCCGGCTCATCGCGTCGACGCGGAAGTCGCCGCGCGCGGCGGTCGCGGACGGCTCGCTGCATCAGGACCTCTCGCTGCGCCTCGAAGCCGCCGCGGTCATGCTGCCACCGCTGCGCGAGCGTGGTGAAGATCCGCTGCTGATCGCGCAGGCAGCCGTCGACGAACTGAATGTGGAAGCGACCGCGCGCGGTACGGCCGAGGTCGCGAAGCAGGCGGCGCCGAATTTCCTGCGCGAATGCCTCGCGTACGAATGGCCAGGCAACGTGCGCGAACTGCAGGAGCGCGTGCGGCGCGCTTATCAGGCATCGGGCGACGTGATCGAGTCGTTGCGCGCCGACGAAGCCAGCACGGCGAACGGCCGCGATCTGAACGGCAGTCGCGTGCAGGTGACCGTCGGTACGCCCCTCGCGGACGTCGAAGAAATGCTGATCCGCGCGACGCTCGACGCGGTCGGCGGCACGCGACATCGAGCGGCGTCGTTGCTGGGAATCAGCCCGAAGACGCTGTACAACAAGTTGCAGCGCATGCGCTTGAACTGAGCGATCGGATCGCGCGTGCTGCGGTTGTCAAGCAAAGCTTGACGGCGGCTCGCACCGTTCGAAGCTGATAAAAAATGGCGCCTTGAATTGCTTCAAGGCGCCATTTCCGTTTATGCAAACGTACTGCGCAGCAGCCTCTGCGCTTCGGCGTACCGTGGCTCGGCCATCAGCTTGCTCCACGTGAGCGCTTTACCGCGCGGCCGCATGCGCTTCAGCCGCCGCTGCGATTCCCTCGCCGGCGTGACGCGCAGCGTGTCGAGCACCTTCTCCGCTTCGTCCGGCTGGTTGCAGATCAGCACCATGTCGCAGCCGGCCTCCAGGGCCGCTTGCGCACCTTCGGTCAGCGTGCCGCCCTGGCGCGCGGCTTCCATCGACAGATCGTCGCTGAAGATCGCGCCTTCGAAGCCAAGCTTGCCGCGCAGGATGTCCTGCAACCAGATGCGCGAGAAGCCGGCCGGCTTCGCATCGACCCGCGGATAGACGACGTGCGCGGGCAACACCGCGCCAAGCGACAGACCGAGCCAGTCGTACGGCGCGACGTCGTTGCCGAGGATTTCGTCGATCGGGCGTTCGTCGACGGGCATCGCGACGTGCGAATCTGCCTGCGCGAATCCGTGCCCTGGAAAATGCTTGCCGCAATTGCTCATGCCGGCGAGCGCGAGGCCGTGGTTCAAACTCTTCGCGAGCAGCGCGACCACGCGCGCATCGCGATGGAACGCGCGATCGCCGATCACCTGCGAGTGTCCATAGTCGAGGTCGAGCACCGGCGTGAAGCTCATGTCGATACCGCACGCGCGCAGTTCCGCGGCGAGGATATAGCCGACCGCGGTCGTCACCTTGGTCGCGTGCAGCACGTCCTGGTCCCACAGCGCGCCGAGCTTACCCATCGACGGCAGCACCGTGAAGCCGTCGGTGCGAAAGCGCTGCACGCGGCCGCCTTCGTGATCGACGGCGATCAGCAGATCCGGGCGAATCGCGCGGATGGCATCGGTCAGCCCGACCAGTTGCGCGCGGCTCTCGTAGTGGCGCGCGAACAGGATCACGCCGCCGGTCATCGGGTGAGCGAGACGCCTTTTGTCATCGCGGTTCAACGTTTTGCCGACCACGTCGAGCATCACCGGTCCGGGTGTGGTTTTCATCGAATTCCGCGGGAAAACTGTGAGACAACACAAACGCGACCGCCAGTGGCCGCGCTCAACCTTTTCATTCTGTGGCGGAACGGGCGGACGAAGCCCGCGACGCCGACGCCGCCAACGAACCTTCCGTATCGCCCGGCCGCTGCGTCTCCGCGATCACGAACGACACCGCGTAGTCGCGCTCGTCGCTGATCGTCACGCGCGCCGTGATGCCGCGCGCGTCGAGCCAGTCGGCCAGCTCGCCAGAGGCGACCACCATCGGCTCGCCGCTCGGCCGGTTCAGCGTTTGCAGCGCGCGCCAGCTCATCGGCCAGTGCATGCCGAGGCCGATTGCCTTCGAGAACGCCTCTTTCGCCGAGAAGCGCGTCGCGAGAAACGCGAGACCGCGCGCCGCCGAACGGGCGTGGCGCGCGTGGTACACGCGTAGTTCGTCGGGACCGAGCACCTTCTCCGCGAAACGGCCATTGGTGCGAGTCATCACCGCTGCTACGCGGCTGACCTGAACGATGTCGGTGCCGATTCCGTAGATTGCCATGCGTGCGTCCGTCGCCAGGTTGCGTTACGCGCGCGCGCCGAGACGCGCGGCGACCATGATCGCCTTCATCTCGCGCACCGCGTTGTCCCAGCCCGCGAAGATCGCATGCGCGACGATCGCATGGCCGATGTTGAGTTCGACGATGCCGTCGATCGCCGCGATCTGCTGCACGTTCGTGTAGTGCAGGCCGTGGCCCGCGTTCACTTTGAGGCCGAGCGTCGCGCCGAATTCGACTGCTCGCACGATGCGCTCGTATTCGCGCTGCTGTTCCGCGGGATCATGAGCTTCCGCGTAACGGCCTGTGTGCAGCTCGATCACCGGCGCGCCGGCTTCGTGCGCGGCGCGAATCTGCGTCTCCTCGGGGTCGATGAAGAGCGACACGCGCGAGTTCGCGTCCGCCAGTTGCTTGCATGCGGCGCGCACCGCCTCGAACTGTCCGGCGACGTCGAGACCGCCTTCGGTCGTCAGCTCCTCGCGCTTTTCCGGCACGAGGCAGACGTCGTGCGGTTGCACTGCGCACGCGATGTCGAGCATTTCCGGCGTGACCGCGCATTCGAGATTCATGCGCGTTTTCAGCAGCGGACGCAGCTTGTGTACGTCGGCGTCGACGATATGCCGGCGGTCTTCGCGTAGATGCAGCGTGATCGCGTCGGCGCCGGCTTCTTCGGCCATCAGCGCGGCGCGGATCGGATCGGGATAGGACGTGCCACGCGCGTTGCGCAGCGTGGCGACATGGTCGATGTTCACGCCGAGGTCGATCGCGGTCGGCGAAGTCAGGAAGAAGCTCATAGGTTCTGCAGGTCGATCAGGATCTGGCGGGTAGCAAGCGGCGCGCCGCCGAGATAGGTGTTGAGCAGGAAGCGCATCAGCGTTTTGCTTTGCGCGACGGTCTGCGCTCGATGGTAATCGTCCTTTTCCATATCGAGCAAGGTTTGTCCCGTCACTACCGGCCACCGCGCGGGCCATTCGTCCGATGCCTCGCGTACCCCGCGCTCGGGATCGAACACGTAGCGGCCGTCGGCGAGCACCGCTTTGCGTGCGACCGTGCGGTCGAGCGCCATCGCATAACCGGTCTCGCGTAGCAGCACGCGTTCGAACGAGCGCAGCACCTGCACCGGCGGCTCATCGTGCGCGAGCCGCGTCAGCGTGACGACGTAGTGATGGAACAACTGAGGATGCGGGTCTTCGCGCGCGCAGAAGCGCACCAGCAGTTCGTTGACGTAGAAACCGCACAGCAGCGCGTCGCCGGTCAGCGGCAGCATGCCGCCGACCCATTCGGCGCCGGTCAGCGTGCGCATTTCGGACTTGCCCGACCACGCGAGCGACAGCGGCTGGAACGTTTGCAGCACGCCGCGCAGCGCGGAGTGCGGGCGCTTCGCGCCCTTTGCGACCAGCGCGAGACGGCCGTGATCGCGCGACAGCACGTCGATGATCAGGCTGGTCTCGCGATACGGATAGCTATGCAGCACGAACGCGGGCTGCTCGGTGATCCGATATTCGGATGTGGAGGTGCGCGGCGCGCGGCGCGCCGGCGTTTTGCGTGGCTCGCCATCGTCGGCGGGCGCGCTTTTCGCGCTTTTGGGGCTTTTTGCGTCGGCCGACGATTTCCTCGCGCTACGCGCGAGCCGAGACGGTTCGTGCTCCGGCTGATCCGAAGCCTCGTCTGAATTGAGCGTCATCCACGCGTCATTCGTACCCATACGCACGAAGCCCGGCTTCATTGTCGGCCCAGCCGCTCTTCACCTTGACGAAGGTTTCGAGGTACACCGGCCCGTCGAACAGCTTTGCCATGTCGAGGCGAGCCTCGGTGCTGATCTGCTTCAGCTTCGCGCCCTTCTGGCCGATGATCATCGCCTTGTGCATGTCGCGATCGACGAGGATCGTCGCGAAGATACGGCGCAGCCGCCCTTCGGTTTCGAACTTCTCGATCAGCACGGTGCTCGTGTACGGCAGCTCGTCGCCGGTCCAGCGGAAGACTTTCTCGCGCAGGATTTCGGCGGCAAGAAAGCGCTCGCTGCGATCGGTCAGGTCGTCCTCGCCGTAGATCGGCTCGCCTTCCGGCAGGAACGGCTTGACGGTGGCCATCAGACGTTTGATGTCGTCGGAATTTTTCGCCGACAGCGGCACGATCTCGTTGAACTCGCGCAGCGTGCTCATCTGCTGCATGAACGGGAACAGCGAGTCTTTATCCGACACGCGATCGAGCTTGTTCGCGATCAGCAGCGTCGGAACCTTCGCCGGGATCAGATCGAGTACCTTCTGGTCGTCAGGGCCGAAGCGGCCTGCTTCGATGACGAACAGGATCGCGTCGACCGAGGTCAGCGTCGACGTAACGGCGCGGTTCAGCGAGCGGTTCAGGGCGCCGCTGTGTTTGGTCTGAAAACCGGGCGTGTCGACGAAGATGTACTGGGCGTCTTCGAGCGTATTGATGCCGGTAATGCGATGGCGCGTGGTCTGCGCCTTGCGCGACGTGATGCTGACTTTCTGGCCGACCAGCGCGTTCATCAGCGTGGACTTGCCGACATTCGGGCGGCCGACGATCGCGACCATGCCGCAGCGAAAACCAGTGGGAGTGGGAGCGTTCATATTCGGACTACGGCAGGTTCAGTTCGGCGCGCGCGACGCGCACGCCGATGGCAATCAATGGCCCGCATCGGCGACGCGCGTTTGCACCGCGTCGGCGACGCCGGGTTCGTGTTCGGCAGGGGCCGGGGGCACCGAGACAACCGACGCGGGCGCGGCGCTCACGCTCGACGCAGCAGTCCCCGGCGCGGCTTCGCGGCTGCGCTGACGGTCTGCGCTGCGAGCGTGTGACGGCGTGTCGGCTTTGAGGTCGGGGGTTTTGTCCGCTGCGGGTTTTTCGGCCGGCTTGTCGACAGGTTTCTCGCCCGCGTGGATCGAAACCTTGTCGGCCCTCTCCGTCTTTTCGGACCTTTCGGCGCGCTCCGGCTTGTCCTGTCCGCTGTACTCCACATGCGCGGCACGAATTACAGCCAACGGCGCACCGGCGGCACCCAGCGCGGCACGCTCGGTCGCCGGTCTTTCAGCGGCTGATTTTTCCAAGAAAGGTTTGTCGGCGTGCGCTTCCAGCGCGACAGGCGCGCGCCCTTCACCGCGCGCGCTCTTGCGATCCGGTGTGCGCAAATCCAGTGCGGCCTGTACGCCGGTCACGCCCGGCACGATTTCCTGCTCGGCATTTTTCGCGGCACGCGCGCCCTTCGAGCGCTTCGGCTTCGCGACCACGGCAGGCGCCGCGGCCATCACTTCGTCGAGCGCCTTCTTTGCGGCCGCCTGCTCCGCCGCGCGACGGCTCGCGCCGGAGCCAGACACCTTGACGTCCAGCTTCGGCACCGTACATTCCACTTCGAACTGCTGATTGTGCGCCGCGCCATGCGTGGCGACGACCGTATAAGTAGGCAACGCGATCTTGTGGCCTTGCAGATACTCCTGCAGCAGCGTCTTCGCGTCCTTGCCAAGCGTGCGCGGGTCGATATGGTCGAGAATCGGTACGTAAAGGCGCTTGATGACCGTCTGCGCAGCCTCGAATCCGCCGTCCAGAAATATCGCACCGAGCACCGCCTCGAGCGTATCCGCGAGGATCGACGGGCGGCGGAAGCCGCCGCTGCGCAACTCGCCCTCGCCGAGGCGCAGGCCCTCCGAAATATTGAGTGCCTGAGCAATCTCGTAGAGGGACTGCTGTTTGACCAGATTGGCGCGCACGCGAGACAGGTCGCCTTCGTCGAGTTTGCCGAAACGTTGGAACAAAAGCGCAGCCACCGCGCAATTCAGAACGGAGTCGCCGAGAAATTCGAGCCGTTCGTTATGCGTGGAGCTATGACTGCGGTGTGTTAGAGCCTGGCGCAGCAATTCCGCATTGCGAAATTCGTAGCGCAAACGGCTTTCCAACGGAGATAGGGGCATGGGCAGAGTATAACGCGGGCGCCTGACCCGGCGGAAACACGGGGCGCCAGCGGAAAAAGCGTGGTGAACCGACGTTACCGCGAGTTCTTAAAGTAGCATGACAACACGCCGCGACTAAGATAACCGGGCGCCGGTTATTCGCGCGGCGTGTGAGAAGCGCTCATGAAGCGATCGATGCACGCGACTCACTGGAAAGGGCCGATGCGCCGCAGATCGCTGAAGTTCATCCAGATGAAAAATGCGCGGCCGACGATATTGCGTTCAGGCGCAAAACCCCAGTACCGGCTATCCGCGCTGTTGTCGCGGTTATCGCCCATCATGAACAAATTGCCCGGCGGCACTTTGCAGATCACGCCACGCGCGTTGTACTGGCAGTTGTCGCGATACGGATAATCTTCCGCACCGACGATGAACGGCGGCACCGCCGGATTATTCAGAATCGCGTTCTTGCGGCCGTCGATATCTTCCTGGAACTGCTTCGCATAACCGAGACGCTCTTCGTCGAGATAATCGGGCAACGGCGTTTCAGGCACCGGCTTGCCGTTGATCGTGAGTTTCTTGTCCTGATACTCGATCACGTCGCCGGGCAGACCAATGACGCGCTTGATGTAGTCGACCGATTCGTCTTTAGGATAACGGAACACCACCACGTCGCCGCGATGGACCGGACTGCCCTGCGTGATCCTCGTGTTGGTAATCGGCAAACGTAGACCATATTCGAATTTATTGACGAGGATGAAGTCGCCCACCAGCAGCGTCGGCACCATGGAGCCCGATGGGATCTTGAACGGCTCGATCACGAACGAGCGCACGGCGAACACCACCAGAATGACCGGAAAAAAGCTCGCCGTATATTCGAGCCACCACGGCTGACGCAGCTTGTCGTCGCGCAGACGCGCGCGCGTTTGCGCGGCGTTTTCATCGGCGAAACGCTCGCCGATGCGTGCCTGCTGACGATCGAATTCGGCGACTGCGGCTTCCGCCTCGCGGCGCCGTTTCGGCAGGAAAACCAGTTTGTCCGCGACCCATGCGACACCCGTCAAAACGACGAGCACAAAAAGAATCAGCGCAAAATTCATAGGGTTCCGTTATTCAACTTATTTGTCTTCGACACGCAGAATAGCGAGGAAAGCCTCTTGCGGGATTTCAACCGAGCCCACCTGCTTCATTCGCTTCTTGCCTGCCTTCTGCTTTTCAAGCAGCTTCTTCTTACGCGTGATATCACCGCCGTAGCATTTTGCCAGCACGTTCTTACGCAACGCTTTAATGTTTTCGCGCGCAATGATATTCGAACCGATCGTGGCTTGAACCGCTACGTCGTACATCTGACGCGGAATCAGCTCGCGCATTTTCGCCGCCACTTCGCGGCCGCGGTACTGGCTTTGCGAACGGTGCACGATAACCGACAGCGCATCGACCTTGTCGCCGTTGATCAGCATGTCGACCTTCACGACGTCCGACGCGCGGTATTCCTTGAACTCGTAATCCATCGACGCATAACCGCGCGAAATCGACTTCAGACGGTCGAAGAAATCGAGCACGACTTCACCCATCGGAATTTCGTACGTAAGCTGAACCTGACGACCGTGATACTGCATGTTGATCTGGTTGCCGCGCTTCTGCGTACACAACGTGATCACCGCGCCGACGTAGTCTTGCGGCATGTACAGGTTCACGGTGACGATCGGCTCGCGCACTTCCTCGATCTTCGACGGCTCCGGCATCTTGGCCGGATTCTCGACCATCAGGGTCGTGCCGTCGCGCTGCAGGACTTCATAGACCACGGTCGGCGCCGTCGTGATCAGGTCCATGTCGAACTCACGTTCGAGACGTTCCTGCACGATTTCCATGTGCAACAAACCGAGGAAGCCGCAGCGGAAACCGAAACCGAGCGCCTGCGACACTTCCGGTTCGTACTGCAGCGACGCGTCGTTCAGCTTCAGCTTTTCGAGCGAATCGCGCAGCGCGTCGTACTGATTCGCTTCGATCGGATACAGACCTGCGAACACCTGCGGCTTCACTTCCTTGAAACCCGGCAGCGGCACAGCCGCCTGCTGGTTCACGAGCGTAACCGTGTCGCCGACCTTCGCCGCCGCGAGTTCCTTGATGCCGGCGATGATGAAGCCCACCTGCCCCGCCGACAGTGATTCGAGATCCTTCGACTTCGGCGTGAACACGCCGATATGTTCAACCGGATACTGCGCGCCGGTTGCCATCAGCCGGATCTTGTCCTTCGGACGCAGCGTGCCGTTGACGATGCGCACCAGCATCACGACGCCGACGTAGTTGTCGAACCACGAGTCGATGATGAGAGCCTGTAGCGGCGCTTGCGGATCGCCCTTCGGCGGCGGCACTTTCGCGATCAGCGCTTCGAGCACGTCTTCGACGCCGAGGCCCGTTTTCGCGCTGCAATGCGTCGCGTCGGTCGCGTCGATGCCGATCACGTCCTCGATCTCGGCGATCGCGTTTTCGGGGTTCGCCGCCGGCAGATCGATCTTGTTCAACACCGGCACCACTTCGACGCCGAGTTCGATGGCCGTGTAGCAATTGGCGACGGTTTGCGCCTCCACACCCTGGCTCGCGTCGACGACGAGCAGCGCGCCTTCGCACGCGGACAGCGAGCGGCTGACTTCGTACGAGAAGTCGACGTGCCCCGGGGTGTCGATCATGTTCAGGTTGTAGAGCTGCCCATCGCGCGCGCGATACGACAACGCGGCGGTTTGCGCCTTGATGGTAATGCCGCGCTCGCGCTCGAGATCCATCGAGTCGAGCACCTGAGCTTCCATCTCGCGGTCGGACAAACCGCCACAAATCTGGATGATGCGATCGGCGAGCGTCGACTTGCCATGGTCGATGTGCGCGATGATCGAGAAGTTACGAATATGATCCATTCAGTGCCGATCAAGCGAAAAGGCGCGCCCCGGACAATAGCGGAGCACGCCTTGTAAGTAGGTGAAAATCTTATCTATTTTAGCCGAAAAGCCCATCGGCCGGCGCATCTTGCGAAGCGCGGGCCTCAAGACGGCGTAGAGGATGCGAGAAAATTACCGCGCGCATCGCAGTGAGCCGCGGCAAAAATGCGCATGGATCGCGCGAAACCAGATGCCGCGCGGGTGCGTATCAGGATGCCGCCGCGACACGCGACGCATGTGCAGCCAATGCTGCCCGCACGGCCGCTTCGTCGAGATGATAGTGGCACAGTTCGACGCCATCGCAAACCAGCACCGGCACCAACTCGTTGTAACGCGCTTCGAGCAACGGATCGCTGTCGACGTCGATCACCGCCAGCTGCGCTCCGAACTCGGCCAGCATTGGCTCGAGCGCAGCGCGCATGTCCTCGCACAGATGGCACCACGCGCGCCCATAGAGCGTGAGCGATGCCGTCTTCGTCATTTCTGCGCGCTGCGCGGACGAATCGGCACGAACTGCGTGTTGTCGCCGCGACGAACCAGCAACGCGACCATCTTCTGCGAATCGAGGTGTGAGGTCAGCTCGTCGAACTGTTTCGTGCTCGTCACATCCGTATCGCCAATCCGCAGGATGATGTCGCCCTTTTGGAGCCCGACACGCGCGGCCGGACCGTCGACCGCGTCGATCTGCACGCCGTTCTGAATCTTCAGCGCTTTCTGCTGATCGGCGGGAATGTCGCTGACCGCGATGCCGAGCGCGTTGGTCGCGCGCTGCTGCGGCGCTTGCGGCTTCTTCTGATCCGCCTTCGCGACCTTGTCCGGCTGCATTTCTGCGATCGTGACCGGCAGTTCGCGCGTTTGACCCTTGCGCCAGATCGTGATCGACGTCTTCGTGCCCGGCTTCGTATCGCCGACCATGCGCGGCAGGTCCGTCGCCGTGTCGACCGAATGACCGTTGAACTTCAGGATGATGTCGCCCGGCTGCACGCCGGCCTTATCGGCGGGTCCGCCCGGCTCCACGCTGCTCACAAGCGCGCCCTGCGCCTTCGGCAAACCGAGCGAATCGGCGACGTCCTTCGTCACTTCACCAATCGCCACCGCGATGCGGCCGCGCACCACCTTGCCCGAACTCTTCAGTTGATCGGCCACGCGCATCGCCTCGTCGATCGGAATCGCGAACGAAATGCCCATGAACCCACCGGTGCGGCTATAGATCTGCGAATTGATGCCGATCACCTCGCCCTGCATGTTGATCAGCGGACCGCCCGAATTGCCCGGATTGACGGCCACATCAGTCTGGATGAACGGCAGGTAGTCGCCGGTGTCGCGTCCCTTCGCGCTGACGATACCGGCAGTCACCGTGTTTTCGAGACCGAACGGCGAACCGATCGCGACGACCCATTCGCCGACGCGCACCTTGTTCGAGTCGCCGATCGTGATGGTCGGCAGGTTCGACGCGTTGATCTTCACGACCGCGACGTCGGTACGGTCGTCGACGCCGATCAGCTTCGCCTTGAATTCGCGCTTGTCGGTCAGCGTCACGTAGATCGTGTCCGCGTCGTCGATGACGTGCGCGTTGGTCATCACGTAGCCGTCCGCCGACAGGATGAAGCCCGAGCCTACCCCGCTGTTCTGTTCGGCGTCCGAGTTGTCCGGTGAATCCGGGCTGCCGCCACTACCGCCGCCGCCGCCCCCGTTGTCACCCCCGTGCGGCGATTGCGGTGACTGCGGCAACGGAATCCCGAAGAAGCGCCGGAAGAACTCCGACATGTCGCCGTCGTCCATACCCGGCGGCAGGCCGCCGCGGGAACTACCGTTCGACACGCGCGTTGTCGTGCGAATGTTGACGACCGCCGGGCCAACTTTGTCGACGAGGTCGGTGAAGTCGGGCAGGTTGGCAGCGGGAGCCGCCGATGCCATATGCGGCACAAGCGGCAAACACGCCGCCACCACTACGGCCGCGAGGAATTTGCGCACCGAGAAAGTCGTCATATCGTAGCAAGCCGAGGGATTTCAGGATTCGGAAGGGTTACTTCGGAGCTTTGTATTCTATGGCAGACGCGAACTGCTGCAATGTGGTTTGGGGCACTTCACCGAGCAGGGTAATCCAGAAGTCGCCCTGACGCTTGACCAGTACGTGCGTCGCGCCGCTATCGCCCGTGCCTTCCTTACGCGTATTTTTCTCGACGGGCTCGACGAACACCGAAATCGCTGCGAGGCCGTCGGAAAACACGGCCTGGTCGACCGGGATCGGAGGCTGCCCCGCCTCGCGCGACGCCATCGGACGACGCAACTGGCGGATCATATGGAAGCCCGGTACCGACGGCGTGATTTGCCAACCCTGCGCGGCCATGTCGACCGGCTCGAGTGGCGGACGCACTACCGTCCAGCCCGTGAGATTGCGGATGCCGTTGACGATGCCCGTCTTGTCGACCGGCACGCCGATGCGGACCTGCGAAAACGACAATTGCTCGAGCACCTGACCGCTCGGGTCGAGCGTCTGCGCGCGCAACAGCAGACCGGTCTTTTTGTCGGCCCACAGCTTGTACGCGAAGCGGTACGCGTCTTTCGGTTCGAGCTCCATCACGAGGCTGTCGACGCCCGCGACGCGGTCGTCGCCAAGCATCTTCGGCTCGTAGACGGACAGCACCTGCTCGCCGTTCACCGACAGCAGCGCAGGGAATGAGTCCTTGTTCTGCCGTTTTTCGAAGACCACGATACGCCGCTCCGGCAAGAACGTGTACATGTCGTCGTTGTGACGCAGCATTTTGCGCGGCTTGCCGTCGAGGCTTTCGAGCTGCTCGAACTCGCCGTCCGTACGCGTGGAGTAATGTGCGATGCGCGACGTCTGCACGAAACTGCCGCGCTGATAGACGAACGCGCCCTCGTAGTTCTGCTGCTGGGCGGCCTGATGGATGCGATCGAGCAGTTCCGCGGCCGCGCGACGGGCGACGGCAGGATCGTCTTGTGCGAAGACCCGCGGTGCAGCGGACAACAACACGGCTGCGCAGAACAGAAATGCTGGCAACCGCCCCCAGATAGTCGTTTTATTGAACCGCGGAGTCTGCATCAAACTATTGGCCCTGCGTGGAGACTGAGGCAGCGCGAATCACCGGCATCGAGCCTGCCATCGCCGGTTGTTGCGCGAATTGCTGATGAGCTTCGAGGTACTGATCGAGGCTCGCGTCGCGAATAATGTTGGAGTCTTGCGCGGGCACCGAGGCCATGGCGACACGCTGCACCGCGTCGCCGTGCGATTGGAGCGAAGCGAGCTGCGCACCCGGACCACCCGGCACGCCCTGCAACTGCGGCACGACGATCCAGGTCAACATAGCGGCCGCGGCAGCGACGGCAAGAGCCGGCACGACTCTGCGGCGCAGCCCGAGCAGGCGGCGCGCGACCGATGCAGACGCGGCGGCGGGCGCCAGCACATGCGGCTCGCTTTCAAGACGCGCGGCAAACCCGCTCAGAAAGGCACTGCTCCGTGCGGGGCTGACTGCCAGATCGTCGGAACGTAGCGCGTCGCCGATCAGGTGGTAGCTCGACCAGGCAGCGCGATCATCGCCGCCCAGCTCCGCAAGAAACTTGTCCAGATTCAGATGCTCTTCGCCGAACAACTCACCGTCGACGAAAGCGGACAGACGCTCGCCGTGCGAGCCTGCTTGCGATTGCATCGAGACTGACCCCATGATGCTCCCCATCTTCCAAATACCCCGTAGTGACACCACTAATCCAGATATTGCACCGCTGCCCCGCCAAGCCAGCTGGACGTTCGGAAACGTCTACCAACGCTTGCCTTCGGGGGTGTCAAGCAACGGTCGCAATTTTGCCGCAATGGCTTCGCGAGCGCGGAAAATTCGTGATCTGACTGTGCCAATCGGGCAACCCATCATCTCGGCGATTTCCTCGTAACTCAAACCCTCAATTTCTCGGAGAGTAATGGCGGTGCGCAATTCTTCCGGTAAAACCGCCATCGCAGCATTGACCGTCTCAGCGATCTGCTTGCTCATCAACATCGACTCAGGCGTGTTGATATCCCTTAGTTGGTCGGCATCGGAGAAAGTTTCAGCTTCTTCAGCATCCGCTTCGGTGGAGGTCGGCGCGCGCCGGCCCTGGGTGGCAAGGTAGTTCTTCGCGGTATTGACCGCAATCCGGTACAACCACGTATAAAACGCCGACTCGCCGCGAAACTGCGGCAACGCGCGATACGCCTTGATAAAAGCGTCTTGCGCGACGTCTTCGACTTCGGCGGGGTCCCGCACGAGACGCGAGATCAGCCGGAGAATCTTGCGGTGGTATTTGGAGACCAGAAGCTCGAACGCGGCCTTGTCGCCCTTCTGGACGCGCTCGACCAGCACCTGATCAATTTCTTTTTCGCTCACCTGATAAATCCGTTAACTTAACTATAAGGCGCATGGCGGGGGACCATTGTAGCGTCCCCCTGGTGAGGGCACGTTACTACGGTAACAGCGGTTACAGTCGTTACAGTCAGGCGCCGGCCGCACGCCGGCCCAGCACGGAAAGTTCGCGGAAAACAGTGGACGGCAGCGCGTCCGCGGCGAGCAGCAGGGAGCGCCTTCGACCACCCTCGGGATCGAGCTCAAGCACCAGCAAACGGCCGCTCCACTGCGCGCAACCGACCATGCGGCCCCGCGCGAGCAACTCACCCGCGTGGTTCCAGGCGGAAATCTCGCCCATCGCGACATGCAGCGCGATGGCCTGCGCCGCGTCATGCCTCGCCGCGCAGAGCATGAGCAGTGCTGCGACGGCGAGCGTCAACGGAGCGGCCTGCCAAGCGCCCACTCGCGGCGCGAGACAGGTATAAACGGCTAACGTCGCAATCAGCACGAACGCTCCCACCGCGGCACGCATTGCGATAGAGCGACGCAGCGTGATCCGCTGCGCTGCCCTACCCAACGTTGCCGGTGCGGGGGAAAGCGCCGGCGAAGCCGGCGTCGTGAACCGACGCGTCACCCGAGATCAGGCGATCCGGCGCGCTTGAACACCAGCGTGCCGTTCGTGCCGCCGAACCCGAACGAGTTCTTCAGCGCGACGTCGATCTTCATTTCCCGCGCGGTGTTCGCGCAGTAATCGAGATCACAGGCCGGGTCCTGGTTGAAAATATTGATGGTCGGAGGCGACACCTGGTGATGCACGGCGAGCACCGTGAACACCGACTCCAGACCGCCAGCGCCGCCCAGCAGGTGACCCGTCATCGACTTGGTCGAGTTGACGACCATGTTCTTCGCGTGGTCGCCGAACGCCCGCTTGATGCCGGTCGTTTCCGCCAGATCGCCGAGTGGCGTGGACGTGCCGTGCGCGTTCAGGTAGCTCACCTGATCGCCGTTGATGCCCGCGTTCTTCAGCGCTGCGAGCATGCAGCGGCGTGCGCCGTCACCGTCTTCCAGCGGCGCGGTCATGTGATACGCATCGCCGCTCATGCCGTAGCCGCCGATTTCCGCGTAGATCTTCGCGCCCCGCGCCTTCGCGTGCTCGTATTCTTCGAGCACCATTACGCCGGCGCCTTCGCCCAGCACGAAGCCGTCGCGGTCCATGTCCCACGGACGGCTCGCGGTAGCCGGATCGTCATTGCGTTGCGATAGCGCGCGCGCCGCCGCAAAGCCGCCGATACCGAGCGGCGACACGGTCGACTCCGCGCCGCCCGCGATCATCACGTCGGCGTCGCCATATTCGATCAGGCGCGAAGCCTCGCCGATGCAGTGCAGACCGGTCGTACACGCGGTAACGATCGACAGATTCGGACCCTTGATCCCGAACTTGATCGACAGGTGGCCGGAGATCATGTTGATGATCGAAGCCGGCACGAAGAATGGCGAAATGCGACGCGGGCCGCGATTGAGCAATTCGGTTTGGGTGATTTCGATCATCGGCAGACCGCCGATGCCCGAACCGACCACCACGCCAATGCGCTCCGAATTCTCGTCGGTGACTTCGAGGCCGCTGTCCCGCATCGCCTGGATGCCCGCAGCCACGCCGTAATGGATGAACGTATCCATGTGGCGCGCTTCCTTACCGGGGATGTAGTCCTCGATATTGAAGCCCTTCACCTCGCCGGCGAAACGAGTCGAGAAGTTCGACGCATCGAACTTCGTGATATTGGCAATCCCAGACTTGCCGGCGACCAGATTGGCCCAGCCATCGGCAACATTATTGCCAACAGGCGAAATCAGCCCCAGGCCTGTAACAACAACACGACGGCGGCTCACGGTAACCCCTTTTTCATAGATGACAAAAAGCAAAAGCCACAGCGGCCACAGGAATCGCCCTGTGTGCCCTGTGGCTGTTTAAGTCGGCAATCGCGCGGAAAGTTGCGCTGTCAACATCGCTGGCTCCTGCGTGGCAAGCGGCGCGACGTATGGTGTGCCAATGGACACGCCCGATAGCGTCGACCCTGCTGGCGCCGGCAAGCGGCACGGCAGGGCGTCATGCGCGGCCCGTGCAGAAACGCAGGCGCGAATGACCTTAGGCCTTGACGTTTGCGCGAGCGTAGTCGATCGCTTGCTGAACGGTGGTGATCTTCTCGGCTTCTTCATCTGGAATTTCCATGCCGAATTCGTCTTCGAGGGCCATCACGAGTTCAACGGTGTCGAGCGAGTCGGCGCCGAGATCGTTCACGAACGACGCTTCGTTCTTGATTTCCGCTTCCGCAACGCCCAGTTGTTCCGCGACGATCTTCTTGACGCGCTGTTCGATATTGTCCATTACCCCTCCAAGGGAAAAGAAGTTCAAAAATACAGGTGCGCGCATTTTATCAGGTTTGACCCGGCAAAAAAGCGGCGCATCGGGTTCCTGTCAACGCATGCGCCTCGTGCTTTCCGCAAACGCATCAAGGCGCGGATAGTAACCGAAATTGGTTACTGCATATACATGCCGCCGTTCACGTGCAGCGTCGTGCCGGTGATGTAGCCCGCTTGCGGCGACGCGAGGAACGCGACCGCGTGCGCGATGTCTTCCGGGCTGCCTAGACGGCCGAGCGGAATCTGCGTTTTCAGCGCGGTCTGCTGCTCTTCGGGCAGCGCCTTCGTCATGTCGGTATCGATGAAACCAGGTGCCACGCAATTGACCGTGATGCCGCGGCTGCCGATCTCGCGCGCGAGTGCGCGCGTCATGCCCGCGACGCCGGCCTTCGCGGCCGCGTAGTTGATCTGCCCCGGGTTGCCGGCCGAGCCGACCACCGACGTGATATTGATGATCCGACCGCCCTTCGCTTTCATCATCGGGCGCAGCACCGCACGCGACAGACGGAACACCGACTTCAGGTTGGTGTCGACCACGGCGTCCCAGTCGTCGTCCTTCATGCGCATCGCCAGTTGATCCTGCGTGATGCCGGCGTTGTTCACCAGCACGTTCAGCGCGCCGAATTCCTTGACGGTGCCGTCGATCAGCGCTTCGGCCGCGGCCGCGTCGTTGACGTCGAGCACCGCGCCGCGGCCGTTCACGCCCGCCGCCTTGAACGCTTCGGTGATCGCCGTCGCGCCGCTTTCGCTCGTCGCGGTGCCGATCACCGTCGCGCCCTGACGCGCGAGTTCCATCGCGATCGCACGGCCGATGCCGCGCGATGCGCCCGTCACGATTGCGATCTGCTTGTCGAGAGTCTTTTCCATCTGTCAGTCCGGATGCCCTTCAAATAGGGCTCATTGATTCTTGTTGATTCGTCTGTCGAGGGATGCCGCGCCAGCGCGGCATTGCGTTCGCGAATGCGCGCTCAGTCTGCCGTCACGAGCTTCAGCGTTTCTTCGAGCGACGCCGGATCGAACACCGACGCGCCGACGAGATTGCCGTCGATGCGCCTCGTCAAACCCGCAAGGACCTTGCCCGGGCCGCATTCGATCACGTGCGTGACGCCCTGCGCTGCCATTGCCTGTACGCATTCGACCCAGCGCACCGCACCAGCTGCCTGGCGCACGAGCGCGTCCTTGATTTTGGCCGGCTCGTTGACCACGGCGACGTCGACGTTGTTGATGACGGGAATCGACGGCACCTGCACGTCGATGCTCGCGAGGTATTCGCGCAATTGATCCGACGCCGGCTTGAGCAGCGACGAGTGGAACGGCGCCGACACCGGCAGCGGTAGCGCGCGCTTCGCGCCCTTCGCCTTCGCGACTTCGCAGGCTTTCTCGACTGCGGCTTTGTGGCCCGCGATCACGACTTGCGCCGGCGCATTGAAATTGACCGCTTCGACGACGCCCGCCGCCGACGCTTCCGCGCAGACCGCGCGCACCGTGTCGTCGTCGAGGCCGAGAATCGCGGCCATGCCGCCTTCGCCCACCGGTACCGCGGTTTGCATCGCCTGCGCACGGAAACGCACGAGCGGCACCGCGTCGCGGAACGCAAGCGCGCCGGCCGCGACGAGCGCCGTGTATTCGCCAAGGCTATGGCCGGCGACGAGCGCCGGCGCCGGGCCGCCCGCCTGCTGCCACGCGCGATAGATAGCGTAGGCCGCGGTCAGCATGACCGGCTGGGTATTGGTGGTGAGATTGAGATCTTCGGCGGGGCCTTCGGCGATCAGCTTGCCGAGGTCCTGGTTGAGTGCGTCGGAGGCTTCCTGAACCGTCTCACGCACGATCGCGTAATCGGCGAATGCGTTGAGCATGCCGACCGCCTGCGAACCCTGCCCAGGAAAAACGAACGCGAATTTCATATCGTCCCCAAAATCTGTTTAATCGGATGTGGCGGCCGGCCACGGCTGCCAGATGGCGCGCGGTGTTATTCCGGCCGCACGGGCGCCGCCAGCGACGCCCCGGAATGCGTCGTCCCGCTCAGTAGCGGATGACCGACGCGCCCCACGTGAAGCCGCCGCCGACGCCTTCGATCAGCACGTTATGGCCGCGCTTGATGCGGCCGTCGCGCACCGCGACGTCGAGTGCAAGCGGAATGGACGCCGCCGACGTATTGCCGTGCTCGCCCACCGTGACGACCATGCGCTCCTGCGGCAGGCCGAGCTTGCGGCAGGTGCTTTGCATGATGCGGATGTTGGCCTGATGCGGAATCAGCCAGTCGATCTGCTCGGGCTTCAGATCGGCTTTTTCCAATGCTTCGATCGCGACCTTCTCGAGCACGTTGACGGCAAGCTTGAACACCGCCTGACCGTCCATGTGCAGGAAGGCGCTGCCGGCGACCACGCCGCCATTCACGTTGCCCGGCGTGCACAGAATGTTCGAATGGCTGCCGTCCGCGTGCAGCGCGCTCGAAAGCACGCCCGGTGCGTCGGACGCCTGCAGGATCACTGCGCCGGCGCCGTCGCCGAACAGCACGCAGGTGGTGCGGTCGTTGAAATCGAGAATGCGCGAGAAAGTTTCCGCGCCGACCACGAGCGCCGTGCGATGCTGGCCGCTGCGAATCAGGGCGTCCACCGTCGCCACCGCATAGGCGAAGCCGGAGCAGACCGCCTGTATGTCGAACGCGGCACCGTGATTCTTGATCCTGAGCTTGTTCTGCAGCAGGCAGGCGGTGCTCGGGAACACGAAGTCCGGCGTGGAGGTGGCGACGACGATCAGGTCGATGGACTGCGGATCGATGTCCGCCGCTTCGATCGCTCGCTGCGAGGCGATCAACGCGAGGTCGCTGGTCGTGACGTCCGGCTCGGCGAAGTGACGCGCATGGATGCCCGTGCGCGCGACGATCCATTCGTCGCTCGTTTCAACGCCTTGCCTGGCGAGACGCTCAGCCAGATCCTGATTGGTGACGCGGTTGGGCGGCAGACAGCTGCCGGTGCCCAGCACGCGGGAGTAGATTGTGGATTGAGCCATTATGCCTTCGAGGATTGCGCAGCGTAGGGCTCGGCCGGCTGGCCTGCGATCGGGCTTGCGTGACCCGCACCGCTTGCGTCGCGCGCCGCCTGTTCGAGAGAACTCGCGTTCTCTTCCATCGCTCGCGCAAGGCGCTCCAGCACGCCGTTTTTGACGGCATCATACCCGCGTTTGATAGCCCACTCAAACGCGTAGGCATCGGCTGAACCGTGGCTTTTGATCACGAGACCGCGCAAGCCGAGCAGCGCGGCGCCGTTATATTGCCGATGATCGACGCGTTTCTTGAAGCGCATCAATACCGGCAGCGCGAGCACCGCCATCACCTTGGTCAGCCACGAACGACCGAACTCTTCCTTGATGATGTTGGACAGCATCTGCGCGAGACCTTCCGACGTCTTCAGCGCGACATTGCCGACAAAGCCATCGCAGACGATCACGTCGACGGTGCCCTTGTAGATGTCGTCGCCTTCGACATTGCCATGAAAGTTGAGTGTACTCGCACGCAGCAGTTCGCCGGCGCGCTTGATGATGTCGTTGCCCTTGATGACTTCTTCGCCGATGTTGAGCAGGCCGATGGTGGGCCGCTCTTTTCCTTCGAGCGCGGACACGAGCGCGTGCCCCATCTCGGCGAACTGCAGCAGATGCTGCGGCTCGCAGTCGACGTTGGCGCCCAGGTCGAGCATCATCGTATAGCCGGTGGGATTAGGCAGGGCAAACGCGATGGCCGGGCGTTCGATGCCCGACAGCGTTTTCAGCACATAGCGCGAGACCGCCATCAACGCGCCGGTATTGCCGGCGGAAATGCAGGCTTGCGCCTCGCCTTCCTTGACGCGGTTCAGCGCCACGCGCATCGACGAATCTTTTTTCTTGCGCAGCGCGACCTCGACCGGGTCGTCCATCGCGACGACCTCGGTAGCAGGTACGACGGTCAGCGCCGGCAGATCCTGAGCCTTGAGCTTCTTCAGCTGCGCACGAATCGCACTTTCAATGCCGACGAGCAGCAATTGCGCGTCGGGATGCGAACGAACGAAGTTGACGGCAGCGGGAACGGTCACGGACGGGCCGTGGTCGCCTCCCATGCAATCTATCGTGAGCTTTACTGTCATGGAGTGCGACGAATTTCAGACACAAAAAAGCGGCAGTTGAATGCCGCCTTTTTGCCGAACCGGGAAAATGTCAAGCGAGCCGATCGCTACGCGAAACGCCACAGGGCGCATCGCAGTCAACGATTAGTCGTTCTTCGTCTTGACGACTTTCTTGCCGCGATAGTAGCCGTTCGGGCTAATGTGGTGACGTAGATGCACTTCGCCCGTGCTCGGCTCGACGGCCATCGGCGCTGCCGTCAGGAAATCGTGCGAACGGTGCATGCCGCGCTTCGACGGCGACTTCTTGTTTTGTTGAACTGCCATGACTAAAACTCCAAAAAATTTTCCGAATTCTAACACAGCCCGACACGGACTTAACCACTGGCCGAATGGCCAATGCACCCGCATCGCGCCCCCTGCAACTGTTTAGCGCTTCTTGCCACCCGGTTCGTCGCGTTTCAGACTTTCGAGCGCCGCGAACGGATTGCGCCGCTCGCTGGACTGGTCCGGCTTGCTGGCATCGCCAGCCTCTTCCTGCGCGGCTTCGTCGCCCTCGCCTTCGCTACCGTCCGTGCCCGAGACAAGGCTCTCGTGCACTTCGGGACAGACCTCGTGTTTGGGCACGAGCGGCAAGGAAAGCAGCAACTCTTCTTCGATCAAGTCGATGAGATCGAACTGGCGCGAGCCGACGACCACCTCGACTTCATCCTCGTCCAGCGGAAACTCTTCGGCTTCCGCCTCCGTATTGACGATCCGGTAAGTTGCATCGACGTTGAACGCCTGCGAATACGGCGTCAAGCACCGCTGGCATTCGAGCCACGCGGCACCGTGAATCGCCAGCCGCAGATAAGGCTGGGAACCTTCGGTGCCATCGTCCTGCAATTCCGGCTGCATCGTCCCTTCGGCCTGCCATGTGAACGCGGTGTCGCGATCTGGCGCTTCCGCCGGGACTTCGTTTAACATGCGCGGCAGTTGCGAGACGCGCACGACACCCGCGGCCTGACGCCCGCTCCGCGCAAATTCGAACAGATCGAGTTCATGCGGGTCGGACAGACCTGCAGGTTTGCCAGGATGTTGAGTCATGTGCGCTCCTGCGTCGGCAAGCATGTTGCCGGGGTGATTCGCGAAGGATGATCAGATCCGCCGCGACGATAATCCGGTGTGCGGGCAGCCAGTGGGGCCCGCGGCCGTTGCGTTCACCTTGCCGGGCTTTCTTCAACCTTCCGACTGCCGAAAGCCGCTGAACGCGCCGAGACCCTTCAAGTGCAAGCATACCGTGAAAAGCCCAAAATCATATCCGTTTTGTCTTTTCGAGTCAAACACTTAAGCCCGTACGTACGGGAGCCTCGCGCGACCCCGTACGACCCGCCGCTCCCGTTGCCCGCAAACTATGCCTGAATCCTCCAAACGCCCGCCACGCCTGATTCTGGCGTCGAGTTCGCGGTATCGCCGCGAGTTGCTCGAACGCCTGCGCGTGCCGTTCGACGTCGTCGTGCCTGCGATCGACGAAACCCCGCTCGCCGCCGAAACGCCCGAAGCCACTGCGCTGCGGCTCGCCGAAGCCAAAGCGCGTGCGGTCGCCCAAGGCCTCGCCGCCGACGAACACGCGCTCGTGATCGGCTCCGACCAGGTCGCCACCTACGACGGCCTGCAGATCGGCAAACCCGGCACGCACGACAGGGCGCTCGCGCAATTGCAGGCGATGCGCGGCCGCGACGTGTTGTTCCACAGCGCGCTGTGTCTGTTCGACAGCGCGACGGACAGCGCGCAAACGATCGACGTGATCACCCGCGTGCGCTTTCGCGATCTGCCGGACGCGGCGCTCGACGCCTACCTGCACGCTGAAACACCGTACGACGTGGCCGGCAGCGCCAAATCCGAAGGGCTTGGCATCGCGCTGCTGGAGGCCATCCATTCCGACGACCCGACCGCGCTCGTCGGCCTGCCGCTTATCGCGCTGTCGCACATGCTGCTCGCGGCCAACTACCCGCTTTTGGGGGCCCGATGACCGGTACGCTCTATCTCATTCCCAACACGCTCGGCGAAGGCGACGCAAGCGCGCTCGATCTGGTACTGCCCGCGCCCGTACGCGCCCGCGCGGCGTTGCTGCACTATTACATTGGCGAAAACGCCAAAACCACGCGCGCGTTCCTGAAGAAAGTCGGCCCCGATCGGCCGATTCAAGAAATCGAGATTCGCGAACTGAACGTCAATACGCCGGCCGGCGAAATCGACAAGCTGCTCGCGCCGCTGCTGTCGGGCACCGATGCGGGCCTCGTCTCCGAGGCTGGCTGCCCGGCAGTCGCGGACCCGGGCGCGCTGCTGGTGCGACGCGCGCACGAGCGCGGCGTAAAGGTTGTGCCGCTGGTCGGGCCGAGTTCGATTCTGCTCGCGCTGATGGCATCGGGGCTGAACGGCCAAAGCTTCGCGTTTCACGGCTACCTGCCCGTCGACGTCACCGAGCGCGCCAAACGTCTGCGCGATCTCGAGCAGCAGTCGCGCAAGAGCAAGCAAACGCAGATCTTCATCGAAACGCCGTACCGGAATCGCGCGCTGCTCGATACCTTGCTCGCGACCTGCGCGCCGTCGACGCTGGTCTGCGTGGCGGTCGATCTGACGCTGCCGAGCGAAGTGATCGCAAGCCGGAGCGTCGCCGACTGGAAAAAGAAGGCGGAGATCGACCTGCATAAGCGGCCGGCGATTTTTCTGATTCTGGCGGCCTGAACGTAGACACCGGCCAGCCAACTGAGGGCGACCAGGGCCCGAAACTCAAAACGCAAAGTCCGCGCGATCGGCCAAAACCGACCGCGCGGGCGTCTTTTTAAAACTGTGGATTCAACGCAGATTCATTTTCGCGCCGAGCGCCATCGCCCGAACCGCGCCGGCGCCGATGGCCGCGCCGAATTTGCGGGCAACGCGATCCGTAATGCTCTCTTTCACCGTGTAATCGACGATATCCGGCGCCTTGAAGATCTCACGCGCGACGTAATCTGCATCGCCAAAACCGTCCGCGAGTCCAAGTTCGACGCTCTTCTGCCCCGTCCAGAATAGACCCGAGAACATGTCCGATGTCTCATGCAGACGCTTGCCGCGCCCTTGACGCACCGCGTCGATGAACTGCGCGTGGATCTGATCGAGCATAACCTGCGCATGTTCGTCCATCTTCGGCGTTTCGGGCGAAAACGGATCAAAAAAGCCTTTGTTCTCACCCGATGTGTGCAGTCGGCGCTGAATCCCCAACTTGTCCATCAGGCCGGTGAAACCAAAGCCGTCCATCAGCACGCCGATCGAACCGACGATACTCGCCTTGTCGACATAGATCTTCTCCGCCGCCGCGGCCGCGTAGTAGCCGCCGGACGCGCACATGTCGCCGACCACGACATACAGCGGAATAGACGGATATTTGCCGCGCAATCGCCGAATTTCGCTGTTGATAATGCCCGCTTGCACTGGACTGCCGCCCGGGCTGTTGCAATAAAGAATCACGCCGGCTGTATCGGAATCCTCAAACGCGGAATCGAGTGCAGTGTTGATATCTTGGGCGTTCGCACTCGCATCCGTCGCGATCTCGCCATCAAGCGAAACCATTGCCGTATGACGCCCAGTCGTGGCGACCCGCTCGCCCGAGAAGTTCAGCGCACCCCATACCGCCAGTGCGAGCACTGCGAGGAACAGGAAGCGGAAGAAAATCCGCCAACGTCGCGAGGCGCGTTGCTCGTTGATCGCGGCCAGCGCGATGCGCTCGAGCGCGGCCCTTTCCCAGCCGGGCTGGTCGGCGGGTGCACGGGAGCCGCCTCCCGAGGCAGGGTCTTTTTCGGGGGTCAAGTTGTCGGACATGCGGACAGTGGAAAATTGGAAGAGGAAATCAGCGCGTAACCGGCAGCAAATCGCCGTCAGGCAGCCAGAATACCGCACGGCCCTCGAACGTATCGCGTTCCTCGACCTGCACGGGACGCAATCTGCCCCCGCGACACGGACCACCGACGCATTTGCCAGTATCCGGCGCGTAAATCGCGCCATGTGTCGCGCACATCAAGTATAAGCCGGACGATTCGAAGAACTGCCCTTCCTGCCAGTCGAGCTCCATCGGCACATGAGCGCAACGGTTCAAATAGCCGTAGGCGCAGCCATCATAGCGGACGAAAAACACCACGGCATCCTGCCCGCCGAGCCGCGCGTCGCGCCGGATGCCGTCGCCACCGTCGACCAGTTCGTCGGCCGCGCAAATGCGCACTGCCTGCGCAGCCGCGGCAGTAGCAGTATCCACGCCGTCGGCGCTCATGCGTTCTCCCGCAGCCAACCGGACAGATCGCTGATGCTCGACGCTACGAACTTCGGTGACATCGCATTCAGCGAATTCGCCGGATGCGCGCCATAAGTCACGCCAATGCCCGCCACGCCGGCGTTGAGCGCCATCTGCAGATCATGTGTCGTATCGCCGATCATGACCGTGCGCGCCGTATCCTGCCCCAATTCGCGGGTGAGCTCGTGCAGCATGGCCGGATGCGGTTTTGAGAAGGTTTCGTCAGCGCAGCGCGTGCCGTCGAACAGGCTCGTCAGGCGCGCCTGGTCAAGCGCGCGATTGAGCCCGACGCGGCTCTTGCCGGTCGCGACCGCGAGCAGATAGCCAACGTCGCGCAACTCCTGGAGCATCTCGCGCACGCCGGGGAACAGCTCGGTAGTCTGGTCTTTTACAAGAAAATGAAAGCGGTAACGCTCAGAAAGCCGCGGGTAGTCGGCTGGATCGAGCGTCGGCGCGGCAATCTGCAGCGCGTCGCGCAGGCCGAGGCCGATGACGTAGCTCGCGGCTTCGTCCGCGGGAACCGGCAGGCGGAGATCGCGGCACGCCGCCTGGATGCTGCGCGTGATATGCGCGGTGGAATCCATCAGCGTGCCATCCCAGTCAAACACGATCAGATCGAATTGCTCTCTAGCCATGCAAGGTCGTCTCCGGGTTGAACCCAGTGCGTAGTTCGTTGAGTTGTTCTATAAAGCCGCGGCAGTCGGCAGGCAGCGGTGCCTCCAGCTGCAGCGGCGCGCCCGTCGCCGGATGCGTGAGCTTGAGCCGGTAAGCGTGCAGAAACATCCGCTTGATGCCGGGCTTCGCGTTGGCGCGCGCAAGCGCCTTGTTCAGCGCGAAATCGCCATATTTGGCGTCACCGACGATCGGTAGTGCCAGATGCTGCAGATGCACGCGAATCTGGTGCGTACGCCCCGTCTTCAGTTCCGCCTCAAGCAGCGCATACTCCGACCAGCGCTCGACCAGATTGAAGATCGTGTGCGAAGCGAGGCCATCGGCCTGCACGCGCACGCGGCGCTCGCCGTCGGCGGTCAGGTACTTGTGAAGTGGCTCCTTTACCGCGCGGCGGCGACCCCAGTCGCTCGCCCATTCGCCGTGCACGCACGCGTAGTAGCGCTTGTCCATCCGGTTATCGCGAATCTGCTCGTGCAGATTGACGAGCGCCGCGCGCTTCTTCGCGAGCATCAGGATGCCCGAGGTCTCTCGATCCAGCCGATGCACGAGTTCCAGGAATTTCGCCTGCGGCCGCGCCTCGCGCATCTGCTCGATCACACCGAACGCGACACCGCTGCCCCCGTGGACCGCAACGCCGGCCGGCTTGTCGATCACGAGCAGATGCTCGTCTTCGAACAGGATGTGAAAGCGCGGCGCGGGCACGGGCACGCGGGCTGCGGCCTGATTCGGCTGCGCGACGCGGATCGGCGGCACACGCACCAGATCGCCCAGTTCGAGCCGGTACTGCGCGTCGATCCGGCCCTTGTTCACGCGCACTTCACCGCTGCGCAGGATGCGATAAATATGGCTTTTCGGCACGCCCTTGCAGACGCGCAGCAGGAAATTGTCGATGCGCTGACCAGCCGAGCGGTCGTCGATTTCGATCAGCGAAACCTGGTCGCTTGAAACCGAGTCTTCGACCGCGCCTGCAACCGATCTCTGGGATGTTTTGCCTAACTCTTTCATTCTGAATATAATTTGCCCAGCAGTCCGCGACGGCCGGCGCAGTGTCCGGAATGCGGCGGATTGCGCGAGCGCAAGCGATAAACCGTTATTTTACTTGCGCCGGGGTCTGGTTGCTCGCCCTGAAAATGAGATGCAACAAGTTGCACGCACGAAGTCAGCTCCCGGCAGGGACGGCGCCCGCAGGCGCGTTCGGTCAAGGTCGGCTTCGACGGTAACGGAATTTTGGTAAAAAAGAATTTAGCTTTCAGCTTCGTGATCCGGGTGGTATGACGCCCAGCTGGACGAAGCTGCAAGTCGCGAAAATACGGCGTGCGCCCAAGGCGTCTTGTAGAAAGTACAAGACATGGCGACGTCAAAAGAAGGCGAGACACCCCCAGCAGGAAAAGACGCGCCGCCTGCGCGAACTTCCCGTTGCGGCATGACCGCGGACTTCGGCCCTTCGCTCGCGCGCCCATTTGGCGCGCCGGCTTCAGAGGGCGAAGACTTATGAAGGTCTGCTGGCTAAACGCGGCGTGTCAGGCCATGATTTGAAGCCGTGTTCGCATGTGCCCTGCGGCACCGTGCCCGTTTTTTATCGGGCTGGGCCCTCTCAGGCAATTCTCCCGCCAGCTTTCCCGCTCCAGCGTGTTTGTGAAAACACAATAAGGCGCGGCACGCCTACTCTCCCCGCTCTCGCGACTGACAACCGAGCAGCTGGGCCGGCGAGGCCGCTCTGGAGCCGTTCAATGAAACGAATGTTGTTCAATGCGACGCAGCAGGAAGAGCTGCGCGTCGCCATCGTCGATGGGCAAAAACTCATCGACATCGATATCGAAACCGCCGGTCGCGAACAGCGCAAAGGCAATATTTACAAGGGCATCATCACGCGCATCGAGCCGTCGCTCGAGGCCTGCTTCGTCAACTACGGCGAAGACCGTCACGGCTTCCTGCCGTTCAAGGAAGTCGCCCGCCAGTACTTCCGCGATGGCGTCGACATGCGTTCCGCACGCATCCAGGACGCATTGAAGGAAGGTCAGGAACTGATCGTCCAGGTCGAAAAGGAAGAACGCGGCAACAAGGGCGCAGCCCTGACCACGTTCATCTCGCTCGCCGGCCGCTATCTGGTGCTGATGCCGAACAACCCGCGCGGCGGCGGCGTGTCGCGCCGGATCGAAGGCGACGACCGTCAGGAACTGCGCGAAACCATGGCGCAGCTGCAACTGCCGGAAGGCATGAGCATCATCGCGCGCACGGCCGGCATCGGCCGCAGCGCCGAAGAGCTGCAGTGGGACCTGAACTACCTGATGCAGCTGTGGCGCGCAATCGAAGCCGCGTCGCAAAGTGGCACGGCCGGCCAGCCGATGCTGATCTATCTCGAATCGAGCCTCGTGATCCGCGCGATTCGCGACTACTTCCAGCCCGATATCGGCGAAATCCTGATCGACACGACCGAAATCCATGACCAGGCCCGCGCCTTCATGGACATCGTGATGCCGGACAACGTCGGCAAGGTAAAGCGCTACCACGACGACGTGCCGCTCTTCTCGCGCTTCCAGATCGAGCACCAGATCGAAACCGCGTACTCGCGCACCGTGCCGCTGCCGTCGGGCGGCGCGATCGTCATCGATCACACCGAAGCGCTCGTCGCGATCGACGTGAACTCGGCGCGCGCCACCAAAGGCGCGGACATCGAGGAAACGGCCGCGCGCACGAACCTCGAAGCCGCCGACGAAGTCGCTCGCCAGCTGCGTCTGCGCGACCTGGGCGGCCTGATCGTGATCGACTTCATCGACATGGAATCGGCCAAGAGCCAGCGCGAAGTCGAACAGCGCCTGAAAGACGCGCTCAAGCACGACCGCGCCCGCGTCCAGATGGGCAAGATCTCGCGCTTCGGCCTCATGGAGCTGTCGCGTCAGCGTCTGCGTCCGGCGCTGTCGGAAGGCAGCCACGTCACGTGTCCGCGCTGTAACGGCACGGGCCACATCCGCGATACCGAATCGTCCGCGCTGCAAGTGCTGCGGATCATTCAGGAAGAAGCGATGAAGGAAAACACCGCGGCGATCCACTGCCAGGTGCCGGTCGAAGTGACCGCCTTCCTGTTGAACGAGAAGCGCGCCGAAATCAACAAGATCGAGTCGCGTTTCAAGGTCAACGTCGTGCTGATCCCGAACAAGCACCTCGACACGCCGCACTACAAGCTCGAGCGTCTGCGTCACGACGACGCGCGCCTCGACGAGCCGCGTGCATCGTGGAAGATGGCCGAAGAAGCGGCCCGCGAACTCGAATCGGAAACCGGCTACAGCAAGCGCGCTGAGGAAGTGAAGCCGAAGCAGGAAGCGGCGGTCAAGGGCATCACGCCCGAGAAGCCGGCTCCGAGCGCGCCGGCCCGCCCGGCGGCCATCCCCGCTCCGGTCGCGGTGACGCCGGCCAGTGGCGGCTTCATCGGCTGGCTGAAGAATCTGTTCGGCATGCAGCCGGCTGCTCCGGCACCCGCCGCGCCGGCCACCACCGACAAGCAGGCTCGTCCGCAACGCGGCGAGCGCACCGAGCGCGGTGAGCGCACGGGCGAGCGCGGCGGCGATCGCAACCGCAATCGCCGTGGCGGCGCAGGCGGTCGCGACGCGGCAGCGCGTGGCGAAGGCGTGACCGGCGGCCGTCAGGCGCAAGGTCAGCAGCCGTCGCCGCGTCGCGAGGAACGCGAAGGCCGCGAGGCACGCGAGGGCCGCGAACCGCGCGCGCCGCGTGAGCAACGCGAACCGCGTGAGGCCCGTGAAGGCCGTGAACCGCGTGAGGCTCGCGAGCCGCGTGAAGCGCGTGAGCCGCGCGAGGCTCGCGAACGCGACACCCGCGGCGCCGAGCGCGCGGAAGCCGTCGAAGGCACGGCACGCGGTGAGCGTCGCGAGCGTGGCGAGCGCGCTGAACGCGTCGAGCGTGGCGAGCGTCGCAAGCCGCAGGCGGAAGTCGCCTCGGCGCTGACGCAAACCGACACGCAAGCTGCCGACGAACTGGCGCGCAACCGCGCCGCAGCGGGTGAAAACGGCGTGCCGGTCGATCAGGAAACAGTCGCACGTGACGGCGAAGAGCGTCGTCGTCGCCGCCGCGGCCGTCGTGGTGGTCGTCGCGAGCGCGAAGAGGACGTGAATGGCAATCTCGCGGCGGATGTCGCGGAAGCAGAAGGCGACAACGTTGCCGCCAGCGACGAAGCGCCGCTGCGCGCCCAGCAGCCGGTCGAGCACACGCCTGCAGCCAGCGAAGCGAAGGAAGTGACCCCGGTCGAAGTGGTGGTCGCCGCTGTCGCAACGGAAAGCGCCGTCGTGGCCGAACTGCATGCGGCAGCCGAAACGCCGGCTCTCGCCGCGGAAAATGCCGCGAAGACCGAAAAGGTCGTGCCGGTCGAAGAGGCCCCGGCGGCGTCCATCGAACCCGTGGCGGCGGAGCCGGCTATCGAAGCGCCAGCGCAGGCAGAGCAAGCCGCGTCGGCCGCGAGCGAACCGGTTACGCCGGCCGCTTCGGTCGAACCCGCCGCGCATGCCGTATCCCCAGCAGTCGAGCCGGCCCTGGAAGTGCAGCCGACCGTCCCGACCGAACCGCGAGCCGTCCCGGCTGCGCTCGACACCGCGGCTCCGGCCACGATCGTCGAGGCACCGGCAGCCGTGCCGGCACAGCAGGCCGAAATCGTCGAGCCGCAACCGGTCGTCGCAACGGAACCGGCCGTGGTCGAACCGGCGCCCGTCGCCGCGGCCCCGCAGCCGGCCCCCGTCCGCAGCGCAGCCCCCGCCGCCGCGTCGGCCGACGCCTTGCAGCCGATCCTCGAGCAGGCTGGCCTGATCTGGGTGAACACCGACGCCGACAAGCTGCGTGCCGCGCAGGAAGCGGCGGCGCAGACGGTCAAGCCGCCGCGCGTGATCCGTGAGCGCAAGGCGCTGCCGCCAGACGACCACGCGCCGATGCAACAGGTCGAAACGATCAAGCATCCGCAGTAAGCCGCGTCGTTGTTCGTGAAAAAGCCCGCCCTTTCCGGCGGGCTTTTTCTTTAGGCGGTCATTTGTCGCCGCGAGCCGCGCCGCGCCGCTCCCCGTATACCCCGACAACGTCCGTCGCGCATCTGCCGCCACCGGCATTTCCGATAGAATCAAATCATCCCCGTCCGTTAAAGCACCTCACGAAGCATTTCATGTCACGACGCATCATCCCTGTTGCCGATCTCAGCGCGGCGCCGGTCATCACCGGCCCAGTGCAGACACCTAGCGGCGTGCTGCACGATGCGCTCGCGCGTCCGCTGCACGATCTGCGCATCTCGGTGACGGACCGCTGCAACTTCCGCTGCGTGTATTGCATGCCGCGCGCAGTGTTCGACAAGGACTATGCTTTCCTGCCGCACAGCGCGTTGTTGAGTTTCGAGGAGATCGAGCGGCTCGCGCAGTTGTTCGTCGCGCATGGCGTCGAGAAAATTCGCCTGACCGGCGGCGAGCCGTTACTGCGCAAAAACCTCGAATTCCTGGTCGACCGGCTCGCCCGGTTGACCACGCCTGCGGGCCGTCCGCTCGATCTCACGCTGACCACCAACGGCTCGCTGCTCGCGCGCAAGGCGCGCAGCCTGAAGGACGCCGGCCTCACGCGCGTGACCGTCAGCCTCGATGCGCTCGACGACGCGCTGTTCCGCCGCATGAACGACGCCGACTTCGCGGTCGCCGACGTGCTCGATGGCATCGCCGCCGCGCACGCGGTCGGACTCGCGCCGGTCAAAGTAAATATGGTCGTCAAACGCGGTACCAACGACGGCGAAATCGTCCCCATGGCGCGTCATTTCAAAGGCACGGGCGCGGTGCTGCGCTTCATCGAGTACATGGACGTCGGCACCTCGAACGGCTGGAACATGACCGAAGTGCTGCCTTCCGCCGAGGTAGTCACGCGCATCGCCGAGCATTTCCCGCTGGTGCCGCTCGAAGCGCACAGCGCGGCCGAAACTGCGCAACGCTGGGGTTATGTCGACGGCGGCGGCGAGATCGGCGTCATTTCGAGCGTCACCCGCGCGTTCTGCGGCAATTGCACGCGCGCGCGTTTGTCGACCGAGGGCAAGTTATACCTGTGCCTGTTCGCATCGACCGGACATGACCTGCGCGCGCTGTTGCGCGGCGGTGCGAGCGATGCCGGGATCGCCACCGCCATCGCCGAAATCTGGCAGGGCCGCGGCGACCGCTACTCGCAGCTGCGCGGCAGCCAGCCGGCCGATCAGGGCGAGCCGGCCAAGCGTCGCGTCGAAATGTCCTACATCGGCGGCTGAGCGGCCGACGCATGTCCATCCCCCGCGAACAGATCACTGGCCTCGTGCTCGCGGGCGGGCGCGGCACGCGCATGGGCGGCGTCGACAAGGGGTTGCAGCCGCTGCACGGCGAACCGCTCGCCGCTCACGTGCTGCGGCGCCTCGCGCCGCAGACCGGCCCGCTGATGATCAGCGCGAACCGCCATCCCGACACCTATGCGGCGCTCGGCGCGCCATATCGCGCAACGCTCGTCGCCGACACCCTCCCCGACTTTCCCGGCCCGCTCGCCGGCATGCTCGCCGGACTGCGCGCCGCCGGCACGGCGTACCTGCTGAGCGCGCCCTGCGATTCGCCGTGGCTACCGGCCGACCTTGCCGCGCGCCTCGCGGATGCGCTCGACGCGAACCACGCCGACATCGCAACGGTCACCACCGTCGATACCGGTGGAGAAACCTCCCTGCACCCGGTATTCGCGCTGATGCGCACCGCCGTCGCGGACGACCTGGCCGCGTTTCTGGCCTCCGGCGAGCGCAAGGTCCGCGCGTGGTACGCGCGCCACAAGACGGTCGAAGTCGTCTTTGCCGACGAGCGCGCGTTCTACAATGCCAACTCGTTACAAGAACTCGCCGACCTCGAACGCAATCGGGGCCCCGGCTGACATCCGCTCCGGCCGCACGGCAACAGCCGCACCCGTCACCGGTCGCGACGCCCAGCCATTCATGACCACGCTCAACGACTTTTCCCGCTGCGTCGCGCAGTACGATCCTCATGCGCTACCCGTCCCGGCCGCTCAGGCGATCGTCCGGCAGTGGGCGACGCCGGTCGCGGCCGTCGAGCGCCTGGCGTTGCGCGATGCACTCGACCGCGTGCTAGCCGCCGACATCGTGTCGCCGATCGACGTGCCCGCGCACGACAACTCCGCGATGGACGGCTACGCGTTCAATCACGCGGCGCTCGCGGCCGCTATGCGAGGCGGCGCGGACAGCGTCGAGCTGACGGTCGCCGGCAAGGCGCTCGCCGGTCATCCGTTCGCGGGCCGCGTCGCGGCGAACCAGTGCGTGCGCGTGATGACGGGCGCCTGCATGCCTGCCGGTTGCGACACCGTCGTGCCGCAGGAACAGGTGGAGCGCGACGGTGCGGATTCCACGTCGATCCGCTTCGCCGCCAGCGCGGCGGCGGCGGGTGCGAACCGCCGCCGCGCCGGCGAAGATCTCGCGCGCGGCCACGTCGCGCTGCATGCCGGCCGCATCGTGCGCGCGTCGGACCTCGGCCTGCTCGCGTCGCTCGGCATTGGCGAAGTCAGCGTGCGGCGGCGTTTGCGCGTCGCGTTCTTTTCGACCGGCGACGAACTGCGCTCGCTCGGCGAGCCGCTCGACGCGGGCTCGGTTTACGACAGCAACCGCTACACGCTGTTTGCGATGCTGCGGCACCTGAACATCGACGCGCTCGATCTCGGCGTCGTGCGTGACGAGCCGGCCGCGCTCGAAGCCGCGCTGCGCAGTGCCGCGGCCAACGCCGACGTGGTGCTGACTTCGGGCGGCGTGTCGGTGGGCGAAGCGGACTTCACGAAGCAGCTGCTACAGACCTTCGGCGACGTCGCCTTCTGGAGTCTCGCGATGCGCCCCGGCCGGCCGCTCGCGTTCGGCCGCCTGTGGTCCGGCGCACATCCCGGGCTCGGCAAACCTGCGCTATTCTTCGGCCTGCCCGGCAATCCGGTCGCCGTGATGGTGACGTTCTATCAGATCGTGCGCGAAGCGCTGCTGCTGATGGCCGGCGCGACGCCGCGGCCGCTGCCGGTGATTCACGCGACGAGCCGCGTGGCGGTGGGCAAGCGCGCGGGCCGCACCGAATTCCAGCGCGGCATCGCCGAACAGGACGCGCACGGACACTGGCATGTGAGCCCGACCGGGTCGCAAAGCTCAGGCGTGCTGAGCTCGATGAGCGAAGCGAACTGCTTCATCGTGCTCGGCCACGACGAGGGCGACATCGACGTCGGCGATCGCGTGTCGATCATGCTGTTCGACGGTCTCATCTGACGTTCCAGGCGGCGCATCGATCGCACGACATCGGCACCACAGCAGCACTTCATCGACACGCCACCCACTATCACTACTACGACACACGGGTTTGACTTACATGAAAAAACAGATCTCGTTCATCGCACCGGGACAGACGGCCAAAGCGCTGATTCTCGTGTATCTGACGTTCTCGGTGCCGATCGTGCTGCTCGGCGTGGTGGTCGCGTTCGTGCGCTATGGCTCGGTCGAGCTGAGCACGGTGTTCAGCGCGCTGCTGCTGAACGCGATCCTCGGCTTCGTGCTGTTGTGGATCGCGTGCCACGCCTACAACTGGGTCGCGTCGCGCTTCGGTGGTATCGAAATCCATCTGGCCGACGCACCGGAAGAAGCGTAATGCCCGCGACGATCCGCGCCGCCAAGCCCGCGGATACCGGCGCGAATCAGCCGGCGATCAGCTTCTATCAGAAGATGGGGGCGACGGTGTTGCCGGACTGGCGCGTCGTGCGCGTGACGGGCGATGCGCTGGTGCGGCTGGCTGCAAGGGCGTGAATTCCAGCGCCTCGCCCCTCATTGCTCATCAGGCTCCACATTCGACAGCGCATCGCCGAGCAACCCGCTCGCCTCGTCGCCCGGTAACGCCTCGACGTCGCGCAGCTTGCGGTTCATCATGCGCGTGCGCGTTTCCGCGGCCTCGATCGAACGTGTGACGGTTTCGAGCTGCGCCTTGGTCTTCGCGAGCACGTCGCCGAATTTGCCGAACTCCGTCTTCACCGCGCCGAGTACCTGCCACACCTCGCTCGAACGCTTTTCGATCGCGAGCGTGCGGAAACCCATCTGCAGACTATTGAGCAACGCGGTCAGCGTGGTCGGCCCCGCAATCGTCACGCGATAGTCCCGCTGCAGCAGATCCGTGAGTCCCGGTCGGCGCAGCACTTCCGCGTACAGGCCTTCGGTCGGCAGGAACAGCAGCGCGAAGTCGGTCGTATGCGGCGGCGCCACGTACTTCTCCGCGATCGTGCGCGCCTCCGCGCGAATTCGCACTTCGAGCGCGCGCGATGCTTCCTCGACCGCGACCGGATCGGCGCGCTCCTGCGCTTCGATCAGCCGCTCGTAGTCCTCGCGCGGGAATTTGGCGTCGATCGGCAGCCATACCGGCGTATTCGCGCCGCCGGGCTCCGGCCGCCCCGGCAGACGAATCGCGAACTCCACGCGATCGGCGCTCTTCGGCACCGTCGCGACGTTCTTCGCGTATTGATCGACGGTCAGCACTTGTTCGAGCAAGGCTTCGAGCTGCACTTCGCCCCACGTGCCGCGCGTCTTCACGTTGGTCAGCACGCGCTTCAGATCGCCGACGCCGGCCGCCAGCGTCTGCATTTCACCGAGGCCGCGATGCACCTGTTCGAGCCGGTCGGACACGAGCTTGAACGACTCGCCGAGACGCTGCTCAAGCGTTGCGTGCAGTTTTTCGTCCACGGTGCGGCGCATTTCCTCGAGCCGCGTCGCGTTGTTCGCCTCGATGTCCTTCAGACGCTGCTCGATCGTCGCGCGCACTTCGGCGAAGCGCCGGTCGTTCGCCTCGGTTAGTTGCCCGAGTTGCAGGCTCAGCGTGTCGCCGAACTGCTTCAGCGAGCGGCCCTGCTCGTCGCGCGCCTGCTGCGCCTGTGCCTGCAGGCTGTGACGCACGGCGTCGAGCTGTTGCGCGAAGCCGTCGATCTTGCCGCCCTGCACCGTCGTCATGCTGCTGAACTGCGCGGCGAGCGTCTGCTGAAAATGCGCGAAGCCGCTGCTTTGCTCGGTGCGCGACACGCGCGCGGTCTCGGCGATGTCGTTGCGCAGTTGCCGCTCGAGCCGCTCGGCGGTATGCGCCTGCGCGTCGACGACGGCATCGACGCGTTCGTTCAGCATCTCGAACTGTTCGCGCTGCTCCGGGCGGTCGTGACCGCGTAGCAGCAAGGCCAGTGCGATCACGAGGGCAACCGCCAGCACCGCGACGGCCGCCACCAGAATCATTGTCATGAACGCGCCTTGCCGATCACGTCGGGGTTGATCGGATTCGGCGGCTGACCGGCGCGCGGTCCTGCGCCGAGGCCGGCGATCAGGTTGTCCGCGGCGAGATTGGCCATGGCGCGGCGCGTGGTTTCGGTCGCGCTCGCGATGTGCGGCGTCAGCACGACGTTCGGCACGTTCAGCAGCGCCGGGTGCAGCTGCGGCTCGCCTTCGAACACATCCAGACCGGCCGCCGCGATGCGCCTGTCACGCAGCGCGTCGGCCAACGCCGCATCGTCGACGATGCCGCCGCGCGCGATGTTGGTGAGCGTCGCGCTCGGCTTCATCAGCGCCAGTTCGGCCGCGCCGATCGTGTGGTGGTTGCCTTTGTTGTACGGCAGCACCAGCACGACGTGGTCGGCGCGCCGCAGCAGATCCTCTTTCGACACGTACTCCGCGTTCAGCTCGGCCTCGATTTGCGGCGCGACGCGCGAGCGATTGTGATAGATGACCCGCATGTTGAAGCCCTGCGCGCGCCGCGCGAGCGCCTGGCCGATGCGGCCCATGCCGATCACGCCGAGCGTCGAACCGTATAGGTCGCTGCCGAGGAAGCCATCGTAGCTCCACTTCTGCCAATGTCCGGCGCGCAGCCAGTGCTCCGATTCGGCGATGCGGCGCGCGGCGGCCATCATCAGCGCCCAGCCGAAATCGGCGGTCGATTCGTTCAGCACGTCCGGCGTGTTGGTGCCGAGTACGTTCGCCGCGTTGAACGCGGCCATGTCGAAGTTGTTGTAGCCGACCGCCATGTTCGACACGACGCGCAGACGCGGCGCCGCGGCGAGCACGCCCGCGTCGATCATCTCGCCGGCCGTCAGCGCGCCGTCCTTGTCCGCGAGACGGCGCTTCAGTTCGTCGGCGGGCAACACGTCGCCCTCGTTCCAGTCGACGTCGAAGTACTGCTTGAGCCGGTCGATCACGTCGGGAAAGATCGAACGGGCAACGAGGATTTTCTGCAATGCAAGTCTCCGTATCGCACGTCGAGGGATTGTCTCGGCGTTGCAGAGTCAGCGTTCAAAAAAGAGCCAGCCGGTCAGCGCGAACAACGGCAGCAGCACCGCGCCGGACCAGCCCAGATACGCAAAAAAGCTCGGCATGCGCACGCCGCGCGATTGCGCGATCGCCTTCACCATGAAGTTCGGCGCGTTGCCGATGTAGGTGTTCGCGCCCATGAACACGGCGCCGGCCGAAATCGCCGCGAGCGTGGTCGCGCCGGTGGTCATCAAGGTCTGCGCATCGCCGCCGGCCAGGTTGAAGAACACGAGGTAGGTCGGCGCGTTGTCGAGAAACGAAGATAGCAGGCCGGTCGCCCAGAAGTACATGATGTCGCGCGGCTCGCCTGACGGATCATTGACCAGATGGACGATGCCCGCGAACGCGCCGGCTTCTCCCGCGCGCAGGATCATGATGACCGGCACGATCGTCACGAAGATGCCGGCGAACAGTTTGGCGACTTCCTCGATCGGCGCCCAGTTGAAGTCGTTGCCCGCGCGGGCCGCGCGCGGTGTCCACGCGAGCGATAGCAGCGTGACGACGATCAGCGCGGCGTCGCGCACGATGTTTTGCAACGCGACGTGCGTGCCGAGCACGTCGAATGTGATTTGCGGGCGCCACAGTCCGCTCATCAGCACGAACGCGATCAGCGCGGCGAGCAGCACGAAATTGATCTTGCCGTCGATGCCGAGCGGCGCGCCGTCGGGCGTCGGATCGAGGAAAGCTGAACGCACCTCCTCGCGCTGGTGAAAGTAGTACGAGTCGAGCGCATAGAACGCGGCGAGCAGCATGCCGCTCACGAACAGCATCGGCCGCGCGAGATGCGTGGTGGTCCAGAAAAAGCTCACGCCTTCGAGAAAACCGAGGAACAGCGGCGGGTCGCCGAGCGGCGACAGCGCGCCACCGACGTTCGCGACGAGGAAGATGAAGAACACGACCACGTGGGTCACGTGGCGGCGATTGTCGTTTGCGCGCAGCAACGGGCGGATCAGCAGCATCGCCGCGCCGGTCGTACCCATCACGCTCGCGAGCAAGGTGCCGAGCGCGAGAATCGCGGTGTTCAGACGCGGTGTGCCATGCAGGTTGCCGCGCACGCAGATGCCGCCCGCGACGGTATAGAGCGCGGTCAGCAGGATGATGAACGGGATGTACTCGTCGAGCATGGCATGCGCGAGCGCGCCGAGCGCCGCGCTCGCGCCGAAGCTCACGGCAAGCGGCACGATGAACGCGAGCGCCCACGCCGCGGCGATCTTGCCGAAGTGGTGATGCCAGAGGGCTGGCGCGATCAGCGGAAGGATCGCGATCGACAGCAGCACACCCGCGAAGGGCAAGCCCCACAACGCCGACAAGCGCGCGCCGTCGAGGAGCGTCTCAGCCTGCACGGACGGCGAGCACAGCGCAAGCATCGACGCAACGGCGAGCCACCGGCCCGCGCGGCCGGCCTGCGAATTCATGCCGATACAGGCCGCGCGACGGCTTGCAACCGCACGCACGACAGATAACGCGTGTGTCGCGTATGCGCTGGCACGCCGCCGCGCGACGCGTTCAAGCATCCTGCACGACGATCGCATGCACCCGGTAGGGGCCGTGCGCGCCCAGCACGATGGTCTGCTCGATGTCGCCGGTGCGCGATGGTCCCGACACGAAATTGACCGCGCGCGGCAGCTCGCCGCGTTCCTTGCGGATCAGGTCGAACGCCTCTTCATGACCCGCGACGATCCGCGAGCCCGGCACGATCGCGATGTGCGTCTCCGGCAGCAGCCCGGCCGACGCATACGTCTCGGGACCGGACAGCAACACGAGCGTGCCGGTCTCCGCGGTCGCGCAGAAACAGCCGGTGAGACCGACCACGTCATTGTCTTGCGGTTTGCGATATTCGACGGCGAGGCCGGCTGCGGCCCACGGCAGATCGCGCAGCGTTTGCCACGCGATGGCCTGCAACGGCAAACCGTGTTGCGTCAGATAGCGATGCGCGGCGGCGGGTACATCGGCGAAGGTCTGAACGGTGTCGACAGTACTCGCCATTTTCTGCGCTTCCTCGATGAAGCGCGCGCGCAGATCGGTGGGCATGTCCGGACGCGGGCCGGCCGGATGACGCGCGAGATAGTCCGCCGCGGCTTCGCGCTCGGCGGCGCTCGGTTCGGGCTCGCGCCCTTGCGCGGCGCGGACGCGCGCTAGGATGTTGCGGCGGGCAATCGATGTGTCCATGGGCGAAATCCTCGTGTCGACGGCCGTGCGATATGGCGAGGATTATACCGGCCGCGCTCCGCGCGAACACCCTGGCCGAACGACATATTGCCGCCAGTCGATAGCGCGGCGACACTGTTCGCCGTGCCCCGAACGCGAGCAGATCATGGTCAGGCGATGAACCGAAAAGCAGTCCGCAAAGCGCGCTACCTGGCCGCCTCTTCTTCCGGCTGCGCGATGCCGAACACCTGGCGCAGATACGCGAGATACGCCTTGTCCTCGCACATGTTCTTGCCCGGCGAGTCCGACAATTTCGCGACCGGCTGACCGTTGCAACGAACCATCTTGATCACGATCTGCAGCGGGTTGTAGCCGAGGTCGTTGGTCAGATTGGTGCCCACGCCGAACGCGAGCTTGCAGCGGCCGCGGAAGCGCTCGTATAGCTGCAGCACCTTCGGGATGTCGAGCGCGTCGGAGAACACGAGGACCTTGGTGCGCGGGTCGCAACGATTCGCCTCGTAGTGTTTGAGCAGGCGCTCGCCCCAGTCGAATGGGTCGCCGGAATCGTGGCGAGCGCCGTCGAACAGCTTGCAGAAGTACATGTCGAAGTCGCGCAGGAACGCCTGCATGCCGTACACGTCGGAGAGCGCGATCCCGAGGTCGCCGCGATATTCCTTCGCCCACATCTCGAAGCCGAAGATCTGCGAGTCGCGCAACCGCGGACCGAGCGCCTGGCAAGCCTGCAGGTACTCGTGCGCCATCGTGCCGAGCGGTGTCAGGCTGTGCTTCATCGCGTAGAAGACGTTGCTCGTGCCGGCGAACTGCTCGCCGAGACCGTCCTTCAGCGTGAGGATCACTTCCTCGTGCCACTGCTTCGAGAAGCGGCGGCGCGTGCCGTAATCGGCGATCTTGCAGTCGGCGAACTCCGGACGAGCGCCGAGCAGTTGAATCTTGTCGAGCAGACGGCCACGGCCTACGTGATAGTCGGGCGTTTGCTGGGTGTTGCGGAAATAGACTTCGTTGACGATCGCGAGCACCGGAATTTCGAAGAGGATCGTATGCAGCCACGGCCCCTTGATGTCGATGTCGATTTCGCCATTGCCCTTCGGCGACGGCGTGATCGAAATGTACTTCTCGTTCAGATGGAACAACGCGAGGAACTCGATGAAGTCGCCCTTGATGAAGCGCATGCGGCGCAGGTAGTCGAGTTCGTCGTCGGTGAAACGCAGTTCGCAGAGCTTGCGCACTTCGTCGCGAATCTCGTCGACGTACGGCACCAGATCGACGTTCGGCGTGCGGCAGCGGAAGCGGTACTCCACGTTGGCGGCGGGGAAGTGATGCAACACCACCTGCATCATCGTGAACTTGTACAGATCGGTATCGAGCAGCGAAGTAATAATCATGATGGTACGAACTGGACCGCTGAAAAAACGAAAAGGGCTCACTGCACCCTTGCAACGGACGCGCTGAGCCGAGCGGCGCGCCAACCTGATGCATGTTACCCGAATGCGTCTGCATCCAGCGTGCCACCGGGCCTTCGCCGCCATTGCGCGGCCGCTCGCGGCACCCCATAAACTAATCACAAAAACATATAAGACGCACGGCCCGATGCTTTATGCGCCTGTTGACGTTACGTTACAATAGTGCTTTTGGCGTCCGCGCCCTCCCCGATTCCGCATGCAGGAGCTGCCTGAATGACTCACGTTGTGACCGAAAGCTGCATCAAGTGCCGCTATACCGACTGCGTCGATGTGTGCCCGGTGGACTGCTTTCGCGAAGGTCCCAACTTCCTCGCGATCGACCCCGATGAATGCATCGACTGCGCCGTGTGCGTGGCCGAGTGCCCGGTGAACGCCATCTATGCCGAAGAAGACGTGCCGGGCGACCAGCAGGACTTCATCGCGCTGAACGCCGACCTGGCGAAAGCGTGGCCGAGCATCACGAAGACCAAGGCACCGCTGCCGGAAGCCGAGGAATTCAAGGATGTGAAGGAAAAGCTCGCGCTGCTCGCGCGCTGAGCGCGAGCCGCCTGTCACCTGCCTTGGCCGTTCAGATTCAGTATCAGGATGAACGCCGAGGTATTGACAGACGTTTCAGCTGCCTCTAAAATTTCGTTTCTCTGCTGTTGTTGTTCTGTTCCTCGATAGCTCAGTCGGTAGAGCGCCGGACTGTTAATCCGTAGGTCCCTGGTTCGAGCCCAGGTCGAGGAGCCAAGAATTGCAAAAGCCCGTTAATCAGACGGGTTTTTTTATGTAGATCAAGTTGTACTGCTGTTCCTCGATAGCTCAGTCGGTAGAGCGCCGGACTGTTAATCCGTAGGTCCCTGGTTCGAGCCCAGGTCGAGGAGCCAAAAATTTTGAAAGGCCCGCATCCATGCGGGCCTTTTTGTTTTTGTGCCACGATGGACAGCCTCACGCGCGCCGCGCGCCGTTATACGATGGCGACTTCACGGCGCACGTTTCGCCCCGCTCTGGCGCTGGCCCACTCCAGACACTCAACCGGCACGCTCATGAAATCCACCTCGCTACGCATCGCGCTCGCGGCCGTCGGCGCCCTGCTGCTTTCTTCGGCGCGCGGCGAAGAAATCGCCAGCGTCAATACGAATTTTCACATTACCGGCTCCGACCGCGTGGTCGTGGAGGCCTATGACGATCCCATCGTGCAAGGCGTCACCTGCTACGTGTCGCGGGCGCGCACGGGCGGCGTCAAAGGCACGCTCGGCATCGCCGAAGATCCGACCGAGGCGTCGATCGCGTGCCGCCAGGTCGGGGAGTTGCATTTCACCGGCCCCGTCAAGCAGAAGGACGACGTGTTCTCGGTCAGCATGTCGCTGATCTTCAAGTCGCTGCACGTGGTGCGCGTGGTCGACACGAAGCGCAACGCCCTGGTCTATCTGACCTACAGCGACCGCGTCGTCAGCGGCAGCGCGAAAAACAGCGTGAGCGCCGTGCCGATGCCCACTGGCACGACGATTCCGGTCAAGTAAGGGCAAGTCAGGACAAGTACCGGCAATCGACGGCACCAGCGGCACGCGGCGCGGCGCTGCACACCCGCCGCCGTCCCCGACAACGACGCGTTAAACTGACCGGTCCAGCTAGTCTTTCGTCATGACCGCCACCCCTCGTTTCCGCGATTCCGCCCGCTACTGGCGCACGCCGCTACTGCCCGGCGCGGATCTGCTCACCGCCGAATATCACGATCACGAGTTCGCGCCGCATTGGCACGACGCCTACACGATCCCGGTGATCGTCGCGGGTGCGGAATGCTATCGGTATAGCGGCGAGCACCATGTCGCCGAAGCGGGCAGCGTGCCGGTCATCAACCCGGGCGAGTTGCATACGGGGTCGAAGGCGGTCGAGGCGGGCTGGCGGTATCGCGTGATGTATGCGCCGGTCGGGTTCCTCTGCGCGCTGGCCGACGAAGTCGCCGGCAAGCCGCAGGCCTTACCGTGGTTCGCGCCCGGCGTGATCCGCGATTCCGATCTCGCGACGCGGCTCGCGCACGCCCACCGTCTGCTCGAAGCCGGCGACGACGCGCTCGCCGCCGAAACCGCGATGCTCGACGCGCTGTCCACGTTGCTGGTCCGCTATGCGCGGACGCGCCCCGCCACCGCTCGCGTCGCCACCGACGACACTCGCGTCGCACTGATGCAGGAGCATCTGACCGGCGACCTCGTCGAACCGGTGACGCTCGCCGAGGTCGCGAAGGCAGCGGGTCTGTCGCCGTTCCACGCGGCGCGGCTATTCACCCAATCGACCGGCCTGCCGCCCCACGCGTGGCGCAATCAGGTGCGCCTGCAGCGCGCGCTCGCGCCGTTGCGCGCCGGCGTCCCGGTGACCGACGTCGCCGCCGCGAGCGGCTTCACCGATCAGAGCCATTTCACGCGGCATTTCCGGCGCATGTTCGGCGTGCCGCCGGGCCAATGGCAAGGAACGCAGCGCGGTTCGTAACGCGATGCGGCACCGCCGGCGCCTGCACCGCGCGCCGTGAGCGTGCCGCCGCAATCCGTCAGCCCGTCATCAGCCATCCCCCCGCTACACCGTAGCACCCCATCCGCAACCCGCCGCAAGAACGTACAAGTCCGAACGCCGGTCAGCCGCTATGCTTCCGACATCAAGGAGGCTTAGATTGACCGATTCCACCCAAGGCCAGCCCACCCGGGGCGGCCATCTCAAAGAATTCGCCGCCGGCGCGCGCGACATCATCCCGATGATGGTCGGCGCCGCGCCGTTCGGCGTCATTTTCGGCACGCTCGTGACCTCCAGCCCGCTGCATCTGTGGCACGGCCAGTTGATGTCGCTCGTCGTTTTCGCGGGCTCCGCGCAGTTCATCGCGCTCGGCCTGATCGCCGGGCATGCGAGCTTCGCCGTGATCTGGGCGACCACGCTCGTCGTCAATCTGCGTCACGTGCTGTATAGCGCGACGCTCGCACCGCACGTCGCGCATCTGCCGAAGCGCTGGCGTTGGGCGCTCGGCGCGCTGCTCACCGACGAAGTCTTCGCGGTCGCGTGGGAGCACTACCGGCATCGCGAGCCGGGCACGGTCGGCCCGTACTACTTCTTCGGCGCCGGCGTCGCGATGTATCTGAACTGGCAGTTGTGGACCGTCGCCGGCCTGCTGTTCGGCGCGGCCTTCCCCGGCCTGCAGTCGCTCGGTCTCGACTTTGCGATGGTGGCGACGTTCATTGCGATCGTCGTGCCGCAACTGGTCGCGCTGCGCTATATCGCGGCGGCCGTCACCGCCGGCACGCTGGCGTTTTTCTGGCAGGCGTGGCCGTACAAGCTCGGCCTGCTCGGCGCGGTGTTCGCGGGAGTCGCGGTCGGCGTACTGCTGTCGATGTCGCGTCTGAACCTGCGTGGCGCGCGCCGTCCCGTGGAGGCCACGCGATGAACTACGTCGTTCTGATCGTCGGCATGGCGGCGATTACATGGTTGATCCGCGCGGCCGTGTTCGTGCTCGGCGACCGGCTCGTGTTCCCGCCGCTTCTGCGCACCGCGCTTAGCTTCGTGCCGGTCACCGTGCTGACCGCGATCATCGTCCCGATGGCCGTGTCGCCGCACGGCAACAACGCCGAGCTGAACTGGCGCAATCCGCAGCTGGTCGGCGCGCTCGCCGCGATCGTCGTTAGCGCGCTGACGCGCCGGCCGCTGCTGACGATCGCAGTCGGTCTAGGCGTGTTCTTCGTCTGGCAGTGCGTGGTGCTGAAGTAAGCGCGCCCTGTCTCTACGCTCATCGACTCATCAGCGGTCCCGTCGACACCTCGCCGCGTCGCGGGCCGCGCACTCCCGTTCAAGCGACTCCCAAGCGGGCCATTGCCCGAAGCTTCCCTCCGAAGCGCCCGCGCGTCGCCGGGCCGCCCTCAAGTTTCCCGCCACCCCGCCGATATGCAGTCGAGGTCCGCTCATCGGGAGTCGTCCCGCTGGTTACGCGGCAACAGGCTGGAATCAAGCGCGTCGGCAACCGGCGTCGCATCGCCTCGGTCCGCGCGCGGCCGGGCGATCTTGCGACGGCGCGCCGCGCGCGGCCGCATTAAACGGGATAACACATGGGTCAAATCACCCTGAAGCTCAAGGACGAGACCGTCGCGTCGCTGCGCAAGGACTTCGAGGCCTTTTTACGGGTCTCGCTGAAGCTCGATCCGCAGTTCGCGACACCGTCGTTCGAGGATTTCTTACGCGCCAAGCTGCTCGACAACATGGTGCCGCTCACCGAGCACGCGGTACAGCGGATGCTGCAAGGCGGCCAGTACGCGTGGGCCAAACGCACGCTCGACAAGGAATTCCCGGACGTCGTGTCGATCCTGATGCGGCAGGCGGGCGAGTTCGGCTTCGGTTTCGCGGCGCGCTCGGAATGGACGCCCGAGGAGCTCACCAAGCAATGCCGCGACTGGGCCGCCGCAATCGTCAAGGAAGCGGAAGGCGACGCGACGCTGGTCGACCCCCTCGCCTCGCAGATCAAGAGCACCGTGCAGGACATTCAGGCACTCGAGGAAGTGATGCAGACGCCGGCATGGCGGCTCGTCGAATCGCTGCGTCAGCGCGTCTACGAGGCGAAGGTCGCGTGCGAGATGAGCGTGGGCAGCACCGCGCGCGAGAAGCTCGGCGAACTGCGTGGGCTGTTGCGGCTAGGCATTTCGCACGGCACGTTCCAGAAGCAGGAAGCGCAGCAGATCATGGAGTATCTGCGGCTCTTGAAGCCGGAGATTTTCGTCGAGGAGCCGTACGACGTGTTCTCGCGGCTCGCGGCATGGCTGCGCAATTTCTTCGTGCCGCCGCCTCCGGTCGCGCAGCAACAGCAGCGGCAGTCGCGCTGAGCTTCCACTGACCCGCGCGGCGCACGTCCCTTCGTCGGATCAACGCGCCCCCTGCCCGCGCGTCGATCCCAACGCGCGGTGCTAACCGCTCAATCCCACATCTTCCTGAGCTTCGCCGCGATCTCGATCTTCGCCTGCGCGGCCGCGGCGAGCCCAGCCGCGCTCGGCGCGCTCGCCACCGCAATGCGCGGCCATGCATAGGCGTCGAACAGCGGCAGCATCGGCGTGGCGATGAAGCGCGTGCGCGACGCCCACACATGGCGGTCGCCCAGATGCGTCTGGTTGTGCACGTAAAAGCGCTGCGGCACGACGATGTGCAGGTCTTCCTTCGCGCGCGTCATCGCCACGTAAAGCAGGCGCCGCTCCTCGTCGATTTCCTCGTCGCTGCCGGTGCCGAGATCGGAAGGAATGCAGCCGTCGACGCCGTTCAGCACGAACACGTTGCGCCACTCCTGACCCTTCGCCGAATGGATCGTCGACAGGATCAGGTAGTCCTCGTCGATCAGCGGCACGCCGGATTCATCGCTGGTCGCGTCGGGCGGATCGAGCGTCAATTCGGTCAGGAAGCGTTCGCGCGACGGATACGTACCCGCGATGCTTTCCATCTGCAGCAGGTCCGCGTGACGGATCGCGGCGTCCTCGTGGTTGCGCTCCAGATGCGGCTCGTACCAGCGCCGCACCATCTCGAACTCGGCGGGCCACGGCGTTTGCCGGCCGTACACGCTCGACATCAGCTTGACGAACGGATGCCAGTCTTCCTGCGTGCGCGCGGGCGCCGCAAACGCGGCCAGCACACCGCCCGCGGTCGCGACCGGATCGCCGCCGTCCGCGCGCGCGACGATGTCGTCGAGCACCTTCGCCGCGGTGGCCGGGCCGACGCCCGGCAGCAGCTGCACGACGCGAAAGCCGGCGACGCGATCGCGCGGATTCTCGGCCCAGCGCAGCACCGCGAGCACGTCCTTCACATGCACCGAGTCGAGAAATTTGAGCCCGCCGAACTTGACGAATGGAATGTTGCGGCGCGTGAGCTCGATCTCGAGCGCGGCGCTGTGATGCGCGGCGCGAAACAAAACCGCCTGCGACTTCAGCTTCACGCCCTGCTCGCGCGCCTCGAGCACCTGCTCGACGACGTAGCGAGCTTGCGCGGCATCGTCGGCGACCGTGACGAGGCGCGGGCGCCGCGCCGACGCCTTGTCGGTCCACAGATTCTTGGTGTAGCGCTCGCTCGCGAGTTCGATCACCGCGTTCGACGCGGCGAGAATCGGCTCGGTCGAGCGATAGTTGCGCTCGAGCGTGACCTGCCTGGCGGGCGGCTCGAACTGCGTGGGAAAGTCGAGGATATTGCGCACCGTCGCGCCGCGAAACGAATAGATCGATTGCGCGTCGTCGCCGACCACGGTCAGGCCACGGCCGTCCGGCTTCATTGCGAGCAGGATCGACGCCTGCAGGCGGTTGGTGTCCTGGTATTCGTCGACCAGAACATGATCGAAACGCGCCGACAGATCGGCCGCGATGCTGGGCTCGGCGGCCATGTGCGACCAGTAGAGCAGCAGATCGTCGTAGTCGAGCACGCTCTGCTTCTGTTTCGCGTCGACGTATGCGGCGAACAGCCGGCGCAGATCGTCCTCCCACTCGCGACACCACGGAAACGCGCGGTCCAATACCTGGCCGAGCGATGCGCCGGTGTTGACGACACGCGAGTAGATCGCGAAGCAGGTGCCCTTCGCCGGAAAGCGCCGCTCCTTCGCTGACAGTCCAAGCTCGTGGCGCACGAGGTTCATCAGGTCGGCGGAGTCTTCGCGGTCGTTGATCGTGAACGCGGGCGCGAGGCCGATCAGAGCCGCGTATTCGCGCAACAGCCGCGCGCCGACACTATGGAAGGTACCCGCCCACGTGAGCCCTTGCGCGAGCGCGGCGCGTGGGCCGACGGTAGCGGCCGCGGCGCCCGCGATGCGGGTCACGCGGCGGGTCATTTCGAGCGCCGCGCGGCGCGAGAAGGTCAACAGCAGGATGCGCTGCGGATCGGCGCCCTTCACCACCAGATTGGCGACGCGGTGCGCGAGCGTGCTGGTCTTGCCGGAGCCGGCGCCCGCGATCACGAGCAGCGCGCCGGGCAGCGCGTCCGGCGTGTCGGTCCCGTATTCGACGGCTTCGCGTTGGGCGTCGTTGAGCTTCGCTAGCCAGGCGGCGGTATCGAACGACGGAGCGGATTCGGCGACGGTGGACACTGATCGGTTTCGCGGGTTGGATGGATTTTCAGGATGCGACGCACACTGTATATCCATACAAACTCATGCGACAAGCGCCCCTTTTTTCGGGCGCCTATCCGTCTGCGCGAACACCGCCGACGACAGACAACCCGCCACCAGCGCGGCGTAAATGCGGTTTCGGGTGGAACGGTTGATGTTCATCTGAAATCTCCCGGAAGCACGTCCTGCCAAGCGACAAACGCCCGCGGCGCGCGAGCCTCGCAGACCCACGCGCCGCGGCATCCAGCAGGGCTTAGTGCTTGACGTCCGCGCCGTCGCCCTGCGTGGCAGCCTGCCCTTCCATGTTCATCTTCATTTCGTTATTGGCGGTCTGTTTGTCCGCCTTCTGGTTCAGCTTCGCGCCGCGCACCTGCTCCTTGTACTGGTCCTTCGCGGCCTTCTGCTCCGCCTTCAATTCCGCTTTCGAGGACTTCCTGGCCGCGCGATACTCGGCGTTGGCCTTCGCGTCGGCGTCGCGCTTCTGCACGAGCGGGTCGGTGGAGCCCGAAGCCGTCAAACGGGCCGGCGGCGGCGCCATGTCGGCGGCGCCCTGGCTCTGGATCTGCGGCTGAGCGCCGATGCCTGCTGCCGGCTGCGCGGTCTGCGCAACGGCCGCCGTCGCGGCAAAAGCAGTGAGGGCGGTACCGATCAGGAGCGAACGAATCTGGGTCATGGTTATCCTCTCTGGAGTTGTTGTGACACGGGCGGACTCTCTGGCGTCGTGATGACGGAACGTCGCGCGCGCCTCGTCCGGTCTGTGCATCGCTGGATGGGCGGCCGGGGAGCGATCCCGGAAGCCAGCGGGCTTTGCTGCTGAAACTGCACTCTAGGAGTGAAATCCGTCCGGTGCGACCAGCGTTACGGAACGTTTCACTTTCCGACAACTGAATAACATCTACTTTCATTTGCTTGCGCGAAGGGCTCGCCGGATGGCCGCGCCGCCGCTCCGGGTGCGCTTGCTTTATGATGCGAACCCCAACGCGACCCCGCGCCCAAAGGTGCAAACGCCATGCCCAACCTCAATTTCACGCTGACCGGCGAATACGTCGAACTCCACAATCTGCTGAAGATCACGGGCCTCGCGGATAGTGGCGGCGCCGCGAAGATGATGGTTGCCGACGGCGCCGTGATGGTCGATGGCCGGGTCGAGACGCGTAAGACCTGCAAGATCCGCGCGGGCCAGGTCGTGCTGCTCGGCGATACGCGGATCGCGGTCCACGAAGGCTGACGCCAGTCCGGAAAATCGCAGGCCGGCACGCACCAGAATTGTGCGTCGTCCATCGACAGCGGCCGGGGGAGGCAATAAGCTGTCGGTTTCGACAGGTAAACGACGGACCGCGCCACGGGCGAGGAGTCGGCTGACCGGCTCGGCGCCGCGTCGCGTTTTTTCCCGCCCGCTGCCCGGCCGCTCCAACGCCCGTCGGAGCGCGCGGCGAGATGCAATGCGGCGCCGCTCGCGCCCGCCTTTCGCTGACGCCACCGCTGTTGCCACCGCTGCCACTTTTCGCCGTCAGGCATTCGATGACTCAACCCAGCTTCGCCCGCGCGGCCAGCCGGCCGCCGACCCTATCCCGCCACGCGGCCGACACCGCGCGGCTCGCCGCGCCGCTCGCGATCGCGCAACTGTCGCAAATGGCGATGAGCGTCACCGACACGATCCTGCTCGGCTCGCTCGGCCCCGATGCGCTCGCCGCCGGCGGCCTCGGCGCGAACCTCTTTTTCGTCGTCGTCACGCTGCTGCAGGGCGTGCTGACCTCGGTCAGCGTCAGCGTCGCGCACGCGCGCGGCGCGCGGGACGACGGCCGGGTACCGCATATTTACTGGACCGGTTTCGTGCTGTCGGTGCTGCTGTCGGTGCCGGCGTTCATCCTGCTGTCGTTCGCGTCGAGGATCCTGCTCGCGGTCGGCGAGCCGGGCCTGCTCGCGCACAACGTCGGCCGATACGCGGCGGTGTTGCGCTGGGGCGCACCCGCGAGCCTGATCGGCGTCGGCCTGATGCGCTCGTTTCTGCCGGCGATCGGCGCGGCACGGCGCCTGTTGTGGGTGTCGATCGCGAGCGTCGGCGTGAACGGCTTCCTGAACTACGGGCTCATCCACGGCGCGTACGGGCTGCCGCGGCTGGGTTTTCTCGGCTCGGCGGCCGCGACCACGATCACCGTGTGGCTGACCGCGCTCGTGCTGATGGCGCTGCTGCATCTGCGGCCGCGCTTCCGCCATTTCGTCGTCGCGACGCGGCCGAAGCTGCCGTTGATGGGCGAGTTGTTCGGCATCGGCTGGCCGGTCGCGATCACCTACGGCGTCGAGTCGACGCTGTTCCTCGCCACTGGCCTGATGGTCGGCCTGCTCGGCGAATCGCAACTGGCCGCGCATCAGATCGCGCTGAACGTCGCGTCGGTCGCGTTCATGGTGCCGCTGTCGATCGGCCAGGCGGCCAACGTGCGGGTCGGCTACTGGGCCGGCGCCGGTCAGCCGCTCGCCGCGCGCCACGCGGGCTTCGTCGCGCTCGCACTCGGCGTCGGCTTCATGTCGATGTCGGGCCTCGTGCTGATCACCGCGCCGCACTGGATCGTCGGTCTGTATCTGCATCTGGACGACCCGGCCAACGCGCCGACCATCGCGCTCGCCAGCTCGCTGCTCGGCGTGGCGGCGATTTTCCAGATCGTCGACGGGATGCAGGCGGTGGGCTCCGGTTGTCTGCGCGGCCTGAAGGACACGCGCGTGCCGATGATCGCGGCCGCGTTCGGCTACTGGGTGATCGGTTTTCCGACCGGCTATCTTCTCGCGTTTCACGCCGGCCTCGGCGCGCGCGGCTTGTGGTGGGGGCTCGCCGCAGGTCTCGCGAGCGTCGCGCTACTGATGACGCTGCGTTTTCACAGGCTAAGCCGGCGGCAGGCGCCGACGGCGGCATCGGCCACGCCGCCCGCGCGCTCGGTTTGAGCGAAGTAGCCGTACGCTCCACTCCTGAAGCACTCCCTGCAAAAGGTAAAATGGCCGCCGCGGCACGCGAGCGCTAACCCGCGCTCACGCGCCACGAACCGCACGACGGCGCGCCTCACGAAGGCAGGCGCCGGACTGGCGCCGCTCGCGCGCTCACCATTGCCCGCTTCGCGTGCGGCTTCAATGGGCCGCCCGTTTTTGCCGCGCTTTCGCCACGGCGCTTGCCGTAGCCGCTTCACCCGCTTTGGCGCGGCAAACGCCGCAACGCCAGCCGCCAGCCGACACCCGGCCGCGCCGCAGCCCCGCTTTCCCGCGATACAACATAACCAAGGACCACCCACCATGCTTGCCCGCGTCACCCGCCTGTTCCCGCTCTGGGCCGTGCTCGTCTCGGTCGCCGCGTACTTCTCGCCGGCCTCGTTTTCCGGCGTTGCGCCGCACGTCACCACGCTCCTCACGATCATCATGCTGGCGATGGGCGTCACGCTGTCGGCCGGCGATTTCCTGCGCGTGTTTTCGCGGCCCGCGCCGGTGGTCGCCGGCATCGTGCTGCACTACCTCGTGATGCCGCTCGCCGCGTGGGTCATCGCCAGGGCGCTGCGCATGCCGCCCGAGCTGACCGCCGGCATGGTGCTGGTCGGCAGCGTCGCCAGCGGCACCGCGTCGAACGTGATGATTTATCTCGCGCGCGGCGACGTCGCGCTGTCGGTGACGATCAGCGCGCTGTCGACGCTCGTCGGCGTGTTCGCGACCCCGCTGCTCACGCGCCTTTACGTCGACGTGTCGATCGTCGTCGACGTGCACGGCATGCTGATGAGCATCCTGCAGATAGTCGCGCTGCCGATCGTCGTCGGTCTCGTCGTCAATCATCTGTTCGGCAAGCTCGTGCGCAAGATCGAACCGATCCTGCCGCTCGTGTCGATGGTCGCGATCGTGCTGATCATCGGCGCGGTGGTGGGCGGCACGCAGAAGAGCATCGCGTCGGTGGGCTTCGTCGTGATGGTCGGCGTCATCCTGCACAACGGCATCGGCCTGCTCGGCGGCTACTGGGGCGGCCGTCTGCTCGGTTTCGACGAAGCCGTCTGCCGTACGCTCGCGATCGAAGTGGGCATGCAGAACTCCGGTCTCGCCGCGACGCTCGGCAAGCTCTACTTCACGCCGCTCGCCGCGCTGCCGGGCGCGCTGTTCTCGGTCTGGCACAACCTGTCGGGCTCGCTGCTCGCTGGAGTGTGGGCGGGTCGCCCGGCGAAAGGCTCGACCCATCCCGATGGCGAGCGCGCGCTGCACGCCGGGCGCGTCTGATAGAGCGTCCGCGCGCCGCGGTTCGCATCGGGTGATGGATCACCGAACCGCGGCGCCCTCCCGACCGACGCGCGGCACGCTGCTGCGTTTGCAGACGAACGACGAACACGCGCCCCAATTCCCTTAGAATGGTTTTCTCGACAGCGTGCGCAGGCCTTCGCTGTCGCCACGCGAAAAGCTTGCAAAACAAGGGGAAAACAGCGTGCAGGGCCAATTCGAACAACATCGGCGGGCCGCGCGCCACCACTCGATAGTCAGCACGACGAGGCAATTTTTCCTGCTCTGTTGCGCGGCGGCATTGGTGACCGCCTGCGCGACGAAGCCGCCCGCCACCGCGTTCAACCGCCAGCTCACGCACGCACTCCCCGCCACCGCGGATACGCCGCTGCGCGAAGCGCTCGCGCCGTTCGAGGCGAAGCATCCGGAGCAGTCGGGCTTTCGCGTGCTGGCGAACGGCACCGACGCGCTGCAGATGCGCATCGCGCTCGCGCGCGCGGCGACCAAAACCCTCGACATGCAGTACTACATTGCCAACGAGGACACCACCGGCAAGCTGCTGCTCGGCGCCGCGCTGTATGCGGCCGATCACGGCGTGCGCGTGCGCATGCTGGTCGACGATCTGAACTTCAAGGACATCGACCGCGTCATGGCGGGGCTGAACTCGCACGACAACATCGAGATTCGCGTCTTCAATCCGTTCGGCAGCGCCCAGCAAGGCATGTTCGAGCGCACCACGAACGTGTTCACGCAGATCGGCCACTTCACGCGCCGCATGCACAACAAGGCGATGATCGCGGACAACCAGCTCGCGATCGTCGGCGGGCGCAATCTTGGCGACGAGTACTTCAGCGCCAGCGAGACGCTGCAGTTCCGCGACATGGACGTGCTTGCGGCGGGCCCGATCGTCGCCGACGTCTCAGCGAGTTTCGACGACTACTGGAACAGCGACCTCGCCTATCCGCTGCGTGCGCTGAACAAGCAGAAATTCGACCAGAAAGAACTCGACCAGACGCGCGACGACCTGCGCCACCACTGGCGCACCAATGCCGATCCGTACAACGCGAAACCGCTGAACGCGACGCCGCTCGCCGCGCAGATTACGAGCGAGCAGCTCGGCCTCACGTGGGCAAGTGCGGAATTCTGGGCGGACCTGCCGGAGAAGATCGCGCATCCGTCGCCGGACTACGTGAGCCCGCCGCTCGCGCGGCTGCGCGAACTGATGCGCGACGCGCAGCACGACTTCCTGATCGTGTCGCCCTACTTCGTGCCGCACGCGTCGGGCGTGCAGGCGGCCGGCGAGCTCACGCGCCGCGGCATCCGCATCGCAGTGCTGACCAACTCGCTCGCGGCTACCGACGCGGTCGCCGTGCAGGCCGGCTACAGCCCGTTCCGGGTGCCGCTGCTAAAGGCAGGCGTCGAACTGTACGAATTCAGGTCATTCCAGGACACGCCGAACGTGGGGCTGGTCGGCTCGCGTTCGCGCGCGAGTTTGCATGCGAAGACTTATGTGATCGACCACCAGATTCTCGTCATCGGCTCGATGAACCTCGACCCGCGCTCGGCCAATCTGAACACCGAGCTCGCACTCGTGATCCACAGCCCCGAACTCGCGAATCAGGTCGCCGGCATCTTCGAGCGCGCCATCCAGCCCGATCACAGCTACCACGTGACGCTCGCCGACGCGGCCCAGCTCGCCTATCTGCGCTCGATCGGCGCGCCCCTGTCGCCGCTCGTCTGGACCGACGTCGAGAACGGCCAGACACGCACCTACATTTTCGATCCGCAGGCCGGTTTTTACCGGAATGCGCTAACGGGTCTATTCTCGTTATTGCCTGTCAACTCGGAACTTTGAGAAGCGGAGTCAACCATGAGTGAAGACGTACGGATGGAGCGCGACACGTTCGGCGAAATCGCGGTGCCGAACGCCCGCCTGTGGGGCGCGCAGACGCAGCGCTCGCTGCAGAACTTCAAGATTTCGACGGAAAAGCAGTCGCCCGAGCTGGTCACCGCGCTCGCGGTGATCAAGCGCGCGGCCGCCGAGGTCAACCTCGGCCTCGGTGTGCTCGACGAGCAGAAGGCCCGCGCGATCATGCAGGCGGCCGACGAGATCATCGACGGCAAGCATCCGGACGAATTTCCGCTGGCGGTCTGGCAGACCGGCTCGGGCACGCAGACCAACATGAACCTGAACGAGGTGATCGCCAACCGCGCGAGCGAGCTGCTCGGCGGCGAGCGCGGCGAAGCGCGCAAGGTGCATCCGAACGATGACGTGAATCGCGGGCAGTCGTCGAACGACGTGTTTCCGACCGCGATGCACGTGGCTGCCGCGGATGCCATCGTCAAGCATCTGCTGCCCGCGCTGAAGACGTTGCGCGACACGCTCGACGGCAAGGCGAAAGCGTTCACCGACGTCGTCAAGATCGGCCGCACGCACCTGCAGGACGCGACGCCGCTCACGCTCGGCCAGGAATTCTCGGGCTATGTCGCGCAGCTCGAGCACGGCATCCGGCACGTCGAGTCGGCGTTGCCGCATCTGTACGAGCTTGCGCAGGGCGGCACCGCGGTCGGCACGGGACTGAACGCGCACCCGAAGTTCGCCGACGGCGTCGCCGCCGCGATCGGCAAGCTGACCGGTCTGCCGTTCGTGTCGGCGCCGAACAAGTTCGAGGTGATGGCAGCCGCCGACGCGCTGGTATTCGCGCACGGCGCGCTCAAAACGGTGGCCGCGAGCCTGAACAAGATCGCCAACGACATCCGCTGGCTCGCGAGCGGCCCACGCTGCGGTCTCGGCGAGCTGTCGATCCCCGAAAACGAGCCGGGCAGCTCGATCATGCCGGGCAAGGTCAATCCGACCCAGTCCGAAGCGTTGACGATGCTGTGCGCGCAGGTGTTCGGCAACGACGTCGCCGTGAACATCGGCGGCGCGAGCGGCAACTTCGAGCTCAACGTGTTCCGTCCGATGATCGCGCACAACGTGCTGCAGTCGGTGCGCCTGCTCGCCGACGGCGCGCACAGCTTCAACGACAACTGCGCGGCCGGCATCGAGCCGAATCATGAGCGCATCGATACCTTGCTCAACGAATCGCTGATGCTGGTGACGGCGCTCAATCCGCACATCGGCTACGACAAGGCCGCGCAGATCGCGAAGAAGGCGCACAAGGAAGGCACGACGCTGAAGGTGTCGGCGCTGGCGCTCGGCTATGTCACCGAGCAGCAGTTCGACGAGTGGGTGCGACCGAAGGATATGGTCGGACGCACCGCATGATGATGCGCGCTTAGATCTTTCCCTGCGCGACTTCTTCCGGCTTCAGCTCGACGATCGCGTCGAGCGCTTCCTTCACGTCCATCGCGTACCTGGCGAGGCGTTTCTGTTCGTCGGTCTCGGGCAGGAAGGCGGGCACCGGCACCGGATGGCCGTTCTCGTTGACGGCGACCATGACGACGAGACAGTCGGTGGTCTGCAGCAGTTCGCCGCCCTTCGGGTCGCCCGCGTACACCGACACGTGGATGTGCATGCTGGTGCGGCCCGTCGCGACGACGCGCGCGCGCAGCTCGACCAGATTGCCGACGAGGATCGGCCGACGGAAACGGATATTGCCGACGCTGACCGTCACGCAATAGCGCCCAGACCATACCGCCGCGCATGCGTAGGCGGTTTCGTCGATCCACTTCATCAGCGCGCCGCCATGCACCTTGCCGCCGAAGTTGACCGAGGTCGGCTCGGCGAGAAAGCGGAAGGTGGTTTCCGAACGGTCCAGCGGTGCGGTGGGAACAGTGCTCATCTTGACTCCGGTCAATCGGATGCATTGAAAGGAGGCGATTATACGAGCGCAATATTGCGCGCGGCGCGGTGTCGATTGGGGACGCGGCGCGAAGCGCGCCGATGGGCCGAGGGTGGGCCTAGTTGTGGACGCTGATCCCTGTGTCGACGGTGCCGTACATGTTGATGCTGCCGCTGCCGGCCGACCCCGAGCCGGCTCCGCCCCCCGCGCAGGCGCTGGACAGCAGAACCGCCGCGGCGACGGCGAGAAGAGTTTTCATCACATCGATTTCCTGCAAGGACAGGCTTCGATTCTAGCCTGGCGGCTCGCGACGACGCGCAAACGCGGACCGAGCCGGACACGTCCGTCGCATCGATTGTTCACGCGAAGCTGAAACATCGAATACCCGATGCGCGTAGAGTAGGAATCATGGCGGCGGGCTTTGCGATTGGACCGCGCTGCCCTGTGCCGCCCATTCAGGAGACGCGCCATGACCGCCCCCCTCTTAGACGACCAGAACCACTTCCCCGGCCTGAGCCGCATCGGCGCGCTACTCGCCGATCCCGGCCGCGCCGCGATGCTGTGGGCGCTAATGGACGGCAGCGCCCGCCCAGCCGGCGAACTGACGATGATCGCGGGGCTGTCGCCATCGGCGGCGAGCGCCCATCTCGGACGGCTCACCGACGGCGGGCTGCTCGCGCTCGAAGTGCGCGGCCGGCATCGCTATTTCCGTATCGCGTCGGCGGACATCGCCGCATCGATCGAAGCACTCGCCAACGTCGCGCAGGTCAGCGCGCCACAGCGCTCCGTGCCGCGTCCGGCACGCACCGTGCCGCTAGAAATGCGCTACGCGCGCACCTGTTACGACCACATGGCAGGCGAGCTGTCGGTGCGCATGTTCGAGCGCATGCTCGAGCGCGGACTGCTGACGCAAGACGGCGCTTCGCTCGAAGCGACCGCGCAGGGCGTCGCCCGCTTTGCCGACTGGGGCATCGATATGGCCGCGCAGAAGACCCGACGGCGGCGCTTCGCTTGCACCTGCCTCGACTGGAGCATGCGCCGACCGCATCTGGGCGGCGCGCTCGGCGCGGCGTTGCTCGATGCGTGGTCGGCGCATGGCTGGGTTGAGCGGACCGAGCGGCCGCGCGTGCTGCGCGTCACGCCGGCCGGCCATCAACAGTTCGATGCGTTTCTGGCCGGATAGACCGTTCGCCTGCCGGCGGCCCGACGCCGCGAGACCTTTTGTTACACGCCAGTGAATCCACATTACAAATGAGCGAGTCTTGAAACATAGGCGGCGGCTACAGTGACTGAACGGACCCGGCCCATTGCCGCGTCCGTCGGAGATCAGTCATGACACACGCCAAGCAACCCGTGCAGCATGCCGGGATCCGACGCCGGATGAGCGGCTATACGCTGATCGCGGCCGCCGTCGCGCTCGCGGCGCAGAGCGCCCTGGCGCAGCAAGCAACACCCACGCCACAAGCCGCGGCGGCCGTCGGGCCGGGCGGCGATCCGTCGGGCGGCGCTCCGTCGGGGGGCGATCCGCCGGGGCGCGTCGCGCGGCTGAACTACACGGCCGGCGCCGTGACCACCGAGCCGGCCGGCGCGACCGACTGGTCGTACGCGCAGATCAACCGGCCGCTGACGACCGGCGACCAGCTATGGAACGACCAGAACGCACGCTCCGAGCTGCACATCGGCTCGACCGCGGTGCGCCTCGGCCAGAACACGAGCCTCGACGTGCTCAATCTCGACGACACGACCGCGCAACTGAAAGTCGCGCAAGGCACGCTATCGACGCGCGTGCGCGAGCTCGCGCCGGGCTCGTCGTATGAAATCGACACGCCGAACCTTGCGCTCGGCGTAAATGGTCCCGGCGACTACCGCGTCGACGTCGCGCCGGACGGCAGCAGCACGACCGTCACCGTGCGCAGCGGCAGCGCGATCGCGTACGGCGACGGCGGCCAGGTGCCGGTCGCGGCGGGTCGGCAGATCCGCTTTGCCGGCACCAGCCTGCAGCAGCTCGCCGACAACCGCGCGCCCGCTGCCGACGAGCTCGACCAGTGGGCCGCCAGCCGCGACGCCGACGAAGACCGCTCGCTGTCGGCGCGCTACGTGTCGCGCGACATCCCCGGCTACGAGGACCTCGATGCCAACGGCACATGGCGCGAGACGCCGCAGTACGGCGAAGTGTGGATGCCGAACGCGACGCCGGCCGGCTGGGCGCCGTATCACGACGGCTACTGGGTCTGGCAGGCGCCGTGGGGCTGGACCTGGGTCGACGACCAACCTTGGGGCTTCGCGCCGTACCACTACGGCCGCTGGGCCGAGGTCGACGGCACGTGGGCCTGGGTGCCAGGTCCGCTCGAAGCGGACGCGACGCCGGTCTATGCGCCGGCGCTGGTCGCATTCGTCGGCGACGACGACGGCGGCGTCGACTGGGGTGTGAACCTGGCGGTCGGCGGGGTCATCGCGACGGGCGTCGCGTGGTTTCCGCTCGGGCCGGGCGAGCGGTGGCATCCGCATTGGGGCGGTCACGACCGCTGGAGCGCTGGGTACTACGACCGCGTGAACCGCACGACGATCGTCAACGACTACCGCCGCAACGTGAACATCCACAACACATACGTGAACTATCGCGTGCCGGGCGGTGTGACAGCCGTGCCGGCGACAGCGTTCGTGCACGGTCAGCCAGTCCGACGCTTTTCGCAGAAGGTCGATCCGGCGCAGTGGCGCAACGCGCGGATCAACCCGGGCGCACCGGGGATCGCGCCGGTGCGCGAAAGCTTCGGGTCGGATCTGCGGCGCGCGAACTACCGGCCACCGGCGAGCGTCGTCGGCCGGCCGGTCGTCGCGACTCGCAATCCCGTCATGCCGGCCGCTTATCACGACGAACTCGCGCAGCGCTTCGCGCAAAGCGGCGGTCGGGTGCCCGGCGGCGGCCAGCCGGTCGTGCGCACCGCGGTGCCGGCGCATATGACCGGCGCACCGAACGCGCTGCCGATGGCGAACGTGCGGGTCGTGCAATCGCATGTGCCGGGACGTCCGCCGGGGATGGCCGCGGGTGCGCTTGGCGCCCCCAGCGCAATGGGCGGTAACGGCCCGCATGGCGTCGAGCAGGCTGGCCAGCGGCCCGGCGAAGCCGGCGTCGTGGGGCCGCATGGCGAAGCGCCGCAAGCGCGTCAGGGCATGCCGCCGCAGACGGTCGGCAAGCCGCGTCCGCCGCAGTCTGGCGAGAGCGGGCTCGCGGGCAATATGGGCCATCCGTCGAATGGTGTGCCGCGGCCGCCGCAAGCAGCCGGCGGGAATTCAGCCGACGCGGCGGCGTACGCACGGCAGCGCGGCGCGCCGCAGGAATGGGGCGCGGTCGGCAGGTCTCAGCCGGCATGGACGCAGCCGCATACCCCGATGGCGCAGCAGGCACCGCGCATGGCGCAACCAGGCGGCCCGCAACAGCCGAGCTTCGCGCAACAGGCCGGTGTGCCCCATCCGCCGGACAACCCGGCCGCGCAGCAACAGGCGCGTGTGCCAAACTGGCATCCGCCTGTGACGCAACAGGCGCCGCACGCCCTCCCGCCGCAGCAACCGCGTCCCGAACCACAAATGCAGCAGGCGCAACAGCGGCGTGTCGAACCGCGTCCACAGCCGATGCCGCAAGCCCGGCCCGAGCCGCGTCCGCAGATGCAGCAGCCACGCCCCGAACCGCGGCCCCAGCAGGTGCAGCAGCCACGTCCGCAACCCCAGCCGCAACCGCAACATGCCGAGCAGCACCAGGGCGGCGGCAATCGTGACGAGCATCACAAGAGCTAAGCAGGACGCCTGCCGTCCCGGCAACAATAAAGCCCCGCGATGCAAACCATCGCGGGGCTTCTGTTATTCGACGACAACGAGGGCGAGCGCTACCGCCCCGCTCCCACCGACATCAGATCGCCATCGGCGCCGTCAGCGGCTCGTGATGCCGATAGCCGACCAGAGAGAAATCCGCAGGCTCGATCGTCTCGAGCCATTCCGGCTCGTACACGCCGGTCTTCGCGTAGTCGGGCACGCGATCGGAAATCGCGAGCCGCGGACTCTCGTACGGCTCGCGCTCGAGCTGCTGGTGCAGCATATCGAGCTGATTCTCGTAGATATGCGCATCGCCGATGAAATAGCTGAACCAGCGCGGCGTATAGCCCGTCAGCCGTCCGACCAGATGCAGCAGCGCCGCGCCCTCGGTCAGATTGAAGGGCGTGCCAAGCCCGACGTCGTTGCTGCGGATATACAGGCACAGCGAAATTTCGCGGCGCGCAACGTTCGGCAGAAACTGGTACAGCAGATGGCAAGCCGGTAGAGCGATCTGGTCGAGCACGGCTGGGTTCCAGGCATGGAACAGAATGCGTCGATCGGCGGGGTTCTGCATGATCGTGTCGAGACACTGGCGCAGCTGGTCGATCGCCTTGTAAAGCAGCACCTTCGAGCGGCCTTCTTCGTCGAACTGCGTGATCACGCGAAAACCGCGCGCCTGCGCGTCAGCGAATTGCGCACTTGCGCTGGCGTCGAGCACCTTGTAGGCCGGCCACTTGCGCCATTGCACGCCGTAGACATCACCGAGATCATCCGGGCCCTCGCGATACGGATTGGCGAGCCACTGCGCGTTCTGATTCGCGTTCCCGTCCCACACCTTGCAGCCGAGCTCGCGGAAATCCGCGGCGCTGCGCGAAGCACGCAGAAACCCGACCAGCTCGCCGATCGCCGACTTGAACGCGAGCTTCTTCGTCGTGACCGCTGGAAAGCCTTGTTGCAGATCGAAGCGCAGCATCGCGCCGGGCATGCTGATGGTGCGGATGCCGGTGCGGTTTTCCTGCCACGTGCCGGTGTCGAGAATCGTACGGACGAGGTCCAGGTATTGTTTCATGCAGTTTCCTTCGGCGCGGCGCGAACCCGATCAGGCGCGCACACGGAATTGAGCAAAACCCGATTCTAACAAGCGCGACCGCACGCCGCCGGGGCATGGCGCGCCGCATGGGGAATATCGAGGGAAATATCAGACGGAAAGGAAAACACCGCGGTACGCGATATACGGGCGGCAAACACGTGCATGCAAAAGTGCTTCGACGCGACGCTTGCCGGCTGGCGTCGCTGCGCCCGGAAGGCACAGTCAATCCGTCCGAACCGGGACAGCCCGAGACCCCCGGCGACGCGCCAGACCTTCACCTGCCACGTCGCCAGTCTCGCCGCTCGCCCGCCGCCTACAGATGTTGCACCGACGCCGGCAAATCGCCGTGCGGCGGCGCCATCGGCTCACCTTCCATATGACGCATGCCGTGCGAGCACAGCAGCCGGTACAGCGTTACTCGCGAGATGCCAAGTTCCTGCGCCGCGTCTCCGAGCCGCCCGCGATGCCGCAGCAACGCAAGCTCGATCGCCTGACGCTCGGCCGCTTCGCGCGCCTGCGCGAGCGACACCGGCACGATCTCGACGTATTCGGCAAGTTCGAGGTCGCGCGCGGTGATCGCGCGTCCCTCCGACATCACGATCGCGCGCCGCACCCGATTGATCAGTTCGCGCACGTTGCCGGGCCAGCCGTAGTTATGCAGCGCGGCGATCGCGTCGGGCGCGAAGCCACGCAGGCGGCGGCTTGCATCCTTCTTGAAACGTTCGAGCATGTGCCGCGCGAGCAGTTCGATGTCCTTGCCGCGCGCGCGCAGCGGCGGCTCGTCGATCTGCAGCACGCAGAGGCGGTGATAGAGGTCGGAACGGAAGCGCCCTTCGATCATCGCCGCGGTCATGTCCACGTGCGTGGCCGAAATGATGCGCACGTCGACGTCGATCGCGCTATGGCCGCCGAGCCGCTCGACCTTGCGCTCCTGCAGGAAGCGCAACAGGCTCGCCTGGCTTTCGAGCGGCAGATCACCGATTTCGTCGAGAAACAGCGTGCCGCCGTTGGCCGCCTCGACCCGGCCGATCTTGCGCTGGTTCGCGCCGGTGAACGCACCGCGCTCATAGCCGAACAGCTCCGATTGCAGAAGATGCGGCGGGATCGCACCGCAATTGATCGGCACGAACGGCGCGTTGCGCCGCGCCGAGCGTTCATGAATGGCGACTGCCGTCAGCTCCTTGCCGGTACCCGATTCGCCGGAGATGAACACCGGCGCGTCGGTCATCGCGACCTTGCGGATCGAGCGGAACAGCGCGAGCATCGCGTCGCACGAGCCGACCATCTCGCCCTCGGCGCCTTGCGAGCCGTCGTGCGACGCCGTTTCGCTCAGCGAGATCATGCCGTATGCATGACCGACCGAGTCGACAATACGGTCGCCCGAAGACGGCACCGTCACGTAATCGAAACAGTAGTCGCGCACGAGCCGGCGCAACGCGGCGTCCTGGAGTTGGCCAGGCGTAGTGGCAGCGACCCAGCCGACGTTCGGCATGGTCAAACAGGATTCAAAAGCGGCGATTTCGTGCGGCTGGAAATCACTGGACAGATCGAGCAGGCCGCCAGCAGCCGAGCCGGTGCGCACTGCCCGGCGCGCATCGCGCGCCGATCCCACGACTTCGACATGCCAGCCACGCTGCATAAAACGCGTATTCAGTTCCGCGCTCGGGTCACGCGAAACGTAAATCAGTTGCCGCGTTGCGGGTTCCATTATTCAGATCCTCTCGCCAACGAACGTTAAGGACGACGCATGCACCTGAAATTGCGGTTCGGACACGCTGACTCGTCCAGGATTCGCGAATCGCAAAACCCGAACGGCCATTCCATTCCGTGCGGACAGCTGATCCCCAAGAAAGCGGCGTGTGTGTGTTCGAGACGGCCCGATATGGGCCTTTTTTAAATCTGAAGCTGTTTTCGAGAGCTTACTATACGCGCGCCGCTTCGAAAACAATTATGCGAATTTAATCGATCGACCCGTTGCCCATCAAGGCTTAGCGGCCGATCGCGATTTATTCAGCCGACAAATCAAACATTAGTGGAAGCGCTTTTCGTGGCGTTCTCGCGACAGTATTTCGTACCTCGCGGATTAACGAATTATAGGTATTTTCTGCTGATCCGTTTCAGGGTTGCAACGTTTTTTCCCGATTTGGAACGCATTAGTCATGTTTGCGCTGGTTGGCGCCAGACGTATCAATGGATTGCGAGCGATGGCACACGTTTCGCTAATTGGCGTGCACCAGGGAGACACATCATGCGACTCGCATTGCGCATCGATCTGATAAGCCGCCGCGCACCATATTTCGCGATCTGCGCAGCTCTCGCGTTCAGCGCCCTGCCGGCGAGTGCCGGCACGCCGACAGCGCAAGCCGCCCCGGCGCGATTCGCCACGCTGACGAATTCCAGCGATGCCGCCGACCCCGCCTCCGCCAGCCTGCAAGCCACCACGCCGGTTGCCGCGGAGGACGACAGCCAGGTTGCCGCCAACCCGTCGACCCCGGCTGCCGATGCTGCATCCATGAACGATATTTCGCTCGACGACCAGATGCTGTCGCGGCAACGCGGCGGCGCGCTCGGCATGTTGATGGTCGCCGCGACGCCCCGGTTGATGCAAAGCGGCGGCAACCAGGTGACGTTGTGGGACGAGATCGCGCCACCCTCGCCGCTGCCGGTGCCCGTCGATGCCGCGCGCGCCGCCCAGGGCAACGTCGCGACATACCAGCGCAAGTAAGCAGGACAAAGCAACGAACAGACGGCAAATAACCAGGCAATGCAGGACCGGTGGCCGCGCGAGCAGTGACGCGCCCCACGAGGGCGGGACACAGGCAACAAGAGAGAAGGGACCGGGACATGAGTACGAACCAACAGACGCCGCACGCCCTCGGGCTGCCGGCGGCGTCGTTCAGCAACGCTCCCGTCTTGCCGCGCGCCGCTTCGGCCGGCACCGCCCTTCTCGCCAGCGTCCTCGTCACCGCCTGCTTCACGAGCCATGCCTATGCCGAGCAGGTTGCCAATCCGGGCGACCTCGTCGTCGAGCGCAGCGTCACGCCGCGCGACGCGTTCGTCCCCGTGCCGCGCGACCAGGACCCGGTCGCCGTGCGCGCCACCACGTTCCCAGCCAACTCGTTCGATCCGACGATCGCGACGCTCGTCGGCGACACCGATCTGACGAACGCGCACGGCTCGAACGGCGTCGCCGCCGGCGGCGTACTCGGCGGCACCGGCATGCAGGCCGTCACGCAGATCCTCTCCGGCAAGGCGACCGGCAACACGATCCCGCTGAACTCGGGCGGCATCGGCGGACCGGCGACGGGCGTCGGCGGCACGATCAGCTCGTCGGTGACGGGCGCGCTCGCGCCGCTATCGAACGTCCTCGGCGGCGCGCTCGGAGGTCTGAAATGAGCACATGCCTGCGCCCCTCGCTGCACTCGCGGCAAATCGCTGCGGCACGCCCGGCCCTGCGCGTCTGCGCGTGCCTGTGCATGGGCGTCGCTGCGTTCGTCGCCGGCGCGGCTCACGCGCAGGCGCAAGCGGTGCCCATCGTCGGCGCCATCGCGACGATCGGCACCGGCGCGGGCATGGGCGCGACGGGCGCGCTCACGGTCAACGAAACGGCTGGCCTCGACAACGCGCAGGCCAACCAGATCACGGTGACGAACGGCGCCGCAGTCGGCAACGCGAACGCGAGCGTGCAAGGCGCGTCGGTGGTCGCGAACGTGCCGCGCGCGCAAGCGTCGATCGAAGCCAATGCGTTTTCGAACACATCCGGCGCGGTGCTGGTGAACCAGTCGGCCGGAGCAGGGAATCTTCAGCGCAACAGCACCCAGATCGGGACTGCGGCGCTCGGAGTCGAGACTGTCTCGGATGGGGAGCTATCCGCGACGGCCCCGAAAAACGGCAGTCCGGGGCAGTCGAACGCGATTCACGGCGTGCGCGAGGCAAGCATTTCCAGCGATGCCTTGCGCAACGCGAACGGAATCGTGCAGATCAACCAGGCAGCCGGCGCCGGTAATGCCACGGCAAACAGTTTTGTGCTCCGTCCCCCGGCGGGCACTTTTTTTAACTGACCACACTTAAGTATCGGAGCGAATCATGAAGCGCACTCTTATTGCCACGGCCGTCCTCGTTGCCGCGTCCGGCAGCGTGCTTGCCGCGCCGCAGAAGGCCTACCTGTTCAATACGACGGTCGTCGGCGAGATGGTCGGCGTCGAAGGTCTGGTCGGACTGTTTGGCTGCGTGCATGTCTCCAGCACGGCTAACGCGGTGATCAACAACAATCAGACCGTCAACGTGAATGCGACGCTCGATCCGCAGGCGCAGACCTACACCAGCGGCAACGTGACCACGACCCTGAACAACAGCACAACGTCGGTCAGGGGCGGCGGCTCGGCATTCGCGTTCACGACGCAAAACCATACGTCGTCGAGCTCGGGCTCGCAGGGCTTCGAAGCCTCCGGCGGCTATGCGTACGGCAGCCACAGCGCGAGCGTGACGAGCAGCGGCTATGAAACCAGCCAGCAGGCAGCCGGCATTGCGGGCAGCTTCTCGCACACAAGTCAGAACTCGGGCGGCCAGCTGTCGGCCGGCGGCTCGATCGGCGGCAGCTACAGCTATCAGGACCACAACACGTTCTCGCACGGCAGCGGCTCGTTCAGCGCCCGCGGCGGCCTGCAGGCCGGTTATCGCGAATCGAGCTACGCGAACTCGTCGGGCGTCGCCGGCGGCTTCGAAGCGAGCGAAGCGTCCGGGCAAAGCCGTTCATGGGGCTTCAGGGCGAGCGAAGGCTCCGGCTATGCGATGGTCGGCGAGCAATCGTCGGGCTACTCGCGCAGCCGCTCGTCGTCGAGCGACTCGTATGGCGCCGCCTGGGGCATCGACGCAGGCATGTCGACGACCGACGTGACGACGCGCGGCTCGATCACGCAGCACATCAACAACGAAGCGGCCGCCACGCTGAATGCAACCACCGGCACCAACGCAGCCAGCAACGTGTCGGGCAACCTCGGCATCAACATCGCGGAAGGCATCGACAACGCGCAGAGCAACGACGTGTCGCTCGCCTCGGTCGACGTCGGCAACGTGTTCGGCAACGCGCAGGCCTTCAACGTGCAGTCCTCGGGCGGCAGCGCGACGATCCACAACTTCAATCTGAACGCGTCGGTCGGCAACGGGTCGCTGTCGGGTGTGACGGGCAACGTCGGTGTGAACATCGCTTCCGGTATCGGCAACGCGCAGGACAACGCGCTTGCCGGCGCCGTGACGACGACCTCGCCGGGCAAGGCGCTGACCACCGCGATGGATGCGACGGACGACAACTCGCAATCCGCGACGATGACCGTCCACGGGCAATTCCAGGGCACCGCGAGTCTGGGTGCCGATACGCTGAAAGGCGCCTCCGGAAACATCGGCGTGAACATCGCCGGCGGCGCGGGCAACTTGCAGCACAACGGCCTCGCCATCGCGGCGCTGAACAGCGGCAAGTAAGCCGACGACGCGGCGAGCGCGGGCAAGCAGAAGAAGCACAAAGCAGTCGGAGGGGCGCGCCGGCAGCCATCGAAGCTGCCGGCGCGGATCGGGCAGGAGACCAGCATGACCGGGTTCAAGGGGTTCCCGGCGCTACCGTTCGCCGTAGCGCTGGCAGGGTGCGTGCTGTGCGCGGATCACGCCGCCGCACAGTCGAGCATCGACACGTCCACGTTCGTCGGCGTGCCGTTGACGAAGACGGTCCGTTCGATGAAGGATCTGCGCTACAACCACATCGTCAATCAGCAATTCGATTACAGCTGCGGCGCGGCGGCGCTCGCCACCCTCCTCAAGTACGGCTATGGCATCGATATTCCGGAAACCGAACTGATTCGCCGGATGATGGTCTTTTCAACCCCCGAAGTCGTCGTCAAGAACGGCTTCTCGATGCTCGACATGAAGCACTTCGTCGAGACCATCGGACTGCGCGGCCGCGGCTTTCGCGTCAACGTCGAAGCGCTCCACCATCTTCAGATCCCCGTGATGGTCCTGATGAACATCGACGGCTACGAGCATTTCGTGATCGTCAAGCATGCGCAGGACGGCCGCGTGTTCATCGCGGACCCGGCGCTCGGCAATCGCATCGTGCTCGAAGAGGACTTCGCGAAGACCTGGAACGGTCTCGTGTTCGCGGTCCTCGGCAAACCCTTCAGGGAGGATTCACCACTGTTGCAGGACAACGAGTCGCTCGCGCTGAAGCTGCGCGCCGCTGCGCTGGCAGCCGGCACCGCCGCGACTCCCTTTTTCGAGTACGGCTTGAACAAGGCAGACATGTTCTGATCCCGCCATGAAGTCACACTTCACACAGCTTGGGTTCGTGCTCTGCGCCGTCGCCTGCGGCGCAGGCGGCCTTGCCCACGCTTCGGAGGGCGCCGCCTCGCCACCGGCTCCCGAACTTTCGATACCACCCGAGCCAGGCGCCGCGCCCCTGCGGGTGCAACTCGTCGGCGACGACGTGCTCGCGACCCAGACCGGCAAATACGCCGGCGCGACGATGATCTCCGGCTTCGTGCTGAACGTCATTTCGCAATGGCAGTTGCCCAACGGCGCGAGCGCGCTCGCCCAGGGATCGCTGAGCGCGGTGCAGAACGGCGGCGGCCAGCTCACGAGCTCCGTCAGCACGTTCGCCAGCGTGAGCGGCGGCGCGCACGGCCAACCAGGCGATTCGGGCGCCAACCCGAATGCCCAGGCGCGCGGCGGCCAGAGCGTCGGCGTCAATAGCGTGTCGCAGATCACCCAGGTCGCGGGCGATCGAAACAGCGGCACCAACACCGCGCTAATCGACTTCAACAACAGCGCCGTGACGCTGACGGGCTCCGCCAACGCGCCGTCGGCATCGGCCAGCAATTCGACCGGCTCCGTGAAAGCCGGCATTTCGTTCGGCAGCAACGGCGTGAACGTGGCGCTGCAGACACCCGCTGGGCTCGCCACCCAGACCATCGCGCCGAGCAACGGGCAGATCGCCCAGTTGCTGCAGATTGCAGGCAATAACCAGCAAGTCGCCAACGCCCTGCAACTGCATCTGCAAACCCAGCAGATGTCGGCTTCGATGCTTCGTCAGTTGGGCGTGCTACAGGCACTGCAAAACAGGAGATGACGAGGCGGGCCGCCACCGCCAGTTGCAGCACAAGCAGTAAAGAGACGGCCGCGCAGTCGGCACCGCGCGGCCGGACCACCGGGGGAGCAAAAATGAAAAAAGTGTCATCGACCAGGGCACCGCGCATGGCTCTCGCGGCCATTCCGGCCGCGGTCATGCTGTGGGCTCTTTCTCAGACGGCGAGCGCGCAGGCGCTCGCCGGTCAATCCGTGGAGGACCGTCTGAACACGCTGATGCGCGTCGTCGACGAGCAGCAGCGGCAGATCCACTCGCTCGAACGGCAGGTCACCGAACTCGAGATGGCGCAGCGCGGACGCGGCGTGCCGGGCGCCGGCGCCCCCGCGGGCAGCGACACGGTGGCCGAGCAGCCCGGCGCCGACGGCCTGCCGGTGCCGCTGCCGCCGCTCGCGCAGATCGCGCCCGGCGCGCCCGCGCCGGCGGGCACCACCGGCACCGCGACCGGCGTGCCGGTCAATCCGCCGACGCCGGCCGGCAGCAATGCAGGCAACGCCAGCGCCGGCGGCCTGCCCGCCGCCACCGACGGCAGCGGCGCGGTCGGCCGGACCCAGCGCGCGAACGAACCGGTGCGCACGCAGGCCGAGCAGGCGGTCGTGCAACGCGAGCATGCGCCGCTCTTCGACCACAAGCTGACGATGGACTTCGGCATCAGCGACACCTATTACGACCGTCGCCAGTTGCAGTTGTCGGGCTTCCTCGCGCTCGACGCGATTTTCCTCGGCAACATCAACCTCGGCCAGACCAAGTCGCACCAGGTGATGGCGGACCTCGACACGCGCTACGGCGTGTCCGACCGCATCAATGTCGACGTCGACGTGCCGTACGTGTATCGGCGCAGCACCTTCATCGTCGGCGGCGCGGGCGGCGCGGCGAGCACGCTGTCGGACGCGACGGTGTCGAGTCACGACATCGGCGACGTGAACTTCGGCATCTACTACCAGTTCGTCAGGGAAACCAATGCCTTGCCGGACGTGGTCGGCAGTCTGCGCGTGAAGGCGCCGACCGGCAGCTCGCCGTTCGGCGAAAAAGTCGTGCAGGTCGACGCGGACAACACCAACCTCGTCGCGCCGACCAGACTGCCGACCGGCACCGGCTTCTGGAACATCACGGCGGGTCTGTCGGTGCTGAAGACCTACGACCCGGTCGTGCTGTTCGGCAGCGTTTCCTATACCTACAATCTCGCGCGTTCGTTCGCGGACATCTCGTCGGTGCAGGGACAAACCGAACCGGCGACGGTCAAGCTCGGCGACATCGTGCAGTTCGGCGGAGGCGTCGCGCTCGCGTTCTCCGACAAGGATTCGGCCAGCGTGTCGTTCACGATGGCGCTCGAACCCGCGTCGCAGACCAAGTCGCCGGGCGGCAGCTATCAGAAGGTGCCGGGCAGCGAAACCACGGCCGCGGCGATGAATTTTGGCCTGAACCACGTCGTGAACAAGCATCTGACCATCAACGGCTCGGTATCGATCGGACTCACACCCGACGCGCCGAACTTCGTGGTCGGCATGCGCTTTCCGTACACCTTCTGACGTGCCAACGATACGAGGTCGAACGTGCGTGAATCACCTCATCTGACCGGTGTGGCTTCCGTCGCGGCAGCGGGATCGCATCTGTCGCTCGCGGTGCCGAAGCAGCGCGCCGCCGTCGCGCGACAGTTGCTGTACGTCGCGCGCACGCCCGACGAAACGCTGATCGCGCATCTGAAAAGCCGCGGCTGGCAGGTCGCGGCGGCGCGCTCGGCGCACGAACTCGGGCGGCTCGTGAAACCTGACATCGCATGCGCGGGGATCGTCGATCTGGCGAGCTTCGTGCCGCGCGACATCGGCGGGCTCGAGGCGAGCCTGCGTCAGCAGCAGATCGGCTGGATCGCGCTGGCGACCAACGAGCGGCTCGACGATCCGCTCGTGCGACGCCTCGTGCGCCACTACTGCTTCGACTTCGTGAAGCTGCCCGTCGCGCACGCCACGATCGACTATCTGGCCGGCCACGCGTTCGGCATGGTCGCGCTGTGCGACCCGGAACTTCCGCCGCCCGTCAGCGAAGCGGGCGACGAGGAAATGGTCGGCACCTGCGAGGCGATGCAACAGCTTTTTCGCACGATCCGCAAGGTCGCGAACACCGACGCGAGCGTGTTCATCGCGGGCGAATCGGGCACTGGCAAGGAGCTGACCGCGCTCGCGATCCACGAGCGCTCGCCGCGCCGCAAGGCGCCTTTCACGCCGATCAACTGCGGCGCGATCCCGCCTCATCTGCTTCAATCCGAACTGTTCGGCTACGAGCGCGGCGCCTTTACCGGCGCGAATCAGCGCAAGATCGGCCGCGTCGAGGCGGCAGACGGCGGCACGCTGTTTCTCGACGAGATCGGCGATCTGCCGCTCGAAAGCCAGGCGAGCCTGCTGCGCTTTCTGCAGGAAGGCAAGATCGAGCGGCTCGGCGGACGCGAATCGATTCCGGTCGACGTGCGCATCATCTCGGCGACCCACGTCGATCTCGACGGCGCGATGCGCGAGGGCCAGTTCCGTGCGGATCTGTTTCATCGCCTGTGCGTGCTGCGCGTCGATGAGCCGCCGCTGCGCGCGCGGGGGCGGGACATCGAGATTCTCGCGTACCACATGCTGCACAAGTTCAAGACCGACAACGCGCGCAAGATTCGCGGCTTCACGCCGTCGGCGATCGAGGCGCTCTACAACTACAACTGGCCCGGCAACGTGCGCGAGCTGATCAACCGCGTACGCCGCGCGATCGTGATGGCCGAGAACAAGCTGATCTCGGCCGACGACCTCGACCTCGCGGGCTACACCGGGCAGGAAAGCATGACGCTCACGCAGGCGCGCGAGGCTGCCGAGAAGCGCGCGATCGAGGCCGCGCTGCTGCGCCATCGGCACCGGTTGAACGAGGCGGCGGTGGATCTGAACATTTCCCGCGTGACGCTGTATCGGCTGATGGGCGTGCACGGCTTGCGCGAACCGGGCAGCGCCGACCACAAGGGAGCGCTCCCCGCGGACGGGCCGGCGCGGGCGTGAGCGGCGGGTACGCGTCGGTGTGGATCGACGGCTCGGGTAGAATCGCCCGGTTACCCTCCTCTTTCCATTCGATGACGACGCTCACCCTGATCGTCGCTCGCGCCAGCAACGGCGTGATCGGCCGCGACAACCAGTTGCCCTGGCGACTGCCCGAAGACCTCAAATTCTTCAAGCGCACGACGATGGGCGCGCCCATCATCATGGGCCGCAAAACGCATGAATCGATCGGCCGGCCACTGCCGGGACGCCGCAACATAGTCGTCACGCGCGATGCCTCGCGACGCTTTCAGGGCTGCGACACCGCGACCAATCTCGACGAAGCGCTCGCGCTCGCCGCGCAGGACCAGGCGCCGCAGGCGTTTCTGATCGGCGGCGCAGAGCTCTACGACGAAGGGCTGCGCCATGCGGACAAGCTGATCGTCACCGAAATCGCCGCCGACTTCGACGGCGACGCGACCTTCCCCGCGATCGACCCGCAGGTGTGGGAAGAAATCGCGCGCGAAGCGCATCACTCGAATGCGCCCAACGACTTCGATTACGCATTCGTCACGTATCAGCGCAAGGACGTCTGACGGCGCGCGCCGCGCAAGCGATAAAAAACGCCACGCAACGTTCAGTTGCGTGGCGTTTTCGTTTGATACGGGGCTGCGCTGGAACGCGCCGTGCGGCTTACTGCCCTGCGATCGTCATCCGCTCGATCAGCACCGAGCCGGTCTGCTTGGAGCCGCGCGTGATCGTATCCGCGCCGATCGCGACGATATGACGGAACATCTCCTGCAGCGTGCTCGCGACCGTGATTTCCTCGACCGGATACTGGATCTTGCCGTTCTCGACCCAGAAACCCGACGCGCCGCGCGAGTAGTCGCCAGTCACGTAATTGACGCCCTGCCCCATCAACTCGGTCAGCAGCAGACCCGTGCCGAGCTTCTTCAGCATCGCCTCGAAGTCGTCCTCGGGGCGCGTGTTCGAACTGAGCAGCGACAGGTTGTGCGAGCCGCCCGCGTTGCCGGTGGTCTTCATGCCGAGCTTGCGCGCCGAGTAGGTGGACAGGAAGTAGCCCTCGACGACGCCGTCCTTCACGACCGAGCGCTGGCGCGTGCGCACGCCTTCCTCGTCGAACGGCGCGCTGCCCATCGCGCGCGCGACGTGCGGGTCTTCGACCACCTGCACGTGCGGCGCGAACACCGGCTTGCCGAGGCTGTCGACCAGAAACGAAGTCTTGCGATACAGCGCGCCGCCGCTCGTCGCCTGCACGAATGCGCCCAGCAGGCCCGCCGCGAGCGGCGCCTCGAACAGCACCGGCACCTTGCGCGTGTCGAGGCCGCGCGCGCCGATGCGCGCGAGCGCGCGCTGCGCCGCGTAACGACCGACCGCTTCGGGATCGGCGAGTTCGTCGGCGCTGCGCGTCGACGTGTACCAATCGTCGCGCTGCATGTTGCGGCCGCTGCCGGCGATCGGCGCGCACGCGACGTAGTGGCGCGAATACGGATAGCCGGCGAGGAAGCCGCGCGAGGTCGCCAGCACGAACTGCGAGTGCTGTGCCGACACGCTCGCGCCTTCCGAGTTCTTGATCTGCGGATCGGTCGCGAACGCGGCGTCTTCGGCGCGGCGCGCGATTTCGACCGCTTCGTCGGCGGACAGATTCCACGGGTGGTACAGATCGAGGTCGCGCGGCGCGGTTTCGAGCAGCTCCGCTTCGGCGAGGCCCGCGCAATTGTCTTCGGCGGTGAAGCGCGCGATGTTGTAGGCGGCCGCGACCGTGTCCTTCAATGCCTGCGGCGAGAAGTCCGAGGTGCTCGCGTTACCGCGTTTGTTGCCGATGAACACCGTCACGCCGACCATCTTGTCGCGGTTGTGCTCGATCGTCTCGACTTCGCCGCGCCGTACCGAGACGGACAGGCCGTCGCCTTCGGAGATTTCGGTCGCGGCGTCGGTGCCGCCGAGCGCCTTCGCGTGACGAAGGATGTCCGAGGCGATTTCCTTCAGCTCATCCTGGGTATGCGGAAAAAAGCGCTGCTTGACGTCCATGTCTGCTGCCATTGTGGTTGCCGTCCTGTTGGGGCCGCGCGGCCCTGGGTATGCACACCGTATTCGGGGCAGGCGCGCGGGTGCGGGATAAATGCATCCCGCGATCATAGCAAGGTACGCGCCGCCGCGGGTCGGGCCGGCGCGGCAAGTTACAATACCGGCATGACACGCAAAACCCGCATTCAACCGATCGAATCCGTCGTCACGGAAGTCGACGAAAACGGCTACGATCGTCCGAGCAAGTCCCAGGTCAAACGCGAAATGCAGGCGTTGCAGGATCTGGGCTTGGAACTCGTCGCGCTGCCGAAAGACGCGCTCAAGCGCATGCCGATGCCCGAAAAGCTCGACGAAGCCGTGCGCGAAGCGCGCCGCATCACCGACCACGAAGGCAAGCGCCGCCAGATCCAGTACGTCGGCCGCGTGATGCGCTCGCTGCTCGACACCGAAACCGCCGCGCTGCGCACCGCGCTCGACACCTACAAGGGCATCAACAAGTCGGAGACGGCGAAGCTCCATTGGATCGAGCGCACCCGCGAAAAGCTGCTGGCCGACGACGCCGCGCTGACCGAGTTCATCCGCCAGCACCCGAGCGCCGACCCGCAGCAGGGCCGCACGCTGATCCGCAACGCGCGCAAGGAAGCGGAGCAGAGCAAGCCGCCGCGCTACTTCCGCGAGTTGTTCCAGTGGATCAAGAGCGCGGCCGGCACCGACGACGAAGCGCAAGACGCGCACGACCCCAACCTCGCCGCGGAAGACGACGATGACGACCGCGACGCCTGATCAACGTAAGCAACGTCAGCACCCCGACGAAATCGTGATCGGCCTCGTGTCGATCAGCGACCGCGCGTCGACGGGCGTGTACGAGGACAAGGGCATTCCGGCGCTGCAGGAGTGGCTCGGCGCGGCCTTGAGCTCGCCATGGCAGGTGGTCACGCGGCTGATCGCCGACGACGCGCCGACCATCTCGGCGACGCTGATCGCGCTGGTCGACGAAGTGGGCTGCGATCTGGTGCTGACGACCGGGGGCACCGGACCGTCGCGCCGCGACGTGACGCCCGAGGCGACGCTCGCTGTCGCGACCAGGGAGATGCCCGGCTTCGGCGAGCAGATGCGGCAGATCAGCCTGAATTTCGTGCCGACCGCGATCCTGTCGCGCCAGATCGCGGTGATCCGCGAAACCGAACGACACGCCGCGCTGATCATCAACCTGCCCGGCCAGCCGAAATCCATCAGGGAAACGCTGGAAGGCCTGCGCGATGACGGCATGGTCAAGGTGCCAGGGATTTTCGCGGCGGTGCCGTACTGCATCGACCTGATCGGCGGCCCTTACGTAGAAACGAACGTCGACGTGGTCAAGGCGTTCCGGCCGAAAAGTGCGCAACGCGCGCCGCGGCAAGACTGAGGTTCGAGGTTCGTGGCCTGCCCGTGCAGGCCCGCGCTTTACTGAGCGCTCGCGGCGGCGTCCGGCGCCGACGGCACGAGGAAATGCTCGCGGTAGTACTTCAGCTCGTCGATCGACTCGTGGATATCGGCCAGCGCCGTGTGCATCGCGCGCTTCTGGAAGCCCTTGTAGATGACCGGCTGCCAGCGCCGGCACAGCTCCTTCAGCGTGCTCACGTCGAGGTTGCGGTAGTGGAAGAAGCTCTCCAGATCCGGCATCCAGCGCGCCATGAAGCGGCGGTCCTGGCAGATCGAGTTGCCGCACATCGGCGACTTGCCCGGCGGCACGTACTGGCCGAGGAACTCGCGGATCTGCGCGGTCGCGTCGGCCTCGCTGACAGTCGACGCCTTCACGCGATCGATCAGCCCCGAGCGGCCATGCGTGTTCTGGTTCCACGCGTCCATCTTCGCGAGCGTTTCATCGCTCTGATGAATCGCGAGCACCGGACCTTCGACCATCCTGTCGAGCGTCGAATTCGTCACCACCACCGCGATTTCGATGATGCGGTCGGTGTCGGGCTCGAGCCCGGTCATTTCCATGTCCAGCCAGACGAGATTCATGTCGCTGCGCACGAGCGGCGGCTGTTCGGTGGATGCGAGGATGTCAGTCATGAAGGCAACCCTGAGGGCCGCGCGGCGGGCTTCGCTGGAAACCCGTGCGGCGCGGCATGTGTTCGTTTGAAATCGATTCGCGCGGTTCGAGCCGGGCCGGCCGCGCCAAAGCGCCGCCCTGAACTGCTACCCGGAGCTCTTGCGTTGAACCGTCGCGTTAAACCGTATCTCCGCCGCGAGGCGGGAAGAAACATATAATTCTCGCATAGATACCACGGAATCCCCGGATGCCTACCCTGTACTTCACCGCCCTGTTCGTCGTCGCCGTCGTCGCGATGGTCGGCACCAAACTCTGGCTCGCGTCGCGGCAGATCCGCTTCGTCGTCGCGCATCGCGAACAGGTGCCGAGCCAGTTCGCGAACACCATCGCGCTCACCGCGCATCAGCGCGCGGCCGACTACACGGTCGAGCGCACGCGGCTCGCGATGGTCGAGATCGTCGTCGGCGCGGCCGTGCTGATCTGGCTCACGCTGCTCGGCGGCGTGCAGATGCTCGATCTCGCGATCTCCGACTGGCTCGGCCGCGGCTACGTCGGTCAGATCGCGCTGGTTGCCGCTGTGATCGCGATCACGAGCGCGATCGACCTGCCGTTCGATTACTACCGGCAGTTCGTCGTCGAGCAACGCTTCGGCTTCAATCGCATGAGCAAAAGCCTGTTCTTTTTCGACCGTCTGAAGGGCGCGCTGCTCGGCATCGCGTTCGGCCTGCCGTTGTTGTTCGTCGTGCTGTGGCTGATGAACCGCGCGGGCAACCTGTGGTGGCTGTGGGCATGGGTGGTGTGGGTCGCGTTCCAGATGTTCGGCCTGCTGATTTTCCCGACCTTCATCGCGCCGCTCTTCAACAAGTTCGAGCCGCTGAAGGATGAAGCGCTCGTGACCCGCATCGAGGCGCTGATGAAGCGCTGCGGCTTTGCCGCGAAGGGCCTGTTCGTGATGGACGGCAGCCGCCGTTCGGCACACGGCAACGCGTACTTCACCGGCTTCGGCGCGAGCAAGCGCATCGTGTTTTTCGACACGCTGCTCGCGCGCCTGTCGGGCCGCGAGATCGAAGCGGTGCTCGCGCACGAGCTCGGCCACTTCAAGCGTCGTCACGTGATGAAGCGCATGCTGGTCACGTTCGCGATCAGCCTCGCGATGCTCGCGCTGCTCGGCTGGCTGACGCAATGCGTGTGGTTCTACGAAGGGCTCGGCGTGCGGCCGTCGCTCGTCGGCGGCAATAGCGGACTCGCGCTCGTGCTGTTCTTCCTCGCGCTGCCCGTGTTCATGTTCTTCGTCACGCCGCTTGGCAGTCTCAGCTCGCGCAAGCACGAGTTCGAAGCCGACGCGTTCGCGGCGACGCAAACCGACGCGCACGATCTCGTCAACGCGCTCGTCAAGCTGTACGAGGACAACGCGTCGACGCTGACGCCCGATCCGATCTACACCGCGTTCTACTATTCGCATCCGCCGGCCTCGCAGCGGATCGACCGACTGCTGCAGCACGCATGAGCGGCCGCGCTCCGAAGAAGGCGTCGCGCGGCGCGTCGGCCACCGCATCCGGCATGTACGGCGTGCGCACGGGCGGCCTCGTGGTGGCCGCGCACGGCCGCCACTATCTGGTCGCTCCTGAAGACGGCGGCGCGTTGCTGCAATGTTTCCCACGCGGCAAGCGCAGCGAGGTCGCGGTCGGCGATCGCGTGATCTATGAGCCGACCTCGGCGGATCAGGGCGTGATCGTCGAGATCGGCGAGCGGCGCAATCTGCTGTATCGCTCGGATCAGTACAAGTCGAAGCTGTTCGCCGCGAACCTCGACCAGTTGCTGATCGTGCTCGCCACCGAGCCACATTTCAGCGAGGATCTGCTCGGCCGCGCGCTCGTCGCCGCCGAGGCGAACGAATTGAAGCCGCTGATCGTGCTGAACAAGATCGACGTCACCGATGCTCTGGACGGCGCGCGCAAGCGGCTCGAGCCGTATCGCGCGCTCGGCTATCCGGTGCTCGAAGCGTCGATCCGCATGCAGCCCGAGGCGGCACGCGCCACGCTGACCGAACATCTGCATGGTCATGCGACGCTGCTGCTCGGCCAGTCCGGCATGGGCAAATCGACACTCGTGAACCTGCTGATTCCGGATGCCGAAGTCGCGACGCGCGAGATCTCGACCGCGTTGAACAGCGGGCGCCATACCACGACGTTCACGCGTCTTTATCCGCTGCCGCGGTCGGAGGGCACGACCGGCGTGAATGGCGTCAACGGCGCGGCCGGCGCGCTGATCGACTCGCCGGGCTTTCAGGAATTCGGCCTGCATCACCTGAGCGAAGGCCGGCTCGAACGCGCGTTCCCCGAGTTCCGGCCGCTACTGCCAAACTGCCGTTTCTATAACTGCCATCATTTGCACGAGCCTGGCTGCGCGATCCTCGAAGCCGTCGCCGACGGGCGCATCCGCCGCGAACGGCATGCGCTTTATGCGCAGCTCGTGCACGAGGCGAGCCAGATTGTCCGCTGACATGAAACTGATGCGCGCGCCGAACCTGATCATCGGACAGCATTGGGTCAACGTGCTGGAGACCGCGGGCATCGCTTGCGAGCTGCACAACCGCTATCTGAACGGGGCGCTCGGCGAGATTCCGGCCGACCAGTGCGCGCCGGAGTTGTGGCTCGTCGATGAACGCGATGAGGCGATCGCGCGGCGGCTGATCGAAGCGGCCTCGCGAGGACCGGCACCGGGCACGCCTCCATGGCAATGTCAGCAGTGCGGCGAGGTGCTCGAGGCGCAGTTCACCGTGTGCTGGCAATGCGGGACCGTGCGCGATCCGTTGAAGGGGTGAAGCGGAGTCGGGAATTGAAGAAGCCGGGCATTGCCCGGCTTCTTCTTGTGCTGCGCGCGTGACCTGGCCGCTTCAGGCGAGCCACACCGCGATGGTCAGCATCAACAGCAGGATCATCCACAGTACGACTGCACGCCACACCAGCCCCACTGCCGATTGCAGCGTGCGCGGCGTGCAGTCGTCGCCGACCTGCATCGGACCGCCGTCGCCCGTGGCGAGCGCGTCGAGGCTCGACGGCTCCGCGAGTGGCCCGGCCAGGCGCGCGCCGAGCGCCCCGCTGCCCGCGGCGAGCAACACGCCGTCGTTCGTATCGGGCCACTGCCGCGCATGGTTGCGCCACGCGTAAATCGCATCCTCGAAATTGCCGACGATCGCAAAGCCCAGCGACGTCAGCCGCGCCGGCACCCAGTCGATCACGAAGAACGCGCGTTGCGCGAAGCTCGAAAACGCGACGGTGCGGTCGTCGGCCGGCCGCGCCCATGCGCGCGCGAGATATTCCGCGCAACGGTACAGCACCGCGCCAGCGGGACCGGCCGGAATCAGAAACCAGAAGAACACGCCGAACACATGGCGATGCGACGCGACCACCGCGTGGATCAGCGTGTGACGCACGATCTCGCTGACCGGCATGTCGACGGTCTCGAGCCCGGTCCATTCGTTGAGAATTTCGCGCGCGCGTGGCACGTCGTCGTTGTTCAACGCGAGATGGATGTCGGTGAAGTAATGGCTGAACTGCCGGAAGCCGAGCGTGAAGTACAGCACCACGACGTTCCACAGGAACGCGAGCATGAAGTGAATGTGATACAGCACGTAGTAGACGAGCGCGACCGCGAGCGTCCAGGGCACCACCACGACGAGCCACGCGAGCAGACCGTGACGTTGCTTGCCAGCATCGAATCCGTGCGCCGCCGACTCCGCATGGTATTGAAGCAACGCGGACAACGGATTGTTCGGCGACAGCGCGCGTACCTGTTCAATGATCAGAGCCAGCAATACGGAGAAAAAAGTCATGCGATGCGCCGTGCTTTTTAAGTTTTTTACGATTGTTTTATAACGATAGCACAGGGTCGGATGAGTCTGAACGCTGATGCTGACAAAGCGCCGACAAGTGCGTCGTTCGCGCAACTGTGCATCGTCGACGCGGCGATGCGAGTCACGTAATTTATGCGGCGAGGAACCGATACAGGTTGCGCAGCATCGCCGCCGTCGCGCCCCAGATGAAATGATGGCCGCCTTGCACGGCTGCTGGCGTGACCGTCTGCGCGTGGTGCGCGCCGCGCTGCTCGGCGGCCTCCGGAGCCACCGTCAATTCGCCGCGCGGATACGGCATCGCGAAGAAGCGGCGCTCTCCGCCCTCGTAGCGGAACAGGCGTTCTTCGTGGTTGGACGGGTCCATCAGGAACGCGAGCGGCACTTCGAAGACCTCGGCCACTTCGAGCGTATCGATCTCCAGCGAGAATGGCGGGTGCACAAGAGCGATGACCGGCGACACGCGAAAGCCGGTTCCAGTCAGATAGTCGGGCAACGTGCCGAGAACTTCGACGCGCGACGCGTCGAGGCCCACCTCTTCGCGCGCTTCGCGCAGAGCCGTAGCAGTCGCATCAGCGTCGAACGCTTCCTGGCGGCCGCCGGGAAAACTCACCTGACCGGCGTGATCGTTCAGATGGTCCGCGCGCTGCGTGAGCAACACGGTAAGACCATGCGCGCGCACGACGAGCGGCACCAGCACCGCGGCCACGCGCGGATCGAGGTCGGTATTGCGCCACGGCGCATCGGCAATTTTCTCGGGTGTCCAGGCAAGCTGCCGATCAAAGCGCGCCCGCAGTGCATCGGGCGTCAGACGCTCGCGCGCGACCGGTGGCAGATCGGCGCCTGTCGCGATGACAGGCAGAGTTTCGGGCTCAAAGACGGGGCGGATCAACGGGTCTCTCTGATGAGCGTGGACATGCCGCTATTTTGACCTGGCCAACAAAAAAGCACCCGCGAGGGGTGCTTTTTCTTACAGCATTTACGCTTGGGAAGCAGCGCGGTCTTTCGAGACCAGCTTTTCCTTGATTCGAGCCGACTTGCCCGAACGCTCGCGCAGATAGTACAGCTTGGCACGACGCACATCGCCGCGACGCTTGACGACGATGCTAGCCAGCAGCGGCGAATACGTCTGGAACGTACGCTCGACGCCTTCGCCCGACGAAATCTTACGGACGATGAACGACGAATTCAGACCACGGTTACGCTTGGCGATCACGACGCCTTCGTAAGCCTGCACACGCTTACGCGTGCCTTCAACCACGTTCACGCTGACGATGACCGTATCGCCCGGACCAAAATCCGGAATGGTCTTTTCGCCGAGAACGCGCGCGATTTCTTCCTGCTCGAGTTTTGCAATCAGATTCATCACTGACTCCTAGATCCATCTTGTCGGCGTTCGTACCTGCCTCACGCGCTTACTGCGTTGGGCTACGGCCCCGATAGAGGATGGGTTCACATCTGGCACCGCACACGCATGCACGGCACCGCCTTGTGTCCGCTCGAAAGACCGGGGCCTCAGGCCTTCGGCTCTTCCTTCGCGAGACTCGCGAGCCACGCCTCGTCGGCACGGCTCAGCATTCTGTTCTTTCTGGCCTTCACGATCAGATCGGGCCGCTTGTTCAACGTGTTGCGCAATGCTTCGCGCCGCCGCCACGCTTCGATTTCCGCATGATGGCCGCCGAGCAGCACATCAGGCACCCGCACGCCCTCGTATTCCTCGGGACGCGTGTAGTGCGGACAATCGAGCAGCACATCGACGAAGCTATCCTGCACCGCCGACTGTGAGTCGTTCAGCACGCCAGGCAACTGACGCACGACCGCATCCATCAACGCCATCGCGGGCAACTCGCCGCCCGACAGCACGAAGTCGCCAAGGCTTACTTCTTCGTCGACGACACGGTCCAGCAGACGCTGGTCGATCGCTTCGTAGCGCCCGCACAACAGGATCAGACCGGGTTCGGCCGCGAACTTCATCACGCGCTCGTGATTCAGTGTGGCGCCTTGCGGCGACATCATCACGACGCGCGCCGCGCCGATGCCCTGCTCCGACTGCGCCGCTTTCGCGGCACTGATCGCGTCTTCGAGCGGCCGGGCCAGCATAACCATGCCGGGGCCGCCGCCGTATGGGCGATCGTCGATCGTGCGGTAGTTGTCGGTCGTGAAATCGCGCGGATTCCACGTACGCAACCCATAGCGCTGCTGCTTCGCGGCCCGGCTGGTGATACCCCAGTCAGTCAGCGCGCGGAACATTTCTGGAAAGAGCGTCACGACATCGAACTGCATCGCTCTCCCCGCTCAACGATAGATTTCAATAGTCAGCTTCCCAGTCGACGACGATATGCTTTGCCGCCTGGTCCACCGTTTTGACAAAGACGCCGACGAACGGGATCAAACGCTCGCCTGCGACCGGCTTGCCGTTTTTGTCGGTAGCCGGATATTCGATGCGCAGCACCGACTGCGCGCCGTTGTCGATCATGCTGGCGACTTTGCCGAGGTTGAGCCCGGCGAGATTCACCACGTCCAGGCCGATCAGATCGACCCAGTAGAATTCGTCGGCTTCGAGCGCCGGAAATTCGCTACGGCCGATGTATACGCGGGAACCGCGCAAAGCCAACGCCGTATCGCGGTCAGCGACGCCACCCAGACGGGCGACCACGCTGTCGCTATGTGTTTTGGCCTGCAAGGACGGCGCCGATTTGCGCTCCTGGCCTTTCAGCAGCCACCAGCGCTTCGCGCTCAGCAAGACGTCGCCGCCTTGCCCGGCATCCGCATGCGCGGCTACCTTGACCCAGCCTTTGAGACCATAGGCGTCGACGATTGCGCCGACTTCGACCGCATCGGCCGGCCAGCTTGCCGCCGTTTCGATGCGCATTTCTGCAGCTTCGAAATCGGCGTTCGCGGCATTGGCTTGCGCCTCTTTCGCCTTGCCGTCGGTTCGTTCGACCGACTTGCGGACGAATGCACCGAACGACGCCTGACCAGACGCCTTTGCGCGCGAAGCTGCCTTGACGCTACCAGAACTGCCGGAATCACGCTCAGACATCGAATAACCTCGACAACAACTTCGCAGCCTGCTTTGGCGTCTGCTTCAGTAAAACAAATTGCGCATCGGACTGCTCACGCGAGTTGCGCGAGCCGCCGGCCGAACCGACGACGATACGCCTGCGGGCCGCCATCAAGCAGCCGGCTGCGCCTTTTGCGCTTCCTTCACGAGACGTTCGACGGTCGGCGACAGTTGCGCGCCAACACCTTGCCAGTACGTCAGGCGATCCTGAGCGATACGCAGGGACTCGCCCTTCGTAGCGACCGGGTTGTAGAAACCGACGCGCTCGATGAAGCGGCCGTCACGACGGCTGCGCGAGTCGGTGGCGACGATGTTGTAGAACGGGCGCTTCTTGGAGCCGCCACGAGCCAAGCGGATGATGACCATACTAGAATCCTTGAAAACCGGGGTTCGGAACGACTGAAACACGCGATTATAGCGGGAAACCGACGCCATAACAAACACTTACCGGGATAAACTGCGGAACCGGGCTGCACCCACCTTCTGCAAGAGGTGCGAGAACCCGTTCAAACGCCCGAATTACCTGAAGGAGCGCCTGTGCAACGCCAGCCGAAACTCCCGTTTCCGTTCGCCTTTCGTGCCTTTTTCGTACGCTTTGCTGGACTTTCGCGCACCTCGTGCAGCCGGATTCTACGTGCGGTAGCGGCCGCGGTTATCGCCGCGCAGGCGTTGACGGCAATCGCCGCGCTGCCCATCGAGAAAATCAAGCTGCCGCCGGGCTTTCACATCGAAGTGTTGTCGGACGAGGTGCCGAGCGCGCGCGCGATGACGTTGTCGCCCAAGGGCATTCTCTACGTGGGCAGCGACGATGGCCATGTGTATGCGCTCGAGCTGCGGAACGGCCGCGTGACGGGTCACCACGTGATCGCGTCCGGGCTGCAGATGCCCGCCGGCGTCGCGTGGCGCGACGGCGCGCTGTATGTGTCGGCCGTGTCGAAAATCGTGCGCTTCGATGCGATCGACTCGCATCTGAACGATCCGCCGAAACCGGTCGTTGTCACCGACAAGCTGCCAACGGACACGCATCACGGCTGGAAATTCATCGCGTTCGGCCCGGATGGCAAGCTGTACGTGCCGCAAGGCGCGCCGTGCAACATTTGCCAGAGAGATCCGGACCGCTTTGCGATGATTGGCCGCATGAACCCGGACGGCAGCCACTACGAGGTCGTCGCGCGCGGCATCCGCAATTCGGTCGGCTTCGCGTGGCATCCGGTCACCCACGAACTCTGGTTCACCGACAACGGTCGCGACCTGCTCGGCGACGATATTCCGAGCGACAAGCTCAACCGCGCGCCGCATGTCGGCATGAACTTCGGCTTTCCGTACTGTCACGGCGGCGACACGCCCGACCCCGAGTTCGGCAAGGATCATCCGTGCAGCGAATTCACGCCGCCAGTGGTCAAGCTTGGCGCGCACGTGGCGGCGCTTGGCATGCGCTTCTACGACGGCCCGATGTTTCCAGCCGACTACCGCAACAATATCTTCATCGCCGAGCACGGCTCGTGGAACCGCAGCAAGAAGGTCGGCTACCGCGTCGTGCGCGTGATCACCGACCCTGACGGCAGCCACGCACGCCAGCAGGTCTTTGCCGAAGGCTGGCTGCAACCCGGCGAATCGGTCTGGGGCCGCCCCGCCGACGTGTTGCCGCTGCCAGACGGTTCGCTACTGATCAGCGACGATACCGCCGGCGCAATCTATCGCATCACGTATTCAGCGCCGTAACGCGCGGATGCACGCATGCCCGGCTGAACGGCTGCACTCACCTCGAGCCAGGTCCGGCGCATCTCGCCACCCCGCTTTCAGCCTGGGCGATCGTCCTCCACGTGACCACCCGCGCGCCGCAGGCGTAGAATGCGCGTCGGTCCGCGCCCCCGCGGCGCGCCGCTCCTTTCGACCGCCCGTCACTCTGCCCACGCGTTCATGCCCACCGCTGCCTCGACTTCCCCGCGCTTCAGATCCAAGACGCTCACCGCCGCGTTGGCGTTCCTGTTCGGCAGCCTCGGCGCCCACCGCTTCTATCTGTACGGCACCCGAGACATCTACGGCTGGGCACATCTACTCGGCACGCTGATCGGCATTCCCGGCGTGATGCTGCTGGTCGCGACCGAGCGCGCGTCGATCCTGGGCTGGGTGCTCGCGCCGTTCGGCGCGGTTTCGCTGTTTGCCGCGTTTCTGGCGGCGCTCGTCTACGGGCTGCGTCCTGATCAGAAATGGGATGCGCAATTCAACACCCACACGCAACGCAAAAGTCGCTCCGGCTGGACGGTCATTTTCGTCGTGATCTTTTCGCTGCTGATCGGTGCGTTTCTGCTGATGACCGGTCTCGCGCTCGCGTTCCAGACCTACTTCGAAAGTCAGGTCGAAGCGGCCAAAGCGATTTCGCAGTAATGCCCCCGTGGCGGGACCCGCAGACGTTCCTGCGCGCTAGAAAAGCCTCAGTTGCGGATTGTCGCGCGCCGGTGCGCTCACCTGCTCGGCGCGCGGCGGCTCGATCCGGCGGAAATGCGACATGTCGAGAATGCCGCGGTCGCGCCCGTTCAACCCTAACCGGCGCACGGCCTTGTGAAAGCGCTGCCTGAGCAGATCCGCCCATAAGCCCTCTCCCTTCATGCGGGTCGAGAACGAAGAATCGTAATCCTTGCCGCCTCGCATGTCGCGCACACGGCTCATCACGCGCTCGGCCCGATCCGGGAAATGTGCGCCCAGCCAATCCTTGAACAGCGGCGCGACCTCCCACGGCAGCCGCAGCACGATATAGCTCGCATTGCTGGCGCCCGCTTCGGCGCATGCTTCGAGCACGCGCTCCATATCCGGTTCGGTGACGAACGGGATCACCGGCGCGATGCTGACGCCGACCGGAATGCCCGCCTCGCTGAGCGTACGGATCGTGCGCAGCCGGCGCGACGGCGTGGCCGCGCGCGGTTCGAGCGTGCGCGCGATGTCGGCGTCCAGCGTGGTGATGGTGATCGCCGCCATGAATTGCCCGCGCTCGGCCATCGGCGCAAGCAGGTCGATGTCGCGCTCGATCAGCGATGATTTGGTGATCGCCGCGAACGGGTGGTTGCGCTCGCTGAGCACCTCGATCACACGACGCGTAAGACGCAAGTCACGTTCGGCCGGCTGCCATGCATCGGTGGCGACGCCGAGCGCGATCGGCTCGGGTACATAGGATTTCTTCGACAGTTCCCGCTCGAGCAGTTCGGGCGCGTTGATCTTTGCGTAGATGCGGCTTTCGAAATCGAGCCCGGGCGACAAACCCAGGTAGCTGTGCGTGGGCCGCGCGAAGCAATAGATGCAGCCGTGTTCGCAGCCCCGGTAAGGATTCAGCGACACATTGAACGGAATGTCCGGCGACGCATTGCGTGTGAGGATGGTTTTTGCGCGCTCCTCGAACACCTGCGTGCGCAGGACCTTCGGCTCCCCGTCTTCGTCGGCCGTCTGCCAGCCGTCGTGGACGGCTTCGCGCTGGTCGACTTCGTAGCGGCCTTGCAGGTTCGTGACCGCGCCGCGCCCCTTGCGAGGCGCCGGCGGCGCGATCGGAAATTCTGGAATGTCAGGGGTGTCGGGGTCATCCACGGCGGGCCACGCAAAGCAAACGCAAACAGGAAGCGCCAAAGGAAAGCGGCGCAAAACACCTGTATAAATATACAGTGTTTACGCCGTTTGTCGAGCACTTCGTTGGTCGCTTGATGCGCGTCCAACCCCGTCAGTGAACCGGCACCTACTCGCCCACCGCGATCGTCAGCGTCTCCTTGATTTCCTCCATCACCACATAGCTCTTCGACTGCACCGCGCCCGGCAGCTGCAGCAGGATATCGCCGAGCAACTTGCGGTAATCGGCCATTTCGCCGATGCGCGCCTTGATCAGATAGTCGAAATCGCCCGACACGAGGTGGCACTCGAGCACCTCGGGGATCTTCTGCACCTCGCGCCGGAACAGATCGAACATGTTGCCACTCTTGTGATCGAGCGTGATCTCGACGAACACGAGCAGCGCCGCGCCCAGCTCGGCCGGGTTCACGCGGGCGTAGTAGCCGGTGATCACGCCGTCGCGCTCCATCCGCTTGACGCGCTCGATGCACGGCGTCACCGATAGACCGACCTGCTCCGCCAGGTCCTTCATCGCCATACGGCCGTCCTGCTGCAGGAGCCGCAGGATCTTGTGATCGAGCTTGTCGAGAGCCCGCACGGGCTGGCGCTGGGTACGCATGGTGTTTTTTCTAAAAATGATGAAAATACAATAACAAAACCTGTCTCACTGTCAATAGTATAGCGGTTAACACTGGGCAAACGGCATTTCACCTCACGTTGCAGCTCGCCGAATCGAATCAGATCGAACCTCCGACGAGCGCCTTGCCCTCACTCAATTTTTGGATATCTGGAGCAGCTATGCGAGTCGTCGTTTTGGGCAGTGGCGTCGTCGGCGTGACGAGTGCGTATTACCTCGCGCGCGCCGGTCACGAAGTGACCGTTGTCGATCGCGAAGCCGGCCCGGCGCTCGAAACCAGTTTCGCCAACGCGGGCCAGATCTCGCCGGGCTACGCTTCGCCGTGGGCCGCCCCGGGCGTGCCGCTGAAGGCCGTCAAGTGGATGTTCCAGAAGCACGCGCCGCTAGCGATTCGCGTCGACGGCACCGCGTTCCAACTGCAATGGATGTGGCAGATGCTGCAGAACTGCACGGCGCCGCGCTATGCGGCGAACAAGGGCCGTATGGTGCGGCTGGCCGAATACAGCCGCGACTGCCTGCAGGCGTTGCGCGCCGACACCGGCATCGAGTACGAAGGCCGCACCGGCGGCACGCTACAGGTATTTCGCACGCAACAGCAGTTCGACGGCGCCGCGAAAGACATCGCCGTGCTGCAGGATGCCAACGTGCCATACGAGCTGCTGACGGCCGACGAACTCGCCAAGGCCGAACCAGCCCTCGCCGCGGTGTCGCACAAGCTCACCGGCGGCCTGCGCCTGCCCGGCGACGAAACCGGCGACTGCCAGATGTTCACGACGCGCCTCGCGGCGCTCGCCGAGGAACTGGGCGTCAAGTTCCGCTACAACACGTCGATCGACGCGCTCGCGATGGCGGGCGGCCGCATCGCCGGCGTGCAGTGCGGCAGCGAACTCGTGCGCGCGGATTCGTTCGTGGTCGCGCTCGGCTCGTATTCGACGCGCTTCCTCGATGGCATAGTGAAGATTCCGGTCTATCCGCTGAAGGGCTATTCGATCACCGCGCCGATCGTCGACGCGGCGGCCGCGCCGGTGTCGACCGTGCTCGATGAGACCTACAAGATCGCGATCACGCGCTTCGACGACCGGATCCGCGTCGGCGGGATGGCCGAGATCGTCGGCTTCGACAAATCGCTGCGCGAGGCGCGCCGCGAGACGCTCGAGCTTTCAGTGAATGACCTGTTCCCGGGCGGCGGCGACACGTCGAAGGCGACGTTCTGGAGCGGTCTGCGGCCGATGACGCCGGACGGCACGCCGATCGTCGGCCGCACGCCGGTGCCGAACCTGTTCCTGAACACCGGCCACGGCACGCTTGGCTGGACGATGTCGTGCGGCTCGGGCCAACTGCTCGCCGACTTGATGTCGGGCAAGCAGCCCGCGATTCGCGCGGACGATCTGTCGGTGCATCGCTATCTCGGCGAGACCGCGGGCGAGCATCGGCCGGCGTATGCGTGAGTTTGAGTGCGTGCGCTGACGCGGCCCTGGCCGCGGCGCAGGCCGCAACAAACTGCAGCCGGACAAACAAACGGCGCCTCGCGGGGCGCCGTTTGCATTTGTTTGCATTTCAATGTGCTGCCGCGATCGCGGCCGGCATCGAGGCATGCTCAGAACAGGTCTTCCGACAAAGCCAGCACGCCCTCGCCCCCCTTCGCGCTGACGATCGCCACTTCGAGCGCCGCCGCCTGCGGCAACACGTGCTCGGCGTAGAACCGCGCGGTCGCGATCTTCGCGTCATGAAACGCTGGGTCCTCGTCGCGCTTCGTCGCCGCGGCAAGCTGCGCACGCGCCATCTGCCAGCCGCCCAGCACGATGCCCGCGAGCTTCAGATAGGGCACGCTGCCCGCGAACACCGCATTCGGATCGCCCTTCGCATTGGCGACGATGAAATCGACGACCGCGCCAAGCTCGCGCTGGCCCTGCGCGAGCTGTGTGCGCATCGATGCGAACGCCGCGCCCTGCTGCGCGCCAAGCGCTTCAACCGTTTCGGCGACGCCAGCGAGCAGTTCCTTCGCGACCTTGCCGCCGTCGCGCAGCGTCTTGCGACCGATCAGGTCGTTGGCCTGGATCGCGGTCGTGCCTTCGTAAATCGGTAGAATGCGCGCGTCGCGGTAGTACTGGGCAGCGCCGGTTTCCTCGATGAAGCCCATGCCGCCATGCACCTGCACGCCGAGGCTCGTCACGTCGATCGACAGCTCCGTGCTCCAGCCCTTCACGATCGGCACGAGGTATTCGTAGATCGCCTGATGCTTCGCGCGCGTCGCATCGTCCGGATGACGATGCGCGATATCGCAGTGCGAGGCCGCGAGGTAGGCGAGCGCGCGCGACGCCTCGGTGAGGCTGCGCATCGTCGACAGCATGCGGCGCACGTCCGGGTGCTGGATGATCGCGACCGACTGCTTCGCGGAGCCGTCCACGGGACGGCTCTGCACGCGCTCTTTCGCATACGCGACCGCCTTCTGATATGCGCGATCCGAGATCGCGACACCTTGCATGCCGACCGCGAAACGGGCGGCGTTCATCATGATGAACATGTATTCGAGGCCACGATTCTCTTCGCCGATCAGCTGACCGAGCGCGCCGCCGTGATCGCCGAACTGCAGCACCGCGGTCGGGCTCGCCTTGATGCCGAGCTTGTGCTCGATCGACACGCAGTGAACGTCGTTGCGCTCACCGAGCGAACCGTCTTCGTTGACGAGAAACTTCGGCACAAGGAACAGCGAAATGCCTTTCACGCCATCGGGCGCGTTCGGCGTGCGTGCGAGCACCAGATGCACGATGTTCTTCGCCATGTCGTGCTCGCCCCACGTGATGAAAATCTTCGTGCCGAACAGCTTGAACGAACCGTCGGCCTGCGGCTCGGCGCGCGTGCGTACGAGCGCGAGATCGGAGCCGGCCTGCGGCTCGGTCAGGTTCATCGTACCGGTCCATTCGCCGGAAATCAGCTTGGGCACATAGGTCTGTTTTTGCGCTTCGCTGCCAGCGGTTAGCAGCGCTTCGATGGCGCCGTCGGTCAGCAACGGACACAGCGCAAAAGAGAGGTTCGACGCATTGAGCATTTCGATGCAAGGCGTCGCGATCAGCTTCGGCAGGCCCTGGCCTTCGTAGTCGAGCGGATGTTGCACGCCCTGCCAACCGCCTTCGGCAAACTGGCGGAAGGCTTCCCTGAAACCCGGCGTCGCAGTGACCACGCCATCCTTCCAGCTGCTCGGATTGCGATCGCCATCGACGTTCAGCGGCGCGAGCACTTCGCCGCATAGTTTCGCCGACTCGTCGAGCACGGCCTGCGCGGTGTCGAGGTTCGCGTCCTCGAAGCCGGGCAGCTTCGCGATGTCTTCGAGTCCGGCCAGTTCTTTCATCACGAACAGCATGTCCTTGATGGGCGCCGTATAGCTCATTTCGGTTCTCCTCCCTTGATATGAAAAAAGGGCGCGGGACTTGGTCGGTCCTGCGCCCTTCGCTTGCTTTCGGCGGTCTCTTTCAGGCGCCGCGGCGCTTAGCCGAGTTCGCTCACGAGTTCCGGCACGAGGGTGAACAGATCGCCAACCAAGCCGTAATCGGCCACGCTGAAAATCGGCGCTTCTTCGTCCTTGTTGATCGCGACGATGACTTTCGAGTCCTTCATGCCGGCCAGATGCTGGATCGCGCCCGAGATGCCGACTGCGACGTACAGTTGCGGTGCGACGATCTTGCCGGTCTGGCCGACCTGATAGTCGTTCGGCACGAACCCCGCGTCGACCGCCGCGCGCGATGCGCCGAGCGCCGCGTTCAGCTTGTCGGCCAGCGGCTCGAGCACCTTCATGTAGTTCTCGCCATTGCCCAGACCACGGCCACCCGACACGATGATCTTCGCGCTCGTCAGTTCCGGACGATCGAGCTTCGTCACTTCGCGGCTCACGAACTGCGCGAGGCCTGCGTCGGCTGCCGCTTCGATCCTCTCGACCGCTGCGCTGCCGCCTTCGGCCGCGACGGCATCAAAACCGGTCGAGCGCACGGTGATGACCTTGATCGGATCAGCCGATTGCACGATCGCGATTGCGTTGCCCGCGTAGATAGGACGCTCGAACGTGTCGGCGCTATCCACTGCCGTGATGTCGCTGATCTGCGCGACGTCGAGCTTCGCGGCGATACGCGGCGCAACATTCTTGCCGTAGGCGGTAGCCGGCGCGAGGATGTGCGTGTAGTGCTTCGCCGCATCTTGCACAAGCGTCAGGACCGTCGCTTCGACGTTTTCCGCGAGGCCTTCGGCCAGTTGCGGCGCATCGGCGAGCAGCACCTTGCTGACACCCGCGATCTTCGCGGCCGCATCGGCCGCGCCCTGCGCGTTATGTCCCGCGACCAGCACGTGAATATCGCCGCCGATCTTCTGTGCCGCTGCGATCGTGTTCAGCGTCGCGGCCTTGATCGACGCATTGTCGTGTTCTGCAATTACCAGGTTCGTCATTTGCTCTGTCTCCGTGTCGACTGGAGTTAGCGCTTTAGCGCTTACTCCAGTCCCATGCAACATAGTTGCCGTTCTACTTAAAGCACCTTCGCTTCGGTCTTCAGCTTCTCGACCAGCGTCTTCACGTCCGGCACCTTCACGCCGGCGGAGCGCTTCGGCGGCTCGGCGACTTTCAGCGTCTTCAGACGCGGCGTGACATCGACGCCGAGGTCTTCGGGCTTGACCGTTTCCAGCGGCTTTTTCTTCGCCTTCATGATGTTCGGCAGCGTTACGTAGCGCGGCTCGTTCAGGCGCAGATCGGTCGTGACCACGGCCGGCAGCGTCAGCGACAGCGTTTCCGCGCCGCCGTCCACTTCACGCGAGACCGTCGCCTTGCCGTCCGCCACGACAAGCTTCGACGCGAACGTCGCCTGCGGCAGATTCGCGAGCGCGGCGAGCATCTGGCCGGTCTGATTGGAGTCGTCGTCGATGGCCTGTTTGCCGAGGATCACCAGTTGCGGCTGCTCCCTGTCGACGAGCGCCTTGAGCAGCTTGGCGACGGCGAGCGGCTGCAGCTCTTCGTTCGATTCGATCAGGATCGCGCGATCCGCGCCGATGGCGAGCGCGGTGCGCAGCGTTTCCTGCGCCTGCGCAACACCGGCCGACACGGCGATCACTTCGGTCGCGACGCCCGCTTCCTTCAGACGCACCGCTTCTTCAACCGCGATTTCGTCGAACGGGTTCATCGACATTTTCACGTTCGCGATATCGACGCCCGTACCGTCCGATTTCACGCGGACCTTCACGTTGTAGTCGACCACTCTTTTCACTGGCACCAGAATTTTCATGCACACGCTCCAAAGTTACGAATACGTCAACCCGATGAACATTATAGCGACTGCCCTCATGACAGCCGTGTCGCGGGCGCTTTGCGGGAGGATATCGCTCCTCAGCGGCGTAACGGCAATATCGAACGATCGTTCTATTTTAATCTCCAAAAAACCCGGGAGACAACCCCGGGTTCCGACTCAGACCTCTAATTTCGCATTGCCGTCGTGTTCTGCGAGGTCCGCGGGCGTTGCATCACCAGGAGGTGATTACCGAGCCGCCGAATTTGCTGTCGACGAACTGCTTCACTTCCGGCGAGTGGTACGCCGCGACGAGCTTCGCGACCCACGGCCTGTTCTTGTCCGCTTCGCGAATCGCGATCACGTTCACGTAGGGACCTTTCCGGTCCTCGATCGCGATAGCGTCCTGCGTTGGCTTGAGGCCCGCTTCCATCGCGAAGTTGGTGTTGATCGCGGCGGCATCGACATCGCCCAGCGAACGCGGAATCTGCGCCGCGTCAAGCTCGACGATCTTTAGTTTCTTCGGATTGTCGACGATGTCGAGCGGCGTCGCCTTCAGGCCCGCCTCGGCGCGCAGCTTCAGCAAGCCCTGCTTCTGCAGCAACAGCAGCGCGCGGCCGCCGTTGGTCGGGTCGTTCGGCACGGCGATCTTCGCGCCCGGCTGCAGTTCGGCGAGCGACTTCACCTTCTTCGAGTAGATACCCATCGGGTACGTGACCGTATCGGCGATACGGATCAGCTTGTAGCCGCGATCCTTCACCTGCGCCTGCAGGTACGGGTCGTGCTGGTAGCTGTTCGCGTCCAGATCGCCGCCCGCGAGCGCCGCGTTCGGCTGCACGTAGTCGGAGAATTCGACGATCCTGATGTTCAGGCCGTTCTTCGCCGCGACCATCTTCACGACGTCCATGATCTGCGCGTGCGGGCCGCCGGTGACACCAACCTTGATCGTGTCTTCGGCATGCGCCGCGGTGGTGGCGAAGAGCGTTGCCGCGCCGAATGCGGCGGCCAGCTTGAGAATGAAGCGACGTTGCATGATCGACCTTTTCCGAATCTTTATTAGCGGGCTTCCGAACGCCCTTGTTTATTTGTGGCTCAGACGACGCACGAGCCAATCCCCAAACGACTGCACCAGTTGCACGAACACGATCAGTATCAGCACGACCGCGAGCATCACTTCTGGCAGGAAGCGCTGATAGCCGTAGCGGATGCCGAGGTCGCCAAGACCGCCGCCGCCGATCGCGCCGGCCATCGCCGAATAGCCGACCAGCGACACGAACGTGATCGTCAACCCGGCGACCACCCCCGGCAGCGATTCCGGCAACAGCACCTTGAAGACGATCTGGCTGGTGGTCGCGCCCATCGCCTGGGCCGCCTCGATGAGCCCGCGATCGACCTCGCGCAGCGCCGTTTCGACCAGACGCGCGATGAACGGCGCCGCGGCGATCGTCAGCGGCACGATCGCGGCCGCGGTGCCGATTGACGAACCGACGACCAGTCGCGTAAACGGAATCACCGCGACCAGCAGGATGATGAACGGCGTCGAGCGCACCGCGTTGACGATCACGCCCATCACGCGATTCAACGCGACGTTTTCGAGCACGCCCTGGCGGTTGGTCAAATACAGCAGCACGCCGAGCGGCAAGCCGACCACAGCGCCAATCAGTCCGGAGATACCCACCATGATGAGCGTCTCCCAGAACGACTGGACGAACATATCGAACATTTCACTCAACATGCGAGAGCTCCTCCACGACGACACCCTGCTCGCGCAGAAACGTGATCGCCTGCGCGACCTTGGCCGGATCGCCGCCCGCGAGTACCGCGAGCGAGCCGAACGCCTGCCCCTGGATTTCGTCGATCTGGCCGTGCAGGATGTTGAAGTCGAGCTCGTAGCGGCGAATCGTCTCCGACAGGATCGGCTGATCGACGCCCGAACCGGTGAACGCGAGGCGCAGCAGATGGCCGCTGCCGGTCTTCAACCGCTGCGCGACGCGCGCCTTCATGGCGGGCGGCAGCTCCTGCGCGATCACGTCGCCGATCAGCGCGCGCGTGACTTCGTGGTGCGGCTGCAGGAACACGTCGATCACCTTGCCCTCTTCGACGACGCGGCCCGCGTCGAGCACCGCGACGCGATCGCAGACCTGCTTGATCACGTCCATCTGGTGAGTGATCAGCACGATCGTCAGGTTCAGTTCGCGGTTGATGCGCTTGAGCAGATCGAGGATCGCGCGGGTGGTTTCGGGGTCGAGCGCGGAGGTCGCCTCGTCCGACAGCAGCACCTTCGGCTTGCTCGCGAGCGCGCGCGCGATGCCCACGCGCTGCTTCTGCCCGCCGCTGATCTGCGCCGGATAGCGGTCCTTCTGCGCCGACAGACCGACGAGCTCGAGCAGCGGCAGCACGTTCGCCTCGATCTCGTCGCGCTTCAGGCCGGCCAGTTCGAGCGGCAGCGCGACGTTCTCGTACACGGTGCGCGACGACAACAGATTGAAGTGCTGGAAGATCATGCCGATCTCGCGACGCGCGTCGCGCAGTTGCGCGGCGGGCAGCGTCGTCAGATCGCGGCCGTTGACGAGGATGTTGCCCTCGGATGGGCGCGTCAGCAGGTTGATCGTGCGCACGAGCGTGCTCTTGCCCGCGCCGCTGCGGCCGATGATGCCGAACACCTCGCCCGCCGGAATCGTCAGATTGACGTTGTGCAGCGCCTCGACCCACCCCCGGGGCCCGGCAAACCGCTGGGAAACATTGCGTATTTCGATCATGGACAAACGAAAACGGCGGAGGCTGCCGGCGAGCATCGTGCTCCCGACAAGCGGCCGCCGTTTCTTTTATTGGGATTTGAGGTCGTCATTCTACCGCAGCGACGACATGCCCTTTAATAATCAATTTCGATCTTTTCATAACCTGCGGGCATTAGAGCCGCACCTTATGCACGAAGCTCACGCGCTTCGCGCCGCGACGACTATGATCGAGCCACCCTTCCTCAGCACAGGCCGCCGCCATGCAGACTTCTCCGAGCCACACCGTGCGCGCGAGCGCCGGCAGTCTCAATAAAGATGTGCCGCAGCGCGGGTCGGTGACGACCGGCGATGGCATCGAATTGCCGCTGTATCGCTGGCGGCCGAACGGGCCCATACGCGCGACGGTCGCGCTGCTGCACGGCCTCGCCGAGCACGCCGGCCGTTACGCCGCCGTTGCGGGCCGGCTCAACGCGGCGGGCATCGAACTCGTCGCGATCGATCTGCGCGGCCACGGCCACGCGCCCGGCAAGCGCGCCTATGTGAAACGCTTCGACGACTACCTGCTCGATGCGCAGGCGCTGCTCGATGCCGCCGCACAAAGCTGTGCGCCGTTATTCCTGATGGGTCACAGCATGGGTGGCGCGGTGGCGGCGCTGTATGCGATAGAGCACCTCGACGCGAGCGGGCGGCGCCTCGCCGGCCTGATCCTGTCGAGCCCCGCGCTCGCGCCGGGCCGCGACGTGCCGAAGTGGATGCTCGCGCTAAGCCAGGTGATCAGCCGCGTCTACCCAACCTTCCCGGCGATGAAGATCGACCCTGCGCTGCTCTCGCGCCTTCAGCCGGTGGTCAAAGCCAACCTCAACGATCCGCTCGTGCATCACGACGCGATTCCGGCGCGCACGGGCGCCGAGCTGCTGCTCGCGATGGCGCGCATCGAACGTGGACGCGCAAGGCTGCGCATGCCGCTGCTTGTGTTTCATGGCACCGACGACAAAGTGACCGAGCCCGACGGCAGCCGCGCGTTCGGCGAGCACGCGGGCTCGCCGGACAAGACGCTCACGCTGCACGAGGGTAGCTACCACGAGACGATGAACGACCTCGATCGCGATCGGGTGATCGAGGCGTTGGTCGAGTGGATCGAAAGGCGGGCGGTGGGACCGGGTTGACAAGACGCGGCGCTTGCTGGCCGTCGACTAGCGCTTCCACTCCGGCGCGCGTTTGTCGATGAAAGCCTGCACGCCTTCGAGCGCCGAGTCGTCCATCATGTTGCAGGCCATCGTCTGCCCCGCGAGCTGGTACGCGGCTTCGATACCCATTTCGAGCTGCCGGTAGAACAGGCGCTTGCCCGCGCTGACAGCTTCGACCGGCTTCGCGCAGATGCTCGCGGCGAGCCGCGCGACTTCGTCGTCGAGCGCATCGGCTGGGGCGACGCGGTTCACGAGCCCCTGCTTGCGCGCTTGGGCGGCGTCGATGAAATCGCCGGTCAGCAGCATTTCGAGCGCGGCCTTGCGCGACAGGTTGCGCGACAGCGGCACCGACGGTGTCGCGCAGAACAATCCGAGGTTCACGCCCGATACGGCGAAGCGCGCGGTATCGGCGGCGACCGCGAGATCGCACATTGCGACCAGCTGGCAGCCGGCGGCGGTCGCGATGCCATGCACGCGCGCGATCACCGGCTGCGGCATGCGCTGGATCGTCAGCATCAGCTTCGTGCAGCGCGCGAACAGCTGCTGGTAATAAGCAAGCGATGGCGCCGCGCGCATTTCCTTCAGGTCGTGCCCCGCGCAGAACGCGCGGCCAGCGCCGGCGATCACGACCACGCGGGCATCGGTCTTCGCGATCCCGGTCAGCGTCTGCTGCAGTCCGTCGAGCAACGCTTCGGACAGCGCGTTGAACGCATCGGGCCGGTTCATCGTCACGCGCACGATGCCCGCTACGCGATACGCATCGTGTTCGATCGTGACCGGCGACGCGTCGCCGGTGCTGGCGGGACTGGTGTTCATGGCTCGCTCCTCGGTGCGTGAATGTCGATTTTCGCTCGCTGGCTTTCGAGCCACTGTCGCCGCGTGCAGTCGGGCAACCTCAGATCTCCGCCAGCGACCGCACGTGCGCGACCACGCTGCGCCCGAGCGCCGACAGGTTGTAGCCGCCCTCGAGACAACTGACGATGCGCCCACGCGCATATCGCCGCGCGATCTCGCGCATCTGGTCGGTGATCCACGCGTAATCGTCTTCGACGAGGCCCATGTTGCCGAGGTCGTCCTCGCGATGCGCGTCGAAGCCGGCCGAGATGAACAGCATCTCCGGCCTGAATTCGTGCAGGCGCGGCAACCACAGCATATCGACCGCTTCGCGCACGGCCATGCCGTTCGAACGCGCCGGCATCGGCACGTTGCACATGTTGGACGCCTGGTTGTCGGCGCCCGTGAACGGATAGAACGGGTGCTGGAAGATACTGCACATCAGCACGCGCGGGTCGCCCGAGAACGCGGCCTCGGTGCCGTTGCCGTGATGCACGTCGAAGTCGATGATGGCGACGCGCGCGAGACCATGCACGTCGAGCGCGTGGCGCGCGGCGATCGCGATGTTGTTGAAAAAGCAGAAGCCCATCGCACGCGCCGGCTCCGCGTGATGGCCCGGCGGCCGCACGCTGCAGAACGCGTTGTCGTAGCGGCCTTCGATCACCGCGTCGGTGGCGGCGACCGCCGCGCCCGCCGCGCGCAGCGCGGCCTGCCACGTGTGCGGATTCATCGTCGTGTCGGGATCGATCTCGGCGACGCCCTCGACGGGCGAGCGACCGCGGATGTAGTCGACGTGCGCCTGCGTGTGCACTCGCAGCAGCGCGGCCTCGTCGACGAGCGGCGGCGATTCGCGCTCGATCAGCGCGTCGATGCGGCTTGCGATCAGTTGATCCTCGATCGCCTGCAGGCGCGCGGGACACTCGGGGTGCCACTGCCCCATGTCGTGCAGCAGACAGTCGGGGTGGGAATAGAAGCCTGTTGCCATAGTTCGTGTTGTGCGTCTCTTCTACGGCGCGACGCATGAACTGCGCGCGCGGCGTGTCTCCGTCGAGCGGCGCGCGCCCCCGCGCGCCTCCATTCGTCAAGTTACCACACGACGCCGCTGTCGCCGATTCAGCACGGTTTTGCGGGAGTCGTCGGATATACTTCCCCGACCCGTTATTCGCCGGTTCGTTCCTGCAGCTTTCCGACTGCTTCCAGCCTTTCACGCATCGCGCTCACTGCTCACCATGACCGTCAAGCTTGCTCTGTCCGCAGGATCCCCACGCCATCGTCTTCGCCTCGGCACCCACGCCGCCTCACTGATCGTCGCATCGTGCATGTTCATCGCAGCAAGTCCCGCGAGCGCGCAAAGCGCCACGAGGAAAGCACCGGTGCAACTCGCGCAGAGCCAGCCGCAGCAGCCGGTACCGCAAGGACAGACGTTCGAGGAAGAGATCATTCCGCAGCGCTATGCGCACAACGCGAACGTCGATGCGTTCATCAACGAGATGGTCGCACGCTACGATTTCGACGAAGCGTCGCTGCACGCGCTGTTCACCGGCGTCAGCTACTCGGCGACCGCAGTGAAGCTGGTCACCCCGTCACCGACGCCGTCGGTCAAGAACTGGCGCTCGTATCAGGCGCGCTTCCTCGACCCGGTGCGCGTCAATGCCGGCGTGCAGTTCTGGCGCGAGAACCGGGCCACGCTGCAGCGCGCGTATCAGGAGTTCGGCGTGCCGCCGGAGATGATCGTCGGCATCATCGGCGTCGAGACGATCTACGGTCGCTACATGGGTAATTTCCGCGTGCTCGATGCGCTGACCACGCTGAGCTTCGATTATCCGAACACCGCGAATCGCGCGGACCGCCAGGCGACCTTCCGCAAGAATCTCGAAGACTACCTGGTGTGGACGCGCGACGCGCAGATCGACCCGAACACGGTGCTCGGCTCGTACACCGGCGCGATCGGCATTCCGCAGTTCCTGCCGAGCAGCATCGTCCAATACGCGGTCGACTACGAAGGCAACAAGCGCATCGATCTGCGCACGAGCGATGCGGATGCGATCGGCAGCGTCGCGAATTATCTGCGCCAGAACGGCTGGGAAAGCGGCCGGCCGGTGGTATGGCGAATCGGCTCGGACGCGGGCAGCCTCGGTGTCGCGCAGGCCGCGGCCAATGGGCAGCCGGAGCCGCACTGGCCGCTCGACCAGTTGCTGCGTGCCGGCCTCGTGCTGAACGAGCCGAACGTCGACATTGCTTCCGAAGCGGGCACCCCGGTCACGGTGGTCGATCTGCCGACGCCGGGACGCGGCACCGAGTTCGTGCTCGGCCTGAAGAATTTCTACGTGCTCACGCGCTACAACCGCAGCTTCTTCTATGCGCTCGCGGTGTATCAGCTGGGTCAGAAGGTCAAGGCGCAGATGCAAGCGATCGACGCGGCGAATGCCGCAAAAGCGGCCAACAACGGCAGCGCGTCGCAAGGCCAGGCGGATCAGTCGAACTCTGATTCGCAGTGAGTCACGCCGCGAGTCGCCGCGGGTGCCTCGCGTTGAAGGACGTAAAAAAAGCGCCGGCTCGACCGGCGCTTTTTATTGGCTCGGGTGCCCGCGAAGGCGCCCGGCGACCCGCTTACGCGGGAAATACCCCCGTGGACAGGTAACGGTCGCCGCGATCGCAGACGATGAACACGATCGTCGCGTTCTCGACCTGACGCGCGATGCGCAGCGCGACTTCGCACGCGCCACCCGACGAAATGCCCGCGAAGATGCCTTCGACCGCCGCCAGGCGGCGCGCCATCGCCTCGGCCGCGGATTGGCTGACGTTCTCCACGCGGTCGACGCGGCTGCGGTCGAAGATTTTCGGCAGATACGCTTCCGGCCATTTGCGAATACCCGGAATACGCGAGCCCTCTTCCGGCTGCGCGCCGATGATTTCGATCTGCTGGTTCTGCGTTTTCAGATATGTCGACACGCCCATGATCGTGCCGGTCGTGCCCATCGACGACACGAAGTGCGTGATGCGCCCTTCCGTGTCGCGCCAGATTTCGGGGCCCGTGCCTTCGATGTGCGAGGCCGGATTGTCCGGGTTCGCGAACTGATCGAGGATGATGCCCTTGCCTTCGCGCTGCATCTGCTCGGCGAGATCGCGCGCGTACTCCATGCCGCCTTTGACAGGCGTCAGGATGATTTCCGCGCCGTAAGCGGCCATGCTCTGGCGGCGCTCGACCGACAGATCTTCCGGCATGACCAGCACCATCTTGTAGCCGCGGACTGCGGCGGCCATCGCGAGCGCGATGCCGGTGTTGCCGCTCGTCGATTCGATCAGCGTGTCGCCCGGCTTGATGCGTCCGCGCGCTTCGGCCTTCTTGATCATCGACAACGCCGGCCGGTCTTTCACCGACCCCGCAGGATTGTTGCCCTCGAGCTTCGCGAGGATCACATTGTTGCGGCTACGGATCTCGTCGTCGGGAAGCCGGACGAGTTGTACGAGCGGCGTATTGCCGACCGTGTCTTCAATCGTTTGGTATGCCATATGGGGTCTAGCGATCGATGCGCGGAAGAGTGTCTTCAATCCATCGATTCTAAACCACGATCTCCGGCCGCTGCCCTGCAGCCCTTCTGCCCGCATGGATGCATGGTGTTGCTACGCAAAAGCCCGCGGCTGCGAGCCGCGGGAACACGTGTGTACCAATCGATGCAATGGAACGTTCGCGAACCCTGCGCGCCGCAAGCCGCTCGTCAGCATGGCACGCGCAAGGCTCGCGGCCGCTTACTTCTTCACCGCCACTGCGGCGGCGCCCTTCTGCGTGGCGGCGGACGCGGCCGCAGCGGCCGGCTCCTTGCCCGCCGCAGCTGCCGCAACCTGCGTGCTAGCAGCCGCACCAGCCGGTCCGACAGCGAGACCCTCCGCCTGCAGGCGCTCGATGGTGTGCCCGCCCATGCCCTTGACGCGCTTGCCGAAATCCGCCGCGTCCTTGAACGGGCCGTGCGCATTACGTTCCTCGACAATCGCTTTGGCTTTTGCCGGACCGATGCCCTTGATGCCGCGCAGCGCGTCTTCGTCAGCCGTGTTGACGTCGACCGCCGCATATGCGTGGCCGAAAGCGGCGAGCATCGCCGCGGTAACCAGTACTTTTCGAAACATATTGGAATCTCCCTGTTGCCACTGGCCGGCGACCATCACCGGCCAGGAGATTCCAGTTTAAAGAGGATGACGTACGAATCACACCTGGCCGAACAGCCAACGCACGTAACGATCGACACCTTCCTGCACGCTCAGAAACGGCTCGTCGTAGCCGGCCGTGCGCAGTTTCGACTGATCGGCCTGCGTGAAGCACTGGTACTTGCCGCGCAGCGCGTCGGGGAACGGAATGTATTCGATCAGCCCGCGTTGCACCTGATCCGCGAGCGACAGCGCCGGCTCGTTGTTCAGCGCGCGCAGCGTGTTGACCACGGTGCTCGCGATATCGTTGAACGGCTGCGCGCGGCCGGTGCCGAGATTGAAAATGCCTGACTTCTCCGGATGATCGAAGAAGAACAGGTTGACCTTGACGACGTCTTCGACCGAGATGAAATCGCGCGTCTGCTCGCCGGCCGCATAGCCGTTGTACTCGCCGAACAGCTTGACCTTGCCCTCGGCGCGGAACTGGTTGAAGTTGTGAAACGCGACCGACGCCATGCGCGCCTTGTGCGTTTCGCGCGGACCGTAGACGTTGAAATAACGGAAGCCCACGATCTGGCTCTTCGCGGTGGGCAGCACGCGGCGAATCACCTGATCGAACAGGAACTTCGAATAGCCGTACACGTTCAGCGGCTGCTCGACCTCGCGCTCCTCGACGAAGCGGCTCGAGCCGCCATACGTCGCCGCCGACGACGCGTACAGGAACTGGACGTTCTGCGCGAGGCAGATGTCCAGCACGTCGCGGCTATAGCGGTAGTTGTTGTCCATCATGTAGCGGCCGTCGGTTTCCATCGTGTCCGAGCAGGCGCCTTCGTGGAATATCGCGCGCACCTTGCCGAAGTCGCCGCGCCTGAAGCGCTCGACGAATTCGGTTTTGTCGAGATAGTCGTCGATTTCGCAGTCGACCAGATTCCTGAACTTGTCCGCACGCGTGAGGTTATCGACGGCGATGATGCGCTGTTCGCCGCGCTCGTTGAGCGCCTTCACGAGATTGCTGCCGATAAAACCGGCCGCGCCGGTGACGATGACGGTCATGGTGATCCTGCGGTAGTGAGCTTCGTTCAGTCAACGCCGCGCGGGGTCCGCTGGTCCGTCGGACGACGGCGCCCCGCGGGCTGCATCAGGAAAAGAGTTCGTCGTAGTCGACGGTGGCGGTGCCCAGTTTGCCGACCACGATGCCGGCCGCGCGATTCGCGAGTCCGACCGCGTCGACGAGCGAAAGACCCGCGCCGAGCATCGCGGCGAGTGTCGCGATCACGGTGTCGCCCGCGCCCGACACATCATACACTTCGCGCGCAACGGCCGACGCGTGCAGGATGCCATCGTCGGAGAACAGCGTCATGCCCTCCTCCGAGCGCGTCAGCAGCAGCGCCTTGAACTGGAGCTCGGCGCGCAGCTTCGTGACGCGCGCGATCAGATCTTCCTCGGACTTCCACTGTCCGACGACCTCGCGCAATTCCGCGCGATTCGGCGTGATCAGCGTCGCCCCGCGATAGCGCTCCCAGTCGTCGCCCTTCGGATCGACGAGCACCGGTTTGCCGGCCGCGTGCGCCTTCGCGATCATTTGCGTGACGTGCGTGAGGCCGCCCTTCGCGTAGTCGGACATCAGGATCACGTCGTACGATGGCAGCAGCTCGTCGAAACGCGCGAGGCCCGCGAGCAGCACCTCGTGTGCCGGCGAGTTTTCGAAATCGACGCGCAGCAACTGTTGCTGACGCGACAGCACGCGCAGCTTGATCGTCGTCAGCAAGGCCGGATCGCGTTCCAGATGCGGCGTGACGCCGCTTTCGCCGAGCAGCTGCACGATACGCTCGCCGGGCTCGTCATGACCGACCACGCACAAAAGACCCGCCTGCGCGCTGAGCGCGACCGCGTTGCGCGCGACGTTCGCCGCGCCGCCCAGCCGATCTTCCTGGCGCTGCACGTGCACGACCGGCACGGGCGCCTCCGGAGAAATGCGGTTGACGTCGCCGAACCAGTATCGGTCGAGCATCACGTCGCCGACCACCAGCACGCGCGCCGCGTTGAGCTGCGCGCGCGGCACGACCGTGAGCTTCTGCGCCGTCGTGGACGCGGGCGCCGCGGGCATGGCCTCAGGCATCGACCGGAAGTTCAGAGGGTTGGGCATAGGGGCGTCCAATGGCGTGGTAGTCGATACCGAGCTCGGTCATCGCGTCCGGTTCGTACAGGTTGCGGCCGTCGAAAATCAGCGGTGTCTTCAGCACCGATTTCAGATGCACGAAATCAGGACTCTTGAACTCCTTCCATTCGGTCACGATCACGAGCGCGTCGGCGCCGATCAGCGTTTCGTCCTGAGTGCTCGTGAACGTGAGACGCGCCAGCTGCTCCGGCGCAGCGTGCAGATCCATCGCGAATACGCGACGCGCCTCGGTCACGGCGACCGGATCGTACGCACGCACGTTCGCGCCGCGCGCAAGCAACTCGCCGATCACGCGACGGCTCGGCGCCTCGCGCATGTCGTCGGTATTCGGCTTGAACGCGAGACCCCACACCGCGAACGCGCGGCCGCTCAAATCCTCGCCGAGCTTCGCGGTGATCTTGTTCACGAGCACGTCCTTCTGCTGGTAGTTCACTTCCTCGACCGCCTCGAGAATCCGCAGGTTGTGGCCGCTCTCGCTCGCGGTGCGAATCAACGCCTGCACGTCCTTCGGGAAGCACGAGCCGCCATAGCCGCAGCCCGCATACAGGAAGTGATAGCCGATGCGCGGATCGGAACCGATGCCGCGGCGCACCGCTTCGATGTCGGCGCCGACCTTGTCCGCGAGATTCGACATCTCGTTCATGAACGAGATGCGCGTCGCGAGCATCGCGTTGGCCGCGTACTTGGTGAACTCGGCCGAGCGAACGTCCATGTACAGCGTGCGTTCGTGATTGCGGTTGAACGGCGCGTACAGACGCTTCATCATTTCGCGCGCCCGCACGCCCGGTTCGTCTTCGTCGATACCGATCACGATACGGTCGGGGCGCATGAAGTCGTCGACGGCCGCACCTTCCTTCAGGAACTCCGGATTCGACACGACCGAGAAGCGATGCTGCGCGCTGCCGGCGAGCCCGCGTTTCGCGAGCTCTTCATTGATCACGGCGCGCACGCGCTGCGCGGTGCCGACCGGCACCGTCGATTTGTCGACGATCACCTTGAAACCATTCATCGTGCGGCCGATGTTGCGCGCGGCCTCGAGCACATATTGCAGATCGGCGGAGCCGTCTTCGTCGGGCGGCGTGCCGACCGCGATGAACTGCACGTCGCCGTGCGCGACGCTCGCGGCGACATCGGTCGAGAAGGTGATGCGGCCAGCCGCGCGCGTGCGGGCGATCATCTCCTGCAAGCCCGGTTCGTGAATCGGCACGCCGCCTTTGTTGAGGATGTCGATCTTGCGCTGATCGACGTCGAGACAGAAGACGTCATTGCCGATCTCGGCGAGACACGCGCCGGTGACAAGGCCCACATAGCCGGTGCCGATAATGGTGATTTTCATACGCTTTCCGGTGGAAGGTTCCGGTAATGAATGCCGCTCATGAGGCCGGCGATAAACTCGTTGCGAAATTCGCGGAGCGGTCGCGTCGCAATGAACGCCGACGCGGCCAAAGCCGCCCGTGCGGCGTCAACTCGGCGCGGTAATCGGCTCGACGCGGCGCGGTGCATAGGTTTCCCAACCGCTGCATCCGGGGCACTGCCAGTAGAAAAGCCGCGCCCGGAAACCACAATTCTGGCACGTATAGCGTGGCAGATTCTTGGTGCGCTGGCGGATCAGTGTGTGCATCAGTTCGAGCTCGCTGCGCCGCGGCTCTTCGGCGACGGCCTGCTGCGCTTCGAGCAGACGCGTCATGCCGGCCAGATTCGGCGACTTCTGCATCTGCGTGCGCGCGAGCGCATGCGCGGCATCGGCGCCGCGCAGCGACGCGACGTGCTGATACGCGACGTCGAGCAGATCGTTGCTCGGATGACGGTCGACCCACGTGGTCAGCAGATCGGCGCCCTCCTGCGCGCGGCCGAGCGCTTCATACGCCTTCATGATTTTCTCGGCGACGAGCGGCAGATACGCGGGGTTCTGCTCCTCGACGCCGCGCCATTGACCGATCGCCGCTTCGGACGCGCCGCCGGCCGCGTCGACGTCGCCGAACAGGATCGTCGCCCGCACGTTGGTCGGGTTCGCCTTCAGCGCGAGACTGAGCTGATGACGCGCTTCGTCCGGTTTCTTCTGCTGCAGCGCTTCCTGAGCAAGTTCGCAATGGAACTGCGCGATTTCCTTGTCGAGCGACGGTGCGCCCATCGTTTCGAGATGTCGCGCGGTATCGATCGACTTGACCCAGTCCTTCTCGATCTCGTAGATCGTCAACAGCGCGCGTTGAGCGCCGAGTGCGTAATCGCCCGCCTGCAGCGAGCGGAAGGTTTCCTCGGCACGGTCGAGCAGACCCGCTTTCAGGAAGTCCTGGCCGAGTTCGTACAGCGCGTGATCGCGCTCACTGACAGGCAGGTCCGCGCGGCTCAGCAGATTTTGATGCACGCGGATCGCTCGATCCGTTTCGCCGCGCCGGCGGAACAGATTGCCGAGCGCGAAATGCAATTCGACCGTTTCAGGGTCGAGCTTGACGACCTCGATGAATGCGTCGATCGCCTGGTCGGGCTGCTCGTTGAGCAGGAAGTTCAGGCCGCGAAAATAGGACCGCGGCAGGTTCGCGCTTTCGGACAGCAGCGTCTTGAGGTCGTAGCGCGCCGCCATCCAGCCGAACGCGAATGCGACGGGTATGACCAGCAGCCACCAGAAGTCTAGATCCATGCGATTAATGCAAATGTGCGGGAAAGCGAAAACGAAAAGCCGCGCTCAGAGCGCGCGGCGCAACGGAGTTCAGATCAGCGGCGGCAGCGGCGGCTGCTCGACGACGGCTGGCGTTTCGCGCGCCACGCGCAACTCGCGCCTGAGCCGGCCATTCTCCATGCGCAGACGTACGACGGCCGGCACCGCCGACACGAGCCCCGCGAGCAAGCCGATCACGAAAAACGCGAGACCGATCAGAATCAGAGGCGCCGACCAGACGTAGCCAGCGAGGAAATTCAGCGTAGCGGGTTGCGTGTTGGAGAGCGCCAGCACCAGCAGCAGCACGAACACCAGCACACGGATCAGCCAGACGATAAATTTCATGAATAGATCTCTTGACGGCAGTTGCGGGGTGACGCCGGCTCGATGACGCGTCGCGCCACGGTGTTGCCCGCGCCGAAGTGACCCGTATTGTAATGGATGACCTCGGGGCTGGGCAGCAAGTGGCGGGATGGCGCACTTACGGGTGATTCGCGAAATGCAAAGGCCGCACCGGAAGGCGCCCTCTTCTCAAACGATGGTCGAAAAAAAAGCGCCCGAAGGCGCTTTTCCTGGTCTTTTGCCGACTGGCTTTGGCCGCTGACGCTAGCTATGCCACGCTGCAAGACGCACAGCGGAGTCATTAAAGGTCGTCATCCGGCTCTTCGGCCTTCAGCGGCTCGCCCGCGCGACGATCCACCCGCTCGCGCAATTCCTTGCCTGGCTTGAAGTGCGGTACGTACTTCTCAGGTACCAGCACCTTCTCGCCCGACTTCGGATTGCGTCCAACGCGGGAGGGACGGCGGTTGAGCCCGAAACTGCCGAAGCCTCGAATTTCGATGCGATGACCTTTGGCAAGTGCCTCCGACATCGCATCGAGCATCGTCTTCACCGCGAAATCCGCATCCTTAAGAACAAGTTGCGGAAACCGCGTAGCCAGCTGGGCGACCAATTCCGATTTGGTCATACTGCAGCAGACCTCTCAGGCTTACTGGTTCTGGCCGTCGAGCTTGGCCTTCAGCAGCGCGCCGAGGTTCGTCGTGCCGGTAGCGGCTGCGCTCGAATCCGAAGCAGCGAGACCGCGGATGGCTTCCTGCTGCTCAGCCGAATCCTTCGCCTTGATCGACAGGTTGATGCCACGCGACTTGCGATCGATGTTGATGATCATCGCGTTGACCTTGTCGCCTTCCTTCAGCACGTTGCGAGCGTCTTCCACGCGGTCCTGGGCGATTTCCGAAGCACGCAGGTAGCCTTCGACTTCACCCGACAGCTGGACCACAGCACCCTTCGCGTCCACCGACTTGACAATACCGTCGACGACCGAACCCTTGTCGTTCATTGCAACGTAGTTGCTGAACGGGTCGCCTTCGAGCTGCTTGATACCCAGCGAAATACGTTCCTTCTCGACGTCGATGCCGAGAACGATCGCTTCCACTTCGTCGCCCTTCTTGTACTTGCGAACGGCTTCCTCGCCGGTTTCGCTCCACGACAGATCCGACAGGTGAACCAGACCGTCGATGCCGCCCGGCAGACCGATGAACACGCCGAAGTCGGTGATCGACTTGATGGCGCCGCTGATCTTGTCGCCCTTCTTGAAGTTGCGGCTGAAGTCGTCCCACGGGTTCGGCTTGCACTGCTTCATGCCGAGGCTGATACGACGGCGGTCTTCGTCGATTTCGAGAACCATGACTTCGACTTCGTCGCCCAATTGGACAACCTTCGACGGAGCAACGTTCTTGTTGGTCCAGTCCATTTCCGACACGTGGACGAGGCCTTCGATGCCCGATTCCACTTCGACGAATGCGCCGTAGTCGGTGATGTTGGTGACCTTACCGAACAGACGCGTGCCCGACGGGTAACGGCGCGAGATGCCTTCCCACGGATCGTCGCCCAGTTGCTTGATACCGAGCGAAACGCGGTTCTTTTCCTGGTCGAACTTGAGGATCTTCGCGGTAACTTCCTGGCCAACCGACAGAACTTCGCTCGGGTGACGCACACGACGCCATGCGATGTCCGTGATGTGCAGCAGGCCGTCGATTCCGCCGAGGTCCACGAACGCGCCGTAGTCGGTGATGTTCTTGACCACGCCTTCGACGATCGCGCCTTCCTTCAGCGTTTCGAGCAGCTTCGCGCGCTCTTCGCCTTGCGTTGCCTCGATGACAGCGCGGCGCGACAGCACGACGTTGTTACGCTTGCGGTCGAGCTTGATGACGCGGAATTCGAGCGTCTTGCCTTCGTACGGGGTGGTGTCCTTGACCGGACGCGTATCAACCAGCGAACCCGGCAGGAACGCGCGGATGCCGTTGACCATCACGGTCATACCGCCCTTGACCTTGCCCGTGATCGTGCCGGTTACGAGTTCGTTGTTGTCCAGCGCCTTTTCCAGCGACAGCCACGAAGCCAGACGCTTCGCCTTGTCACGCGACAGGATGGTGTCGCCATAGCCATTTTCCAGCGCGTCGATCGCGACGGAAACGAAGTCGCCCGCCTGCACTTCTACCTCGCCCGCGTCGTTCAGGAACTCTTCGAGCGGGATGTAGGCTTCGGACTTCAGACCAGCGTTCACGACCACGAAGTTGTGGTCGACACGCACGACTTCCGCGGAGATCACTTCGCCAGCGCGCATGTCCTGCTTGGTCAGCGACTCTTCGAACAGAGCCGCAAAAGATTCGGTATTCGGGGTAGAGGTTTGCAGGTCGGACATAAAAATCAGAGTTTGCATGGTCTTCGCAACGCCTGGCTCACCGGACTGGTCAGCAACTGCGGCAAATACGCGAACGCCACGCGGGGTTAAAGGGTTAAAAAAACAACGCTTCGCGACCATCGCGAAGCACCTACCAACAACAGGACTGCCGCTGTCTGGCCACTACCGCATGACCGTTTCAGTTACGCATGCGGGACCAGCGCTTCATACCATTGCACCACCTGCTCGACCGCCTGGTCGACCGACAATGCGGAGGTATCAAGCAGTTTTGCATCCGCCGCGGGCTTGAGCGGCGCGGCCGCGCGCTGACTGTCACGCTCGTCGCGCTCACGCAAATCCCGGAGCAAGTCATCTATATTAGCAGAAAATCCTTTTTGGATCAATTGCTTATGCCGGCGCGTCGCGCGGGCCTCGACGCTCGCCGTCATGAACACCTTCAGCACGGCATCCTGAAAGATCACGGTGCCCATGTCGCGCCCGTCGGCGACGAGCCCCGGCTCCTTGCGAAACGCCCGCTGACGCGCCACCAGCGCGGTTCGCACCGGCGCGTGAACGGCGATCGCCGAGGCGCGACTGCCCACTTCCTCCGCACGAATTTCGGTCGATACATCGACGCCGTCGAGCTGCGCGAGCCCCTCGCGAAACGTGATATGGAGATCGTCGATCAGTTTGACAAGTGCGTCGACGTCGTCCGCCGCGATGCCGTAGCGCAGGCTCGCGAGTGCCGCGAGCCGGTAGAGCGCGCCGCTGTCGAGCAGGTGAAAGCCGAGGTTGGCGGCCACCATCGCGGCCACAGTGCCCTTGCCGGAGGCGCTGGGGCCGTCGATCGTAATGACGGGCGTCTGGTGAAAGGGACGGATCGGTTTCATCTAAAAATGTCGCACATCGGGCGATTCGCACGCGAATCTGGATTGCATCAGGGTTGCGCGAGCGCCGTGAAGCGCTCGAAATAATCCGGGAACGTCTTGCCGACGCACCTCGGGTCGTTGATGCGGATCGGCACACCGCCCAAGCTCACGAGCGAGAAGCACATCGCCATACGGTGGTCGTCGTAGGTGTCGATCGCGGCATTCGGGATGAGCTTTTCGGGCGGCGTGACGACGAGGAAATCCTCGCCCTCCTGCACCTTCGCGCCGACCTTGCGCAGCTCGGTCGCCATCGCGGCGATGCGGTCGGTTTCCTTGACGCGCCAGCTTGCGATGTTGCGCAGCGTGGTCGTGCCGTCCGCGAACAGCGCGGCGACCGCGATCGTCATCGCCGCGTCGGGGATCAGGTTGAAGTCCATGTCGATCGGATCGAGCTTGCCATGGTCGTTGCCGACGCCGCGCACTTCGATCCAGTCCTCGCCCATCTGCAGGTTCGCGCCCATCCTGATCAGCGCATCGGCAAAGCCGACGTCGCCCTGGATGCTCGCGCGGCCCACACCTTCCACTCTCAGCGGGCCGCCGCCGAGCGCTCCCGCGGCGAGGAAATACGACGCCGACGACGCATCCCCTTCCACCATGATCGCGCCTGGCGACTGATAACGCTGCCCGGCCGGCACCACGAACTGGTGCCAGCCGTGACGCTCGACGTCGATGCCGAAGCGCGCCATCAGCTTGATCGTGATCTCGATGTACGGCTTCGAGATCAGCTCGCCGTCGACCTGCACGGTGGTGACGCCGCTCGCGGTGCGCAAGAGCGGCAGCGTCATCAGCAGCGAGGTCAGAAACTGGCTCGACACGTCGCCGCGCACGCGGATCGGCGCGTCGGCCGTGATCTGGGCGGGACGGATGCGTAGCGGCGGATAGCCTTCGTTCTGTTCGTAGTCGATCTTCGCGCCGATCTGGCGCAGGCCGTCGACGAGATCGCCGATCGGCCGCTCGTGCATGCGCGGCACGCCGTGGATCCGGTAGTCGCCGCCGTTCACGGAGAGGGCCGCGGTCAGCGGACGCACCGCCGTACCCGCGTTGCCGAGGAACAGGTCGGCCGTTCGCGCGGTGAACGCGCCGCGCGTGCCGGTCACGACGCAGGTGTCACCGTCGCGCTTCAGTCGTACGCCAAGCTTTTCGAGCGCGGCGAGCATCACGCGGGTGTCATCGGAATCGAGCAGGTTCGTGATCGTCGTCTCGCCTTCGGCGAGCGCGGCGAGCAGCAGCACGCGGTTCGAGATGCTCTTCGAGCCGGGCAGACGAATCGTGCCGGACGCACGGGAAAAAGGTCCGAGATCGAGGAATTCCATGATGTGTCCAGTTTCCGGTTATTTGGACGCGTCGCTGGCGGCCACGCCAGCCGCGCGCTGCTCCTGCCACTGACTGCGCGCGACGCGCGAGCGCGCGAACACCGCTTCGAGCGCGGCGCCGTCGCCGGCCTCGATCGCCGTGCGCAGGCGCGCGAGCACCGCGGTATACGCGTCGAGTTCGTCGAGCAGCGCCGCGCGATTGGCGACGCAGACGTCGCGCCACATCTCCGGACTCGACGCGGCGATGCGCGTGAAGTCGCGGAATCCGCCCGCCGCGAACGAGAACTTCAAAGCGGCGTCGGGCGAACTGAGGATCTGTTCGACGAGCGCGAACGACAGCACGTGCGGTAGATGACTGACCGACGCGAACACGCGGTCGTGCTGCTGCGGCGTCATGTCCCGCACCAAGGCGCCGGTGGCGCGCCACATCGCCGCGACGCGCTCGACCGCTTCCGGCGCGTTCTCCGGCAGCGGGCACAGCACGACGTTGCGGTTCACGTACAGATCGGGCAACGCGGCGTCGACGCCGCTCGACTCGCGGCCGGCGATCGGATGGCCCGGCACGAACTGGCCGATCCGTGCACCGAGCGCCGCGCGCGCGGCGGCGACCACGTCGGACTTGGTGCTGCCCGCATCGGTGACGATCGTGTTGGCGTCGAGATGCAGCGCGATGCGTTCGAGCAGCGGCTGTGTCTGCGCGACCGGCGCCGCGAGCAGCACGAAGTCCGCGCCCGCTAGCGCGTCGCGCAGCGCGGCGTCGTCGGTGAGCGCCGCGGCGCCGTCGATCACCCCGAGCGCCAACGCGCGCTCGCTCGACGCGGACGTCCGTCCCACCCCAACCACCGTGCGTGCCCCGCCGGCCTCGCCGCGTTCACGCAACGCGCGCGCGAGCGATCCGCCGATCAGGCCGACACCGAAAATCACCAGCTTGTTAAAAGAAAACGCGGCCACGTCGCTCACACAATACGGACAATAAGCGCGCCGCTCCTGCCGGCCGACGCGCGGGATCAAGGAGCAATGCTTATGCAGCGGCAGGCTCGGCAAGCGTCTTTTCGAGCGCCGCGAGGAACGCTCCGTTTTCCTCCGGCAGGCCGATCGTGATGCGTAGCCATTGCGGCAAACCGTAGTTGCCGACCGGTCGCACGATCACAGCCTGTTTCAGCAGCGCGAGATTCACCCGGGCGCCGGCTTCGTCGTCACCGCCGACGCGCACGAGCACGAAGTTACCTTCGGATGGCACGTATTCGAGACCGAGCTTGTCGAACGCCTCGGTCAGACGCTTGTAGCCCTGCGCGTTCAGCGCCGCGCTCTTTTCCAGAAATGCGCTGTCGTTCAGTGCCGCAATCGCCGCGGCCTGCGCGAGCGTATTGACGTTAAACGGCTGACGCAGTCGATTCAGCAGATCGGTCAAGCCGGGCTGCGCGATCGCGAAGCCGATACGCAGGCCCGCCAGGCCGAACGCCTTCGAGAAAGTGCGCGACACCAGCAGGTTCGGATAGCGGCGCACCCAGTCGATCGAGTTATAGCGCTTGTCCGCCGACAGATACTCGGTGTACGCCTCGTCGAGCACGACGACCACATGGCGCGGCACTTTGCCGAGAAACGCCTCGAGCGTAGGACCGTCGACGAACGTACCGGTCGGATTGTTCGGATTGGCGACGAACACGAGACGCGTGTCGTCGTCCATCGCGGCAAGCATCGCGTCGAGGTCGTGACCATAGTGCACGGCCGGCACGACGATCGCGCGCGCGCCGACGCCTTGCGTTGCGAGCGCATAGACCGCGAACGAATACTCCGAGAACACTACCGCCTGGCCCTTCTCGACGAACGCGTGCGCGGCGAGTTCGAGGATGTCATTGCTGCCGTTGCCGAGCGTGATCCACTCGGCCGGCACGCCGTAGCGCGCGGCGAGCGCCGCCTTCAGTTCGAAACCGTTCGAGTCCGGATAACGGCCGAGGTCGGCGATCGCCTGCACCATCGCGCGCTGCGCGGATTCCGGCATGCCGAGCGGATTCTCGTTCGATGCCAGCTTCACGATGCTCGCCTCGTCGAGACCAAACTCGCGGGCCACTTCCGAAATCGGCTTGCCGGCGATGTACGGCGCGATCGCACGCACATAGGAAGGGCCGAAAGACGCTGTCATGAAAATCTCCGAACGACGATGGATAGTGAAATATGCGTTCGGGCAGTGCACTTGGCGCCGCCCGGACTGCGCTGCCAGCCCTTACCGGGCGCGCGGATACGAGCCGAGTATTTTCAGGAACGCGGCCTTCTCGCCGAGCCCGGCGAGCGCGGCGGCCACGGCCGGGTCGTCGCGATGGCCTTCGACATCGATATAGAAGTAGTACTCCCACGTGCCGACGCGCGCCGGGCGCGATTCGAAACGCGTCATCGACACGCCGTGGCGCGCCAGCGGCTCGAGCAGCTTGACCATCGCACCCGGTTCGTTCACGACCGACACAATCAGCGAGGTCTGGTCGTAGCCGCTCGGACCGGTCGGCTGCTTGCCGATCATCACGAAGCGTGTGCGGTTGTGCGGATCGTCCTGGATCAGCGCGTTGGTGACCTGCAGGCCGTAGTGGATCGCGGCGCGGTCGCCGGCGATGGCCGCGACGGTCGGATCTTCGGCTGCCATCCGTGCAGCTTCCGCGTTGCTCGACACCGCCTGGCGCTCGAGATGCGGCGCGTTGGTCGACAGCCAGCGCTGGCACTGCGCGAGCGCCTGGGCGTGCGCGCACACGCGCGTGACGCCGGCGAGCCCGTTTTGCGTGAGCAGGTTGTGATGAATCGGCAATGCGAGTTCGCCGCCGATGGTCAGCTGCGTTTGCAGCAGCAGATCCAGCGTGCGCGACACCGCGCCTTCGGTCGAATTCTCGACCGGCACGACGCCGTAGTCGGCGGCGCCCGCCTCGACGGAGCGGAACACTTCATCGATCGACGGGCACGGGAGCCCTTCGATCGACTGACCGAAGTACTCATGCATCGCCTGTTCGCTATAGGTGCCGACGGGCCCGAGGTACGCGGCCTTGATGGTCTTTTCGAGCGCGCGGCTTGCGGCCATGATCTCGCGCCAGATCGCGCTGATGTGTTCGTCCGCAAGCGGCCCCGCGCTCATCTCCTGCAGGCGCGCGATCACCTGCATCTCGCGCTCGGGTCGGAACACCGGTGCGTTGAAATGCTTCTTGACCTCCCCGACTTCGAGCGCGACCGACGCGCGCAGGTTCAGGAGCGCGATCAACTGCGCGTCGAGCGCGTCGATGCGATCGCGCAGAGGTTTGAGTCGTGTATTGAGTTCGTCGTCCATGCGTAAAACGGCTTTGCCGGGTAACTGCTGGAAAAGATGCGCACGCCTGCCGGTCAGTGTGGCTCAGGCACTGCGCTGTTCGAATTCCTTCATGTATTCGACAAGCGCTTTGACGCCTTCGAGCGGGACGGCGTTATAAATCGACGCCCGCATGCCGCCGACGGACTTGTGGCCCTTTAGCTGCACCAATCCCCGCGCTTTCGCGCCGGACAGGAAATCTTCGTTGCGCGACTCGTCGACGAGAAAGAACGGTACGTTCATCCGGGAGCGCGAGCCACGCTCGACCTTGTTCAGATAGAAGCTGCTCGAGTCGATCGTGTCGTACAGCAGCTTCGATTTTTCGAGGTTGCGTGCCTCCATCGCCAGGAGGCCGCCCTGCTTCTTCAACCACTTGAACACGAGCCCGGCGATATAGATCGCGTAGGTGGGCGGAGTGTTGTACATCGAATTGTTCTCGGCGACGGTCTTCCATTCGAACGCCGACGGGCAGATCGGCATCGCGCGATCGAGCATGTCCTCACGCACGATCACGACCGTCACGCCGGCCATGCCGATGTTCTTCTGCGCACCGCCGAATAGCACGCCGTATTTGGCGATGTCCATCGGGCGCGACAGGATATGCGACGACGCGTCCGCGACGAGCGGAGTATCGCCGAGGTCGGGAATCTCGAAGGTTTCGACGCCGTGAATGGTCTCGTTGGTGCACAAGTGCACGTAAGCCGGATCGTCCGACAGCTGCCATTCCGAGCGCGCCGGCGCGCGGGTGAAGCCCTCGGCTGTCTTGCCGGTCGCGGCGAGATGCACGCTGCCGTATTTCTGCGCTTCCTTGAACGATTTCTCCGACCACGCGCCGGTGATGACGAAATCCGCGCGCGGTTTCGAGCCGAGCAGGTTCATCGGCACGATCGCGTTTTCGCCGAGTCCGCCGCCCTGCAGAAACAGGATACGGTGGCTTGCCGGCACCTGCAGCAACTCGCGCAGATCGGTCAGCGCTTCCTCGTGGATCAACATGAATTCCTTGCCGCGATGGCTCATTTCCATCACGCTCATACCACTGCCTCGCCAATTCAGCATCTCGTCGGCTGCCTGGCGCAGCACTTCTTCGGGCATGGCCGCCGGGCCGGCGGAGAAATTAAAGACGCGCATGTGAGGTCCTGGAAGCGGGCGCGAAATAACGAAGTCGCGCGGGAATCGGCGAAAAGAACTGCGAAATGGCTCGCCGAAAAAGAAAATGGCCGTCTGCGCCAGTGCGCAAACGACCATTATCGCATTGTCGCCGCCAACCCGCCACGCCGGGTGGCCCAGCGGGCGCGACGACAGGCCGGCTGATCAGCGCAGCCTGCGAGCGGAATTTACTTGGCAGCCGGCTTGACCGATGCGACTTCCTTGTCGGCCTGGTCACGCGTTGCCTTGATCGATTCCGGCATGTACTTCTGCATCAGACCGTTCACGACGTCGCGGCCAACCTGGTCTTGCACCTGGATGAACTTGCGACCGGTCGGGCTCTTGTAGAACGTGGTCAGATCCTTGATTTCCGACGTGCTGTAGTACTTCGCGTACGCGTCGTACTGAGATTGCATCGCGTCCTGACGGAAAGAGTCGGTTGCGAACACCTGGCCCGCGCTGTCCACCAGCTTCGGCACCGCGTTCTTTTGCAGCGTCGGCACGGCGGCCTGCTTCTGCTTGTCCGTCATCGTCTTGTTCTCGGTCAGCGCGTCCGACAGGATGGCCGGAACGAGCTGCTTGGCCTGCATCTGCGCGCTGTTGCCGATTGCGCCAACCAGCTTCTGCGCATCGATGGCGTCGAGCAGCTCCTTGATGGCAGCTTGCTTGGCCGGATCAACCGGTGCTGCTGCGGCAGCCGGAGCCGCAGGCGCCTGGTTCTGCAGCGCTTGAGCCATGGCGAAGGTCGGCACGATGGCAGCCAGCAACATCAGTTGTTTGAATCGTTTTTGCATCACTACTCCCTAAGAGAAATTAACTTGAACTGCACGCCACACGGGAAAGCGTACCGGCCCGATACGCGGTGACCCGCAGCGTAGCTTCAACGTATTAACTGAGACTGAAAGCCGCTGGCACGGATCAAGCCGCGCCGCCGCCCTCACCGCCGTTATCACCTTCAGCGGAGCCGTCGGAATCGCTTTCCGACTCGCCCTCGGCCTCCGCTACCTGTTGCAGACCGGACAGCTTGGTCCCTTCGTCAAGGCTGATGAGTGTAACACCTTGCGTTGCGCGTCCCATTTCGCGAATTTCCGACACGCGCGTGCGAATCAGCACGCCCGTCGTGGTAATCAGCATGATCTGCGCTTCCGGGTCCACCAGCGTCGCGGCAACGACCTTGCCGTTACGCTCCGACGTCTGGATTGCGATCATGCCCTTCGTGCCGCGGCCGTGACGCGTGTACTCGGTGATTGGGGTGCGCTTGCCGTAGCCGTTCTCGGTTGCGGTGAGCACCGACTGCTGCTCGTCGTCGGCCACCAGCAACGCGATCACGTTCTGGCCGTCCTCGAGTTGCATGCCGCGCACGCCGCGCGCCTCGCGGCCCATCGGACGCACGTCGTTTTCGTCGAAGCGCACTGCCTTGCCCGAATCCGAGAACAGCATCACGTCGTGCTGGCCGTCGGTGATCGCGGCGCCGATCAGGTAATCGCCCTCATCGAGACCGACCGCAATAATACCCTTGCGCAGCGGCCGGCTAAATGCTTCCAGCGGCGTCTTTTTTACCGTTCCCAACGCGGTCGCCATGAACACGAACTTGTCGGCCGAGAACTCCTTGACCGGCAGCACGACCGTGATCTTTTCGCCTTCTTGCAGCGGGAACATATTGACGATCGGCCGGCCGCGCGAATTGCGCGAACCCTGCGGCACTTCGTAGACCTTGACCCAGTACACACGGCCGCGGTTCGAGAAGCACAGGATGTGGTCGTGCGTATTGGCAATGAACAGCGTGTCGATCCAATCGTCTTCCTTCATGGAAGTGGCCTGCTTGCCACGACCACCGCGCTTCTGGGCTCGATATTCGGACAACGGTTGCGATTTCACGTAGCCCGCGTGCGACATCGTCACGACCATTTCCTGCGGCGTGATCAGGTCTTCGGTGTTCAGCTCGGTCGCGTTCAACTCGATCTTCGAGCGACGCGCATCGCCGAATTCGGCCTTGATGGACGTGAGTTCGTCGACGATGATCGCCGAAATGCGTTCCGGGCGAGCCAGAATGTCCAGCAGGTCAGCGATCTGCGCCATCACGTCGCGGTATTCGCCGATGATCTTGTCTTGCTCGAGACCGGTCAGTCGCTGCAGGCGCATCTGCAGGATTTCCTGCGCCTGCGTATCGGACAGACGGTAAAGGCCGTCGGTCTGCATGCCGAACGACGGGTTCAGTCCCTCCGGACGATAAGCTTCGCGACCGCCCGCCGACGCGTTTTCCGACTCGGCGCGTGACAGCATTTCGCGCACGAGCGACGAATCCCACGCGCGCGACATCAGCTCCTGCTTGGCGATCGGCGGTGTCGGCGCGGCCTTGATGAGCGCGATGAATTCGTCGATGTTCGCGAGCGCAACCGCGAGACCTTCGAGCACGTGACCACGTTCGCGCGCCTTGCGCAGTTCGTAGACGGTGCGCCGCGTCAGCACTTCCCGGCGATGCGACAGGAAGCACGTCAGCATTTCCTTCAGATTCAGGAGCTTCGGCTGGCCGTCGACGAGCGCGACCATGTTCATACCGAACGTGTCCTGAAGCTGGGTCGCCTTGTACAGATTGTTCAGCACGACCTCGGGCACTTCGCCGCGCTTCAGCTCGATCACGACGCGCATCCCGCTCTTGTCGGATTCGTCGCGGATGTCGGAAATGCCTTCGAGCTTCTTCTCGTTGACGAGCTCGGCGATGCGCTCGAGCAGCGAGCGCTTGTTCACCTGATAGGGCAGCTCGTCGACAATGATCGCCATGCGCTGGCCACGGTCGATTTCCTCGAAGTGCGTCAGCGCGCGCATCACGACGCGGCCGCGGCCGGTGCGATAGCCGTCGCGCACGCCGGCCACGCCGTAGATGATGCCGGCGGTCGGGAAGTCGGGCGCGGGGACGATCTCGATCAGCTCGTCGATCGTCGCTTCCGGGTTCTTCAGCAGATGCTGACACGCGTCGACGACTTCATTGAGGTTGTGCGGCGGGATATTGGTCGCCATGCCGACCGCGATGCCGGACGAGCCATTGATCAGCAGATTAGGGATGCGCGCGGGCAGGATGGCCGGCTCGTTCTCGCTGCCGTCGTAGTTCGGCGCGAAGTCGACCGTTTCCTTGTCGATGTCGGCCAGCAGTTCGTGGCCGATCTTCGCCATGCGGATTTCGGTGTAACGCATCGCCGCGGCATTGTCGCCGTCGACGGAACCGAAGTTCCCCTGGCCGTCGACGAGCATGTAGCGCAGCGAGAAGTCCTGCGCCATCCGTACGATCGTGTCGTAGACAGCGGTGTCGCCGTGCGGATGGTATTTACCGATGACGTCGCCGACGATACGCGCCGACTTCTTGTAGGCGCGGTTCCAGTCGTTGTTCAGCTCATGCATCGCGAACAGCACGCGCCGGTGCACCGGCTTCAGGCCATCGCGGACATCGGGAAGCGCTCGCCCTACGATCACGCTCATCGCGTAATCGAGATACGAACGGCGCATTTCCTCCTCAAGGGAGATTGGCAGAGTCTCTTTGGCGAATTGATCCATTATCCGTATCTTTTACGTGCGAAGGCGGGGTTTCGCCGCTTCTTCGCGTAAGCATTGCAGGCGCAACGCATCACGCGATTCTAACATGCCACGAATCCACGCCCGACGAAGGTACGTATACATATTAGAGGGGCACCCGCCAACACCTCGCCGATCGCACAATTTCAGTCTCGTCAGGCTCGATTCCTGCGTGGGACCAATCCGCCGCTCAGCCAGAGCCGGCGGACCGCTCAGACGAAAACATTTGTTGCGCATGCACCACAATTGGAGGGGGATTTGATCGGGGGCGGATTTTTTTTTCGTCGGAAGGGAACGATATGGCAAAATGCCAACGCACAAAGAGTCAGACACTGCTCGAAGTCTACACAAACGGTTTTTGTTCCGCACCAATGTTATACTTCGAGCAATGTATGACTGGTCTTCGTCAACAGGCTCGCAGTAAACCTGCGGTAATCTCAATTTCGAGAGGAGAAATATGAATAAACTTTCAAAGCTCGCGTTCATTGCAGCTACCGCAGTTATGGCTGCATCCGCCATGGCGCAGTCGGTGCCGGCGTCGCGACAAGCTACCAACGACAACTGGGTGAATGGTACTGGCGAATACGTGTGGATGAACGGCACGAACGAGCTTTGCTGGCGCGATGCATTCTGGACGCCCGCAACGGCTAACGCCAAGTGCGACGGCGCTCTGGTTGCTCAGGCTCCGACCCCGCCGGCACCGGTCCCTCCGCCTCCGGCTATCTCCAGCGAAAAGATTACGTATCAAGCTGATGCGCTGTTCGACTTCGACAAGGCAATCCTGAAGCCGGCCGGCAAGGAACGTCTGAGCGAACTGGCATCGAAGATCCAGGGCATCAACCTCGAAGTCGTCGTCGCTACGGGCCACACCGACCGTATCGGTTCCGTCGCCTACAACGACCGTCTGTCGCTGCGTCGTGCTCAAGCTGTGAAGGCCTTCCTGGTCAGCAAGGGCGTCGAAGCCAACCGTATCTACACGGAAGGCAAGGGTCCGCGCAACCCGGTTACCACCGGTTGCAACCAGAAGAACCGCAAGCAACTCATCGCCTGCCTCGCACCGGACCGCCGCGTGGAAGTCGAAGTTGTCGGTACGCCGAAGCAGTAAGCTGGAAAATTACCGCAGTATCGAAAGCCCCGCTTCGGCGGGGCTTTTTTTTTATGCGCGGGTACCGCGGCCTGGCGTGATGCGCGACGCAGGAGGGTCCCGCTCAGCTACCAGCGGTTCGCAGCTTGCATCAGCGCCCGCTACCCGACGCGCTTTTGCCGCTCTTTCTCTCGCCCTATATACTCAGGGTTTATCCTCGAGCGTCCGCTCACCGCTTTCATCGAGGCAGCCTTCACCATGACCAACGCCGATCCTCACGAACTACAGAAATTCAGCGACCTCGCGCATCGTTGGTGGGACCCGAACGCCGAATTCAAGCCGCTGCACGAACTGAATCCGATTCGTCTAAGCTGGATCGACACCCACGCCCATCTCGCCGGCAAAAATGTGCTCGATATCGGCTGCGGCGGCGGCATCCTGTCGGAATCGATGGCAGGTTTGGGCGCTCATGTGAAGGGCATCGATCTGTCGACGCAGGCACTCGGTGTCGCCGATCTTCACAGTCTTGAAAGCGGTGTAACCGTCGATTACGAAGAAATCGCGGCTGAGGCGCTGGCCGCACGCGAACCGGGCACTTATGACGTGGTCACCTGCATGGAAATGCTCGAGCACGTGCCCAGGCCGGCCGCGATCGTCGAGGCCTGCAAGAATCTCGTGAAGCCGGGCGGCTGGGTGTTTTTCTCCACGCTGAACCGCAATGTCAAGTCGTATCTGTTCGCGGTGATCGGCGCCGAATACATCGCGCGAATGCTGCCGATGGGCACGCACGACTACGCGCGCTTCATCCGCCCGTCGGAGCTCGCCGGCTTCGTGCGCGCCGCCGAGCTGCGCACGGCGGACATCAAGGGCATCGTGTACAACCCGCTCAGCAAGCTTTTCGCGCTGTCGTCCGACACGAGCGTCAACTATATGCTCGCCTGTCGCCGCGACGCCTGAATTGCCCGAACCGCCCCGATCCGCCGTATCCAAAACGAACAATGAGCGACCCGACTCCCCTGCCGCAACGCGAAGACAACGACGACACGCTCGGCTTTTGCCTCGCCGTGCTTTTCGACCTCGACGGCACGCTTGCCGACACGGCGCCCGACCTCGCGGCCGCCGTCAACAAGATGCGCCACGACCGGGGGCTCAAGATGGTGCCGCTCGAGAAGCTGCGCCCGCTGGCATCAGCCGGAGCGCGCGGACTGATCTGCGGGGCGTTCGGCATCGGGCCGGATCATCACGAATTCGCATCGATGCGCGAGGAGTTTCTCGCGAACTATGAAGCAGATCTGTGCATCGAGACGACGCTCTTTCCGGGTATCGCGGAAGTGCTCGACGAACTCGACGCGCGCGGCGTGCGCTGGGGCATCGTCACGAACAAGGTCGCGCGGCTTACCGAGCCGCTCGTCGCGCAACTCGGGCTCGAGGAGCGCGCCGGCTGCGTGGTGAGCGGCGACACGACCCCGCATTCGAAGCCGCACCCCGCGCCGTTGCTGCACGCGGCGCGTGAGCTGGACATCGCGCCGGAGCGCGTCGTCTATATCGGCGACGATCTGCGCGACGTGCAGGCCGGTTTTGCCGCCGGCATGAAGACCGTCGCCGCGGCGTACGGCTATTGCGGCAACGACATTCCGCCGACACGGTGGCACGCGCAACACGTCGTAGAATCGACGGCCGAGTTGCAAACCCTGCTGCGCGACATCGGCTGACAAAGTCAGACAGATCGGCTGAAGGTCCCGTCCCGCACTCTTGTTAACCATGTTGCACCATTCAGCGGCCACCAAAGACGCACGACGCGGCCCTCGATCTATTGTAAAATCTCCTTTGGCTCACATATGTGAGCAACGAACCGCGGGGGCGACCTGGTTTCGACAGGGGTTGCGAAGCGGCTAGGGCATGTCGAGGACCCGTCACCTCGTTAATCAATGGGAAAAACGTAACTGCAAACGACGATACGTTCGCACTGGCAGCCTAAGGGCCGCCGTCCTCTGCCTAGTTCACTGACGGGCTAGTGTCGCAAGACCGGTAGCAATACCGACAGAGGTCATATACGTCAGTTAAGCCTTGGCGGCGTCACGACGTCCGGGTCGAAAATTTAGTGAATCGCCGTAGCGCAGCGTGTTCGTCCGCGTCGCTGCGGTTAAATCAAAAGACAGAACTAAACATGTAGAACTGGTCGTAGAGGACTTCTGGACGCGGGTTCGATTCCCGCCGCCTCCACCATTTATCGAAACGAAACCCCGTAAGTTCAATGACTTACGGGGTTTTTGTTTTTTCGGTCCATCATTTGGCCCATCGCCAGGCACAAACTCACGCACTTCCCCTATTCTGCGAGGCTTCGCGTTTCTGTCCGATTGCCGTCGCAGTCCGCTAGAATCCGGCGATGCCTAGTGCACCCAGGTTTCGCCTGATGCAACGTTGCGAGCGCTACGGCGAATCTTCGGGAGGCAATGTGAACGACCCGTTTTCGCATAAGGAGATTCATCCGCTTTGGAGTCTGGTCGATCCGCTCAGCGTCGAGGATGCTGCGGCGTTGATCGCCGGGTTTGACCCGAACTCAGTTGATGGGACCCGGCAGTTCTTCAGGAACCGCGAAACCAACCTGACCGACAGTGACGGCATCACATGGGTACATACGGCGCAAACCGCACTTGCGAATGCTGTCATCGCGAAGCAACTGAACGCGACGATACGCCGTTCAGCCTGGGAACGGGGATGGGACGAAGAGCCAGAGGACGGTGAACGTTTCGCAAAGGATGTCACCATACGGGCCGACGATGCGGCAGAAGCGTGGGAAGTCGAGCCATATTCGGCGAAGGCTCGCGGGATCATCTATCGCGTTGCTCCGGACTGGTCGTTGACGACCGTCACTGTCGAAGACGTTCGCAAGTGGCTCGCGTCGCGCGGCGTGAGAGCGGGCTTCTTCTTCCCCGAGGCGACGGATGCGCCAGACTACCTGAATCCCAAAGACGCACGGTACGCGCCACGGCTTGCTGCTGCCGTGACTGCCTGGCTGGCTGTCACGCAGAGCAGCGGCAAGAGCGTGAAGGACGCCATCAAGAAGTGGCTGCGCGAGCATGCTGCGGAGTTTGGCCTCACCAACGAGGATGGCAACCCGAATGAGACCGGCATCGAGGAAGTCGCCAAAGTTGCAAACTGGCAACCGGCAGGCGGCGCGCCGAAGACTCCCGGCCAATAACCTACCCACCGCCTGAAGCCCTGCTACTGCTAGGTTTTGGGCATATCGCACGCTCAAACCTACCCGCCCCTTCGACAAGAACCC